>JBEKSU010000032.1:0-20274 GCA_049516755.1 Verrucomicrobiota bacterium | reverse complement strand
CGGGGAGATGCCGTCGGGGAAAAATTGTTTCAGGATGGATTGGCCGGCGGGATTGGGGGCGTTGGCAATCACGGTCAGCCCGCCGCCCGTGACCGCCCCGGCAACCACGGCAAATTTCATTACGTCGGCCAGGTTGGGTACCAGCGTGGAGAGATAGGTGATGGCGGCGTTGTCGTTGAACGCCGTCAGGCCGATGGCGCCCAGCAGGAGCGGCACCTCGTTCAGCCGGCTCAGGACCGGGGCAATCCACCATTGCTGGAGGCCGCCGTGGATGACCAGGCCGGCCAAAAAGAAACCCACCAGAATCGGCGAACGCAGTTGCAGCTCGGACTGGTACTCCGCCGTCACTTCGAAGAACGCCAGGAAGAACAGGAACACACCAATGAGGAAGACCGGAAAATGGGCGTACCAGACCAAGGCCGCCATGAACACCAGATGTCCCACCGTCACCCACACTGGAATGGAATCGTGGCCGTCCGGTTGCGGCGCGTAGTCGGCGGCCTCCGAATCCGGTTTCAACCGGGCGAGTTCGTTTCGGAAGACGAGATAATAACCGGTGTTGGCGGCGGCGATGCCGAGCAGCACGATCCAGCCGAAATGGCGGAACATGAACAGCGTGTTCCAGCCCCACGGCCCGGCCACCATCAGCACCGGCGGCGCTGCGTAATGCGTCAGCACGCCGCCGACCGAGACGTTGGTGAACAGCAATCCAAGCGTGGCATGGGCGAAGCGCGGCGCGGGTTTCAACGCGTAAAACTGCCGGCCCAGCAGCAGGGCGGAGATGGTCATCGCCGCCGGTTCGCTGATGAGTGAACCCAGCAGCGGTCCCAGGGTGAGAATGGCCAGCCACCACGCGCCCGGCCCGCCGCCGCCCAGTTGGGCAAAGAACCGGAGACAACGTTCCGCCAGATTCAGAATGGGTTTCGTGGACGCAATCGCCATGATGGTCACGACAAACAACGGTTCGCTGTAACTGACGCGCTCGTTGAGATAGTCGAGCGTGGGTTGCCGGCCCACCCGCCATATCATCAGCGCAAACAGGGGAACGACCCAGATGCCGAATACCACCTCCACCTCGCCAAAAAAATGCAGCACCCGTGCCAGCATCGAGGCCGGGCACGGCCCGGTGTTGTCGGCGTCGGCCCGCCAGCGCTGTTCATGCTGTTCTTCCAGGATATTCGACCACCGGATGAATCGATGCGTCAGGAAGGTGTGAATCACCGCGGCGAGAAAAATCAGCGTGGCCCACAGGTTGAACGGTTCCAGATGCACCCGATTTATCAGGACGTGCCACACACCGGTCATGTCCGCGTCGTGATAGCTTTCCAAGGGCGGCGGGAATGGGGATATCTCCGGGGCATTCGTCGGCGCGGCGTCAGCGATATCGGCGGCCCCGGCCGGCGATGCCATCCCCAGCAGCAGGAACAAAACCGTCACTGTGGCGGCGGCAAACCGGCGGCATCGGATGATGGCCATGGCCACAAGCTTTGTCGCCCTCAAGCAACCGGTGCAAGCACGAACTCATCCTCCGGCCCGGTTTCGGAGGAACCAAAAGTTGCGCGGCTCTAAAACCTCACGCCGAACCCAACCGTTAGATAACGGTCGCTCTTTTCGGGCACGACGCCGTCGGATCTGGCCTCGGGGTTCTGGAGGTAATCCCAGATGAACGACACGTCCAAGTTGAGGTGCCGCTTGATTTCAAATTCCAGCGTGGTCACCGAGTGATGCGTGTATTGTCCCGCCTTCTCCGAGGTAAAGGTGCTCTGCCACGTCTGGATGAACGTCAGGCGATCGGTGATGTCCACCTTGAAGTTCGAATTCAGCACCCCGGCCGGAGTGGTCTCGGTGTCGGACTGGCCCGGCTCGACCGTCTCAAACTTGGTGTATTGATAACTGGGGCTGGCCGACACCAGCCACTCCAGCCCGGTGCGGTCAAAAATGTAATAGCCCGCGCCAACGCCACCCGTCAGGCGGCACGAAATATTGGCCAGCGGGTCCTTGTACCATTCAAACTGGACGGGGCGTACGAACCAATCGCGGTTGAGCCGGATGTCGTAGGTGACGTTTACGCGGTCATTGTTGGCGTTCTCGACATGGTTAACCTGGCTGTAATTGCCCAGGTAATCCATCAGCAGCGTGGTGCTGGGCGTGCGCCGGGCCAGTTCCGCGCTGCTGGTGACAGCGGTCTGGCTGTTGTTACCCGACTGCAAGCTGATGCCAACGTTGGCCTCTCCCGACCAGTCTCGCATTCCGGTTCTGCCTCCGCTCGGGGTTATGCCAATGAGATCATCCAGGGGCAGACTAAGCGGCTCCAGTCCGTTGACCATCACCACATCGTTGCTGACCACGGCGGTGCCGTAGGCCGGCGCCCGCCCTTCGAACTGGGTGAACACGCGATGCGCCGTGTACACGCTCCGGACGTCCTTCAACTTCAACGTCATTTGATCCAGTTCGTCGCTGTCAAACTCCACCTCCTTGTTCTGGATGTATTTGAGCTGGCCACGCAGCCATTCACCGGACTTGAGTTGAACCCAATCAGACCCGTCGTGGCCGATACCGGGCGGCTTCCACGAAGGAGCGTTGGTGGACGCCGGCGCCGCGGGGGTATTGGTGGAAGTGGCGACCGTCGTCATCGGCGCGTTGGTTTCGCCGGGCAGAGTCCGCTCGAATCGGCTGATTTGGTCCGACGACAAGGTCAACCGGCCGCCAAGATCGGATTGGAATATCACGGTGTTGGTGGTTTCCTCGATCACCGTGCCGACGAACCGCTCGCCGTTCGTGCAGATCAACACGTCGGCCCGGGCTGGCAGCGTGAATGCTGCGAGGGCCAGGGCCCACAACCATGATTTCGATGTTTTGCTCACGGATAAGTTGTCAAGATGAGCGTGGTCATTTTGCCGCCGGCGGAGTTGTGGTTACCATGGTTTTCTCGCTTTGCGCGGCGGCAAATTTGCGCCACCACTCGTCGGCCAGTTCGCGCGTCCAGTCGGCAGCGTTCCGGCAGCGGGCCAGCGCGTCATCCAGCTCGCGGGCAGTGGCCGGACGCGACGCGGGCTTTTTGGCCAGACAGCGCATCAACAGTTCCTCCAAATCCGGTGACACGGGCTTGCCCAACCTTTCGGAGGGCCGCACGGGCAAATCCTTCACCTGGTGCATCAGCACTTCTCCCAAGGTAAGGCAATCGAACAGCACGTTGCCGGTGACGAGAAAATAACCCACTGCTCCCAATGAGTAGAGGTCGCTGCGCGCGTCCACATCATTGGAATGTTCCACGGCCTCGGGCGACATGTAGAGCGGTGTGCCGAGTGTGGCTTCGGCCATGGTCAATTCGGCTCCGGCCTGGGTGTCGCGCGCCTTGGCGAGGCCGAAGTCGAGCACCTTGACAAAATCCGGCACGCCGCCGCGCTGTGTCAGGAAGACATTGGCCGGCTTGATGTCGCGATGCACCAGGCCGATGGCGTGCGCTTCGGCGAGCGAACCGCACACCTGCCGCAGGATGGCAATGACCCGGCCCTCCGGCTGCGCGCCGTATTGTTTCACCAGCCGGTCCAGGGTCAGGCCTTCGAGAAATTCCATCGCGTAATAGAAAATGCCTTCGGGCGTGCGGCCGTAATCGTAGAGGGCGATGGTGTTGGGATGGGTCAACTGGCCGGTCATCTGCACTTCCCGTTCAAACCGCGCGGCGCTGGTCTGGTTCATTTTGTCCGTCTGCAACAATTTCACCGCCACCGGGCGGCGCATCAGCGCGTGATGCGCGCGATAAACCGCGCCGAACGCGCCTTCGCCGATCTTGTCATCCAGCGCATACTGGCCGAGCTGTCTGGCCTTCAAAGCCGCCTTCTGGGCCGCCGTCTGCAGCCGGTTGGCCAGGCGCATCAGCACATATATCATCACCGCTCCGACCACCAATAATCCGAAGATGGACCAGAAACCCGTCCGCAGGATGTGCAACGGACGGAACGCCTCGGACCGATCCATCTCAGTGACCAGGCCCATGTTGAAATCATCCAGCCACATCCACGCGCCCACGACCGGCACGCCGCGGTAATCGCGGTAACCATCGGCATCCACGCCCGCGTGGCCGGCCAACGCCTCGCTCACCGCATGGGTGAACGGCAGTTCCGTGCGGCGCTTGGGTGACTGGCGTCCCTGGCTGAGGTCCACCAGCGGATCGCGCAACTCCAGGGTCAGGATCGAGCGCGCATCCGGCTCGTCCGGAACCAATCCCAGGCGCTTGAGGTCGTTGTCGAAGCGGCTTTCGGAAAGTTGTTTGCCATCGCGGCCGAAGGCATAGGTCTCGCCGGTCTGGCCAGCGCGGGCTGTGGCCAGAATACGCGTGAAATCCTTGTCCGGCTCGATGCGCAATCCGAGGATGGCGATGGCCTGGCCGTCGGCTGAACGGATGGGAGCGGCGGCAAACATGGTAGGCACGCCGGCACGCAGGTTGCCTCGTTGATCCTGCAACATTTGCACACTGGGGAAAGGCTGGGTGACGAGGACTTTGCCAGCCAAGCACGATGCCAGTGCCTCCGCGTTGCCTGGCGGTCTTTGCATGCCGATAAGCTGGTCACGCATCGCGGCGAGCACCATGAAATTGGTGTCCAGCACCACGAACCCGCTGAGCCCGCGGCGTTCGAGCAAGGGTTTCAGATGTTTGCGCAAGGCGGAAAGCTCCGGCGCTGTCAGCAACGTCGCCTGGACCTGCGCACTGGATTTTGACTTTTGAATCAAGCCGACAACGAGTTCGCGCACGCGGTCGTCTTCCGCCGCGTCTTCCGCATCCGACTTCATCGTGGTGGACCACGAACGCAGCGCCTCGACATTGGCATTGAGGATGGTCTGGAGCGTATCGGCAATCTGCTGTTTGGTGGCACCCTCCATTTTCACCCGCAGCCAGACGCCAAGGAACACGAGAACCAGCGCGGCGACCAGCGGCCAGACCCACAACTGGGTGCGGAGGAAACCGCGCGTAGCAGTCAGGACGCTGGCGACGCTGGACGACCGGGAATGGGACGGGTTGGGCTGGCTCATGTTGGTTGCCGGGTGGCGGCGCCAATGTCAGCCGAACCGCCGCAGGAAATCCAGCCCGAAATTGCAGGCTGCGGCGGAACGGCCGACGAAAAGTAAAGGCCGCTGGCTCGGCGATCAAATCGCAATCCGTGCTTCATCCAAATTCACTTCGCGAAGGCGGGTTCAATTCCCGCCCGAAAGGCAGATTTGCAGAGGCAGCCGCCATGTGGACAACATTGTCACCGGGCAGCCCGCAATTGACCCGCTGACAGCAAAGGCGGCCAGCCCGGCTTGATGTGGCGCAGCGGTTTTCCCGCAGGCCCGGCATCGCGCCGCTCGATTCATCTGGCTTTTGATTTCCGCGGCTGGACCCATTTCCAATCACGGATTTCCGGCAGGTCCTGGCCGTTCTTTGTGATGTATTGCTTGTGTTCGACCAGCTTGTCCTTGAGCTGCTGCTTCAGGTAAACCCCCTTGGGGCCGGTCTGCGGCAGCCGGTCAATGGCGTCCATCACGAGGTGGAAGCGGTCCAGCTCGTTCATCACCGTCATGTCAAAGGGCGTCGTGATGGTGCCTTCTTCCTTGTAGCCGCGAACGTGGATGTGGTCGTGATTGGTGCGGCGATAGGTCAGCCGGTGGATCAGCCACGGATAAGCATGAAAGGCGAAGATGACCGGTTTATCCTTGGTGAAGAGTTCGTCGAAATCCGTGTCGCTCAATCCATGCGGGTGCTCGGTTTGCGGCTGCAGCTTCATGAGGTCCACGACGTTGACCACCCGGATTTTCAGGTCGGGCAGATGTTCGCGCAAAATGGAGACGGCGGCCAGCGTTTCCAGCGTCGGCACGTCGCCACAGCAGGCCATGACCACGTCGGTTGTGGCGTTCTGGTCGTTGCTGGCCCACTGCCAGATGCCGATGCCTTCGGTGCAATGTTTGATGGCGGCATCCATCGTCAGCCATTGCGGCGCCGGATGTTTGCCCGCGATCACGACGTTGACGTAGTGCCGGCTGCGCAGGCAGTGGTCCATCACCGAGAGCAGGCAGTTCGCGTCCGGCGGCAGATAAACCCGAACGACGGATGCTTTCTTGTTCACCACGTGATCAATGAAACCAGGGTCCTGGTGAGTGAAGCCGTTGTGGTCCTGCCGCCAGACATGCGAGGCCAGCAGGTAGTTCAACGAGGCGATTTTCCGCCGCCACGGCAGACCCGAAGTGATCTTCAGCCACTTGGCGTGCTGGTTGAACATCGAGTCCACAATGTGGATGAACGCCTCGTAACAATTGAACAATCCGTGCCGGCCGGTGAGCAGATAACCTTCCAGCCAGCCTTCGCATTGATGTTCGCTCAACATTTCCATCACCCGCCCGTCGGGCGCGAGAAATTCGTCGTTCGGCACGGTCGCGCCTTCCCATTGGCGCTGGGTCACTTCAAAGACGGCTTCCAAACCGTTTGAGAGGGATTCATCCGGGCCGAAGATGCGGAAGTTTCGCTGCGTTTGATTCAACTTTGCCACATCGCGCAGAAATTTTCCCAGCACATGCGTGTCGCCAATGCCGCGAATGCCCGGCACGGTCACGTCCACTGCGTAGTCGCAGAAATCCGGCATCCGCAGATCACGGAGCAGAATGCCTCCGTTGGCATGGGGGTTTGCGCCCATGCGCTGGTCGCCCTTCGGCGCCAGTTCGGCCAGTTCCGGTTTCAGGCGGCCCCGCTCGTCGAAAAGTTCCTCCGGCCGGTAGCTCTTCAGCCAGTCTTCCAGCAGCTTGAGGTGCTCGGGATGCTCGGCCGGGTCGGAGAGCGGCACCTGGTGCGCATGGAATGTGCCTTCAACCTGCACGCCATCCACCTTCCTGGGTCCCGTCCAGCCCTTGGGTGAATTGAGAACGATCATTGGCCAGCGTGGACGTTCAACTTTGCCGCCGGCGCGGGCGTCCTGCTGATTTTTTTTGATCTGCTCCACCACCGTGTCGAGCGTCGCGGCCATGGCCTGGTGCATCTTCTCCGGCTCGTGACCTTCGACGAAGTAAGGCGTCCAGCCGTAACCGCGGAGCAATTGTTCCAGTTCCTCGCGCGTGATGCGGGCGAGCACGGTCGGGTTGGAAATCTTGTAGCCGTTGAGATGCAGGATGGGCAGCACCGCGCCGTCGGTGGCCGGATTGAGAAATTTGTTGGAATGCCACGCCGTGGCCAGCGGTCCGGTTTCCGCTTCACCATCACCGACGACGCAGGCGACGATGAGCTCGGGATTGTCGAACACCGCCCCGAAGGAATGACTGAGCGAATAGCCCAATTCGCCGCCCTCATGGATTGAGCCGGGCGTTTCCGGCGAGGCGTGGCTGGGGATTCCTCCGGGAAACGAAAATTGAATAAAGAGCTTCCGCAACCCGGCTTCATCCTGGCTGATGTTGGGATAGATTTCACTGTAAGTGCCCTCAAGATAAGTATTGCCCACGACGGCCGGGCCGCCGTGGCCGGGACCGGAAACGTAGATCATGTCGAGGTCGTACTTCTTGATGATCCGGTTCAGGTGCACGTAAATGAAGTTTTGTCCGGGCGTCGTGCCCCAGTGTCCCAGCAGCATGTGCTTCACATCCGCGAGCGTCAGCGGTCGCTTCAGCAGCGGGTTGTCGTAGAGATAAATTTGTCCGACGGACAGATAATTGGCCGCGCGCCAATAGGCATCCATTCTCCGCAGCAGGTCGGGCAACAATGGCGGGTTGGCTTTGTTAACTTGTTTTGCATTCTTCATAAATTTCCTTCGTCATTTTTTATGGAATGGTCATCCGCGGCTCAAGCAATTTTGGCCACGCTCCAATGGCGCGCCAGCGTCCTGGACTGCGATGGCCCTCCACCGCTTTTGCCATGGCCGGAGTTCCAAAGCGCCAGAGGGCTGGCGCACTCCAAGACCTGGCGGCAATTCGGATGGCTCGGGAAATGGGAGTGGCAGTAAAATCATGATGCCTCCTTTCCCATCCCAAGTTCCAACACGCGGCCGACCGTCTTGGCGATCATCCATTCCTCGTCCGTGCGGATGACCCGGACGGCCACCCGGCCGGTTTTTTTGGAAATCACGCCGGCATTGGCCGCGTTTTGTTTCCGGGCGAGTTCAATTCCGAGAAATCCCAGCCCGGTGCAAATCCGCGCGCGGATTTCGGGCGCGCTCTCGCCAATGCCGCCCGCGAAAACCAGCGTGTCCAAACCTTCCAATGCCCCGGCCATTCCGCAAATCCATTTTTTCACCTGATAACAAAACAGGGCCACGGCTTCGGCGGCGCGAACGTCCTCCCTTTCCCGCAACAGCAGCTCGCGCATGTCGGAACTGGTTTCCGAAACACCCAGCAAACCCGACTCGTGATTCACCATGTGGTGGAATTGCGTGGCCGTGACATTTTCAGTTCGCGACAGATACCAGCCGAGACCGGGGTCCAAATCGCCCGAACGGGTGCTCATGGGCAGGCCGGCGGTGGGCGTAAAACTCATGCTGGTGTCCATGCTCTTGCCGCCGCGTACGGCGGTGATGCTCGCGCCGTTGCCAAGATGCGCCAGAATCACACGGCCCTGGGCGGCCCTGGCGCCGGCCACGCGGGCAAGTTCCTCCATGAGATAGGCGCAAGACAAGCCGTGAAATCCATAACGCCGGACCCCCCGGGCATCATAGCGCCTCGGAATCGGCAGCAAATGGGCCACGCGCGGCAGGTCATGATGAAATGCCGTGTCGAAACACGCAATCTGCGGCAAATCGGGGAACCGCCGATGAAACGCCTCGGTCAACAAAATTTCCTCCGGCAGGTGTTCGGGATCGAACGGGCTGAGCTGGTGCAGTTCGTCAATCATTGCCGGGGTGATGCGCTGCGGTTCCCAATATTTCGGACCGCCATGCACGACGCGGTGGCCCACGGCGGCCAGCGCACCGCGTTCGATTCGTTCCTGAATCCAATCCATCAGGACGGCAACCGCCGCTGTGTGGTCCGGCGCAGCCACCGACCGCGAAAAGTTGTCGGTCTGGTTCGACCCTTTTACCGCGAAACTTCCCTGCGGCAGGCCGATGCCTTCGATATGGCCTTGCAGAACCCGCCGCAGTTCGCCATCGGCTTCGAACAACGCAAACTTGATGCTCGACGAACCGCCATTGATGGTCAGGATGCATGCCGCCGGCGGTTTGCTTCGGGGTTGGGCCCCGCGATGCCCTTTGGTCTTTGCTCGTTTCGCGTTCATGGTTCAGAACTTTGCCCGGAAATTTCACAAGCGACAGCTTGCTGACAAGTGTGGCGCAAACTTCCCAGTCTGCTGTATCGCGGGTTTCCAAACCCGCCTGCGCCACGACAGTTCACACATGCTGCCGACTTGGAAGTTGGCGACACAGCAGGTTTGGAAGCCTGCGCCACGAAAATTCCGCCAGTTTGCATACAAGTAAATGTGAAATATCCAGGTCAATTCATCAATGTCACCCACGCCAGCAGGCCGGCGATGGCCGCCAGCGTCACCGGCACGCCGAGGCGGGCAAAAGCGCGGAATGAAATATGCACGCCCAGTTCGCGCGCCTGCTGCACCACAATGATGTTGGACACGCTGCCGATGATGATCAGGCTGCCGCCAAAGCTGTTGGCCAGGGCGAGAATGTAGGCCGTGGCCGGATGGGAAAGATCCACGACCTTCAGCAACAACATCACCGCCGCCGAGTTGTTGATCAGGTTGGACAACACCGCCGTCGTCAGCGCCAGACAGTGCGGCTGGTTGAGGTTGAACCCGCTGTGCGCGAGCGATTGCACCGCCTGGTCGCCGTAACCGGTGGATTGAAACGCGCCGGTCACGACGAACAGGCCCATGAAGAGCACAAGGATGGGCCAGTCCACCAGCTTCAACAAATCCTCGGTGCGAAACCTGGTGCTGGCCAGGTGAATGCCGGCGGCGGCCAGAGCGATCACCTCCTTGGGCAGGGAGGTAAAGAACAAGCCGATGACCACCGCGAGAATAACCAGACCCTTGATCGTGTGCAGTTGGTTGAAGGGATAGGTTTGTTGGCTGGACTCGCTTTGAACGGGCAAAACGGATTCGAGTTGGTTCCGCGACATCAGCCAGATGATGCCATAGGCGGCGGCCATGGCGAAAATGACCGGAGCGCCGCACCAAAGCAGGTAATGGCCGAAATTCAAGTGCGCGACCTGGCCGATCATCATGTCCTGCGGGTTGCCGATGATCGTTGCCGCCGCGCCGATGTTGCTCGCGATGGCCAGCGCGATCAGGAACGGAACGGGATTGAGCCGTTTGCGGAGCAGCGCGGTGCCGACAATGGGCGCAAAAACGTAGCAGACGATGTCGTGATTCAGAATCGCCGAGAGGCCGCCGGTGGCCAGCATCAAGACGAGCAGAAAGCGCGCGGGATTTTCCAGCCGCGCGGCAATGCCGTTGGCCACCCGGTCGTAGAATCCGGACAGGCGCAGTTGCGCCGAGAGCACGAAGAATCCAAACAGCAGAAATATGGTCGGCCAGTTGATGTAGGAAATGACCGCGCCGGAGCCGATGCCCCCGAAAATCATCAGGGCGATGGCGCCGAGCAGGGCGATGCCCACGCGATTGAGTTTCAGTCCCGGGACACGCCCAATCGCGATGCCCAGGTAAGTGACGGCAAAGATGGCCAGGACGACTGGCTGGGAATGTGCCTCGACGGCAGCGATGACGGGCAGTGCGTTCATGCGGCGATTTTCAATCCGAACGAAGCCAGTTTGGCGCGCGTAGCCTGGTAATCCGTGTGGCGGATGCCGCGGATGCCCAGGGTCCCGGCAACCTGTACGAACATCGGCCGGTCTTCGATATAAACCACGCGTTCGGCGGGCACTTGCGCGACATCCAGCGCCAGCCGGTAAATATCCGCGTCCGGCTTGCGAAAATGAACGAAGCAGGAGGAAATGAAAAAATCCACAAAAGCGCCGAGCTTGAATTTGTGAATCCGGTGCAGATTCAGTTCGCGCCCTTCATTGCTGACAACGGCGATCTTGAGCCGGTGCCGGGCCTTGAGGCGGCAGACCAGATCGATCATCTCCGGAAAGGGTTTTGACCGGGAGAACATGAAGCTCCGAAATTCAGCCCGCGTGAACGGACGCTTCCGATAAAAAACGGTCCGATCGAGATACTCCGCCAGCGTCAGTTTACCGACTTCATACGTGTCAAACGTCAGGTGGTGCCTGTCTTCCATTTCCTGGAGGTCGAGGTTGAACCGGTCCGCCGCCGCTTTTCGGGCCTGGTGCGTCCAGCCATCGGTCAACAGGACGCCGCCGATGTCCAGGAACAGGCAGGTGATGGCGGTCGTTTTTTTCATCGTCTTTGTTTCGGTCGCCCGGATCATCGCTGCCACAGGATTCGTGCGTCTTCCAGAGGAATCGCAGCGCCGTTGCAGTGCGGTATCACGCGCGCCGTGTAGTCCGCCGGCGGGCGGGACGCGGACACCGCCGCGCGGTAAACCTGGCCGCCCGGGGCGCCAGCCAGTTGACGAACGCGTTTCATTTCCTGCCGCGTCGGCGCGCTGCCGTTCATTCCGTCGGCATAAAGCTCAACTCGCACCGCATCCGGATCGAGGTCATTGAGATGGACCTGAACCTCAAACTGGTGCTGCTTGCCCTTGGTTTCCACCTTCACTTCCCCGATGCGCAGACCCGCCCATTTTTGTTCCAGTGATTGGCGCCATTCAACCAGCCGCAAGCCCGCCGCGCCTTTATCGGCAGAGCGCTGGCGATAGGCTGACGCCAAGGGGAGATAATGTTGCCCGGTGTATTCGCGAACCGCCCGGCTGGCGGAAAACTGCGGCGTCAATCGCGCCATGCTTTCCCGCATCCGTGCGACCCACGCGGCGGGAATGCCGTCCGGTCCGCGCGAATAGAACTCGGGAATCACCTGTTGTTCGAGCAGGTCGTAGAGCGCACCGGCTTCGGCGGCGTCCCACGCCGGATCATCGTCGTGTTCGCGGCCATCGCCCAGGGCCCAGCCCACCTCGGGCGTGTAGGCTTCGGCCCACCAGCCATCCAGTTCGGACAGGTTGACGCCGCCGTTGACGAGCACCTTCATGCCGCTCGTGCCGCACGCCTCCCAGGGCCGGCGCGGGGTGTTGAGCCAGACATCCACGCCCTGCACCAGGTGTTCGGTAAGCAGCATGTCGTAGTCACTGAGGAAAATCACGTGGCGGCGCACCTCCGGGCGGCGGATGAACCGGATCCATTCCCGGATCAAGACCCGTCCCGGCGCATCCGCTGGATGGGCCTTGCCGGCGATGATGAGTTGCACCGGGCGTTGCGGATGGTTCAGGATGCGCAACAGCCGTTGCGGGTCGTGCAGCAGCAGGTTCGGCCGTTTGTAAGTCGCAAAGCGGCGGGCAAATCCCAGCGTCAGCGCGCCGGGATCGAATATCGTCCGGATCTGGTCCACGATTGCGGGTGGCGTGCCGGCGGCGACCAACTGCCGGGCCAGGTGTTCGCGGGCATATTCAACGAGCGCTTGGCGGGCGGTGGTGCGCATGTGCCAGAGCCGGTCATTGGGAACGCAGCGAATGTCCTGTTCCAGCGTATCCCCTCCGCCCAGCCAGCGGTCCTTGTGACAGGATTGGGTCCAGAGTTCGTCCGCCATGGCGGAATCCCAGCTGGGCACGTGGACGCCGTTGGTGACGTGTCCGATGGGCACCTCGTCCTCCGGCCAGCGCGGAAACAAGAGGCTGAAAATGCGCCGGCTCACCTGGCCGTGCAGCCGGCTCACGCCGTTGGCCGCGCCGCTCCCGCGCAGGGCCAGATACGCCATGTTGAAACTTTCCGAGGAGTCGTCCGGGTTCAACCGGCCCAGGGCTAGGAGGTCATGCAGCGGAATGCCGAGCCTCCCGGCGTAGATGCCGAGATAGGGCTCGATGAGGGCCGGGGCAAAACGGTCGAAACCGGCGGGTACCGCGGTGTGGGTGGTGAACAGATTGCCCATGCGGGTGACGGCCAGGGCCGCGGCGAAGGATTGTCCGGTCTCCTGCATGAAACTCCGGGCGCGTTCGAGCACGGCGAAAGCGGCGTGCCCTTCGTTGAGATGGCACACTTCCGGTTTGATGCCGAGGGCGCGCAGCAGCCGCCAGCCGCCAATCCCGAGCAGCAACTCCTGCTTGAGCCGCAGTTCGGGGCCGCCGCCATAAAGTTCGCTCGTGATGCCGCGATGCGCCGGAAAATTGGCGGCATCGTTGGTGTCGAGCAGATAAAGTTTCACCCGGCCGACCTGCACCTGCCAGGCGCGCAGCCAGACGGAGTAACCGGGCAGCTTGATTTCGATCCGCAACCACTCCCCGTTCGGGTCGCGCAGGGGCGTGATCGGCAACTGCCCGGGATCGTTGTACGGAAACAGCGCCTGTTGCGTCCCGTCCCGGTCAATCATCTGGCGGAAATAACCCTGTTGGTAGAGCAAACCCACGCCCACCACCGGTACCCCCAGGTCGCTGGCGGCCTTGAGCTGGTCGCCCGCCACGTTGCCCAATCCGCCGGAATAGATCGGCAGCGCCTCGCTCAACATGAATTCCATGCTGAAATAGGCGACGCAGGTGAGCGGGGACTGCGGATGATTTTGCTGGAACCACGCGGGCGCCTCCGCTGCCCGGCGTTTGGCCCCGGCAAGAGACTCGACTTTTTTGCAGAAATCCGGATCGGCCAGCGTGCGTTCGAGTTGGTCCCGCGAGACCGTTTGCAAGACCACCCAGGGATTGTGCGTGAGGTTCCACAGCGTGGGATCGAGCTGCCGCCAGATGTCGTCGGCGGCATGGTTCCACGACCAGCGCATGTCCAGGGCAAGCTCGGCCAGGGGCTCGAATCCCGGGATGCCCGCCGGTGGACAACCGTAAATGGGATGGCTGACGTTTTCTTGCTTGTTCATAATCTGTCCCTTTCGCTGTCCGGATTTATTCGTCATAAAGCCAGGGTCAGGATTTCGTTTCTTCTCCGCTCCCCATTCCGCCTCGGAAACTACTCCTGGTTTCTTCGGTGATCAACCGCGCCGCATCCGGGTACGGAATGCGGTCCGTATTGATGATCAGATGATAGAACAGGTCGTCGTCAATGCACACGTGAAAGTGGGTTTTCAAGTAGAGCCCCCGGGGCCGGTCTTTCAGTTTGACGACCCGGACGGCTTCTGCCGGTGTCAGGTGGTTCAGATTCCGCATCCGCGCGACCTGCTTCGGCCGGGAGGCCATCCGGCGGACATGAAACACGTTGGGCAGGCGCTGCGTGATGAAGTTTGCGCCACCGTCCTACCAGATCGCCGGGGGACCGCCGATGCAAATCGGCAGTTGCGCCAGGGTTTTGTTTCTTGACCCGGCGTGGCACGGCTGACATCGTTTTAACATACGCATTTTTTCGCAGGCCACGCAGGACATTCCCGATCCCGGCGCGTGAATCACGGTCATGAAAAGCCAATCGCGAAAGCTTTTGGCGGCGGAGCACAAACGCGCCAGGGAAGCAGCGGTCCGATTTGCGCCGGTTGATTTGCGGCACGTATGTTGAAGCGGCTTTGGTTCAAAGAGATTCCCGACATCGGAGAGGGCGCCACCTTTCTCCGCAAGTGGGGATTCATTGGCATCCTGATCGGCATTGGCGCGGGGATTGGTGCCCTGGCGCTGATCTGGTGCATTCATCTGACCACGCATTACGTGCTCGGCGCGATTGTGGGCTACACGCCGCCGATACCCGGCGGTGAAGGCGGTTCGGGAGATTATGTTTTCAACATGACCCGGCCGTGGCTGCTGCCATTGGTCACGGGTACCGCCGGTCTGGTCAGCGGTCTGCTGATCTGGAAACTGGCCCCGGAAACGGCGGGCATTGGCACCAACGCGGCCATACGGGCGTTTCATAACAATGAAAAGATCGGGCTCCGAACCACCCTCTTCAAGCTGATCACTTCCGCCATCACCATCGGCAGCGGTTTGACCTCCGGCCGCGAAGGGCCGATCGCGCAAATCGGGGCCGCCACCGGCGCGAGCATCGCCAAGGCCCTCAAACTCTCGGCGCGGGAATGCAACATCGCCCTGGCCGCCGGACTGGGCGCCGGCATCGCCGCCATCTTCAAGGCGCCGCTGGCAGGCGCCATCATCGGCGCGGAAATTTTTTATACGGAGGATTTCGAGGTCGAGGCGCTGGTGCCCGGCCTGATCGCGTCGGTGGTCGGTTATTCCATTGTGGGTTCGGTCACCGGGTTTCAGCCCATTTTCAATCCGCCGCCCGAAATGATGCAATTCACCCATCCCTGGTCCCTGGTCTTCTATGCCTTGTTGGGGGTCGGTTGCGGTCTGCTGGCGCGATTCATGTTCGGTGTTTATTTCCGCATCGAGCGTTTCTTCAAGCGGTTTCCCCTGTGGCTGGCCGCCACCATTGGCGGGCTTTGCACGGGCCTGCTGGGTTTGGCAATCCCGACCGTGGTGGGCACGGGTTACGGCTGGGCGCAATTCGCCATCAACCGGAACCTCGTCATGCTGCCGCCGCTGGTGTTGCTGGCGGCGGCCTTTGCGGAAATCCTCAGCGTGTCGCTGACGCTCGGTTCCGGCAATTCCGGCGGCGCTTTTGGTCCGAGCGTGGTCACCGGCGGGATGTTTGGCGGGGCCTTCGGCAATGCCGTGAGCCACCTTTTCCCCTCGCTGGACGCGCATCCCGGCAACTTTGCCATCGTGGGCATGGTGGCGTTTTTCGCCGCTGCGGCCAAGGCGCCGATCTCCACCATCATCATGATTTCCGAGATGACCGGCGGCTATGGCCTGCTGGCGCCCGCCATGTTTGCGGTCGTGACGGCCTTTATTCTCTCGGGCAAGAAAACGATCTTTCCGGCGCAGGTCCGCAGCCGGCTCGATTCACCCTTCCACGCCGACGAATTCGAGCCGATCGTGCTGCGCCGCGTGAAGACCAGCGACGTGATGATTCACCTGCCGGTCTGCATCAACATCGACGCCTCCGTTGCCGATGCCATTATATTGATGGGCGATTACGGTCTTAGCGGGTTGCCCGTGGTGGAACAGCACCGGTTGAGCGGCCGGGTGACGCTGCTGTCGGCCCATCGGATTCCCGAAGCCCAGCGTCCGGGCGTCAAAGTCAGGGAAATCATGTCCTCCGAAGTGTATCGGGCTTACCCGGACGAGGATTTGTTTACCATCCTGAAACGGTTTGCCGCCAAGGATGTCGGCCATCTGCCGGTGGTGACCCACGAGCAGCCGGATTGCCCCATCGGACTGATCACGCGGTCCGGCCTGTGGATGGCCTTGGAAACGGCGCGCAAAGGTGTCCTGCCCGAATAGCTGTTGGATAACGGCGGATATTTTCCTGCCGGGGTGCTTGTGTCATGGCGGCAGCGCAGGTGAAGGCCGCCGCGCAATCCGCATGGCTGGCAGCGAAGTCTTTGCTCCCCATCGCCAGTTTCAATGGGCGACGCGCAATCCGGCCAGCGCCTGGTCCACCGCTTCCTGGATGCGCTCGTCCCGCACGTTTTCGGGGACATTTTGAAAGACCTGACGGGTCACATGATCGCGATAGAGCAGCTTGAAGGTTTTGCCGTCAATGACGTCAATGACCAGCGTGCCGGCCACGAAGGGGTTCGGATTCTTGCTGTCAATGGCACCCTTCACATGAGCCTTGTCCAGAAGCGCGTCTGAATCCCGGCCGTAACCGAAATAGTCATTCACGTCGGTGGTGGCCACGTTGTCCCCCAAAATGATGAGGTAGGCGAGAATGACATCGCCGCCGGACGGCACCCGGCCAAGGCCCTTGGCCATCAGGTTGGTGGTGATGGCGCCCTGGATGAGCTGGTGAAGCTGCGCGCGTTTCCCGGCGTTCTCCGGCGGCATGGGCCGGCCGGTCACAAAGCTGAACGTGCTGGCATGCACGGTGCCGGTGTTCAGCTCGGTGGGAGTGGAGGAACAACCGGCCAGCAGCACGACGCCGGCGGCCAGCAAACAACGGAGGAATGGTTTCATGATCGGATTGTAGTTTGGTTGTCCCGGAAAAAACAACCATCCGCTTCAAAATTTTACGACGCACCGATTTTCAACCACGAATGGACACGGATCCGCCAATTGGCACCGATTTAAACCATGAAACATACGAAAACTTCCGCTTCAATCGTAAATCGGACGCGTCACTTCCGCCGTCGCCTGTCTATGGCGGGACAAGCCGTGCGCGCCGTTTGTGGTTGTAGTGTCGAGCCTGTGGCTCAATGGGATTGGCGCACAGCGCCAACACTACACCGGCTCCCTTTGATTCGATGTTCAGTCCCGCATTGCGGG
Source organism: Verrucomicrobiota bacterium (assembly GCA_049516755.1). Taxonomy (GTDB): domain Bacteria; phylum Verrucomicrobiota; class Verrucomicrobiia; order Limisphaerales; family UBA11358; genus UBA11358. The sequence goes on along the minus strand of JBEKSU010000032.1, from coordinate 2,992 downwards.
ATTGTATGTTCGATGCCCGCTCGCGATCCACTCGCGATTCATCGGAGTTTATCGGAGTTCCCCTGTTTATTTGTCACTCAACTCCCCCGTCCTCCATAGCCTTGGGGCGTGTTGCCCAAATCATTTTGGAGACGCCGGAGCGCGGCTGTCTCAGCCGCAGCACGTTCAGCATCCCCAAAACCCGTGGAATTTCGTGCGCTCATTTGGCAATCCCGGCGGCTGCGGGTGGGACACCCGCGCTCCGTTCCATTTGGGCAACACGCCCCTTGGCGGCGGAGGATCAACCAACAACCTTCGACCATCTCGCCATTGACGCTGCCACTCCTTCAGCACACACTCGCTCCCATCATAAGCCCGGTGACCATGAGAGGAATGCTGCTGGTGCTGGTTTTGGCATTTACGCCGGGTTGCTGCTGGGTAGGTATCGAGACGATTGGTTCTCACAAAGCGGAAGTGTACCATGCACGCGCCAACAATTTCAGTGTCTGGCGCAACAACGATGACGTTTACAGCTTTGAAATCAGCAACCCTGGAAGCGGCCCGGCCGGAACCAATCAATCAGCGCGGCTATACTCGCCTTCGACGAATGACATCATCAACCTTTTGGGCGCTCCCAGCGAACAAGGCGCCAATTACCTGCGTTATCGGACCGGCAAATGGGCCTGGCACGGAATTGCCATCGACCTCGCGATCTTTCCCATTCCCCTGACCATCCCGTTGATGGTGCCGGGCGGGAAAACCGGTTATGTGGATTTTGTGTTCGATAAGAGTGGAACCAATCTGGTGAGGTACGGTCCCGTGTCCAGGTTTTATGGCTATGCCGCCAACGATAAGGATTCTGGATTTCGCTGGGGATGGGACTTGGGTATCTGGTTTAATCCCAACCCCTGATGGTGCCGGCGCCGGTGTTGACCGTGGTGCGAACTCCCGGTCTGGCGCTGGAACGGCCGACCAGCGCCGGCGGCTGTCACGTGCAATACGCTACCAACCTCTTATCGCCGGTCACTTACAGGATGAACAGGGTTTTCAGGATGAACTTCAGCCTTTACCTGTCCCTCAACCCTCAACTCTCAACCATCAACCACTACGCAATCCGGCCACCAACGCGGGAAACTTCCCCCAAGCCATCGGACAACCCGTCGGCCGCGCGGCCTGCCACGTGAGGCCGGAGGCCTTTTACGCGGTCTACTGATTACTGATTACTTTTCCCTTGGCTACCAGGCCATGGCCAGTTGGAGTTGGAAGACCATCGCGTGGTCGGTGTCCCGGTGGAAGGCCTGGTCCCAGATCATCTGAAAGTCGGGCTGAAGTTTGATCGTGGGCGTCAGTTGCAGGGCATAGACCGTTTCCAGAACGTATTCGTTCTCGTGATACACTGTCTTGGTCGTGGACGAAGGCTGGCTCCAGACAAACCCGACGCCAAGGAGATCGTTGCTGGTCCGTTGCAACAACACATGTTTGAACGGTCCCTCCAGGACGAAACCAGTGCCCGCCTGGGCCGAGGCGCCGTCGGACACCTTCTTGCCGCCGAAGCCAAAACGCCCGAACCAGCCCATGGGCGAATCCGAACCCAGTTGTTGCTGGAGGTCGAAGCACAGTCCGCCGCCGGTGGCGCCATCCACCTCGGCCGCGAACGGCTGGATGCGGTAAACGCCGGGGCCCAGGTCGAAAAAGTCCCGCGGTGCGTAGCCGAATTCCCCGGGCAACGACCAGTTTTTGCTGCTGTAATCCGTCCAGGGCGCATTGCCGGCCGGGGCGTTGCCGACGGAACCTCCGGCCATCGCGTACCATTCATCCGCCGGCTGCCACTGGAGGTTGAGCCCGAAATTGCACTGCGCCAGGGGCAGCACTTCCGAGTTGATCAGGGCCGAATTCATGAACTTGCTGCGACCGCTGTCGGCGTAGGCGTTGCGATCAATATAATTGCGCTGGCTGACCATGCCCGCGACCACGACGATTTCGCCGCTACGCGCGGACTGTTGCCACGCCAGTTCCGGCACGCGGAACCCGTTCACGTCCGACCAGATGCCGGTGGGATCGGTCAGGGTACCGAGATTGGATTTGGCGGATTGCTTGTTGCTGGCGGAATCGAGGCCGTTCTTGGCTTCAACCTGGGAGCTGATCCAACCGGCGGTGCCGGCATCGGGCGCATTGAAGAGCGCCCACTTCGACTTGAAATCGAAGGTGTAATAGGCCAGGTCATTGTCGCCTTTCATTACGTCGGACAAGTTGACGTACGTGAGCGTCTGTTCCAGCGAATAGCGGAAACCGTATTCCGAAAGCCGGTATTTCGCACCTTGCACCGGTCCTTCAAGCAGGGTGAAGTAATAGAGCGCGCCGGGTCGGATGGCCGTGTTGCCATATTCGTCCTGGCTCGCCAGATAAGGCATGAGCGGAGGGCGCTGGTCGGGGAAAAATTGGAATCCAGCCGCGCCCGCTCGCGTCCGTTGTAGAATTTCCTGCGGCATGCTTGCTCCCGTGGTCGGGTTGGGGGTCTGCCGTTCCATGCCGATGTCCGCTGCGGGCCGCAGGGCTGAAGGCACTTCATTCGTCGGCACCGCCACCACGCGCCCCATGTTGTCGAGCAACAGCATGTCGCCGGGCACGACATTCGATTCGACGGTTGCCGCCGCCCGGATTGCCGCCACGCCCATCCACAGCACCAGCGTCAGGGCAACCGTTAACCAACGGCCACTTTTGATCCGAGTTTTGCTCACGGATTTTTCGCGGAGTCGGATTGCGGATTCTTGACTTCGTCAGTCAAGGCGCGGGTGGCGGGGCTCCATTCCTCCAACATGCGGAATCCCACCGCCAGCAGTGTCGGCCCGAGGAAGACGCCGATGAAGCCGAAGGCCAGCGCGCCGCCCACCACGCCAAAGAAAATCAGGATGAACGGCATGTCGCTGCCCTGGCTGATGAGCCACGGTTTGACGAAGTTGTCGATGTTGGAGACGCCCACACCCCAGACGAGCATGAAGATAGCCCAGCCGGT
>JBEKSU010000031.1:0-20419 GCA_049516755.1 Verrucomicrobiota bacterium | reverse complement strand
CGGCCCGTCGGCTTTTGCCTGACGCAACAGGCTTAAACTTGTGACCAGCGACCACACCCAGCCCGCGCCGAATAATAGCAACCCCCACTTCCACAACCAGCCGGATGAATCCGGCGGAACCGGGTTGCCGAGTTGCTGGAGATAAACGCTGTAGCATAATTCAAATATCCAGCCCACGATCAAAACAAAACCCGCCAAGGCGAGCAGCAATTGACCGGTTCCGGCCAAGACCCGCCGCGCCATCAACGAGCCAAGCCCCGGGGTGGCGCATAGATTCGTCAAGATGCACGTCCAGGCTCGTGCGCGGCTTATCGGTCGGATGGTCCGGACGGTCATTGTGCATCAATTGAATTGCGACTTCACTTCCGGCTTGTTCAAAACGACGAGCGCCCAAATGCCGAAGGGCAGTCCGATGAGACAGCAGGGCGTCAGGCACGGCACCATTGCCATGATGGCTGCGGCAAAGGCAAATTCACGGCTTCGCAGCGACTGCATTCTGGCTGCGCCAATCAATATCAACACCGACAGGGCCAGACCAAAAAGACTTTCCACCGCGCCGAGCGGACCATAGGCCAGGTGCATCCATTTTTGAAACAACTGTTCGAGCTGGGGATTGTTGAGTTGCTGCAACTCCGAGTTGAATTGCTGCGGGTTCGGGGAGAAAAACGCCATTCTCACCAGGCTCCACGCCGCCAGAACAATATTGAGAATGGCCACAACTTTCAAGGCGATGGCGGGGCCTTTGACCAGTTGCAAAGCCGCGTCGCGCCCGGCATCCGTACCCGCCGCGGGCGCAGTCAATGGCGTCGGCGGCGCGGTCCCGGTGACGAGCGCATCGGCGAATTCAGGAAACGCCGAGAGCGAACGCCATTCGGTGTCATTTTCCTCCCGCGCCAGGGATTCTCCATTGAGCCGGCCGTCGGCAATCCACTGGCGGATGTCGTCCGCAGTGACCGAACTGTATGGCTTTTGATCGCCGCCGATGATGGTGTAAATGGCCATAACTTTGTCCCGTGTTTGCCGACTACTAGTTCATTGGACGCAAAGGCGCAAGCCTGTTTCGGTTTGAAATCCCAATCCTAATCTTCATCGTAATCTTAATCCGCTTCAAGCGATTAAGATTAAGAGCGGGATTAGGATTACGAGAAATTCAATTATTCCGCACAAACAATTTCCCCGGCAGTTGTTTCACCACGCGCTTCATTTCCAGACCCAGCAGCGCCACGCTGACCGCCGAACTCGGCAGACTGCTGCGCCGGATGACCTCGTCAATGCTCGATTCCTCGTTGTTCAACGCGTCATAGACAAGTTTCTCGTTTTCGGACAGGGTGAGCGCGGGAAGAACGCCGGTCTCGCCCGGCGACGGCGGACGGTTGCTCCCCGGAAATAAATACTCGAACTCGCTCAAAATGTCCTCCGCGCCTTCGCACAGCTTCGCGCCCTTTTTGATCAGGTCGTGACAGCCCTTGCTGCGCGGCGAATCAATCCGCCCGGGCACGGCGAAAACCTGCCGGCCATATTCCGTGGCAAAATTCGACGTGATGAGCGCGCCGCTGTGCAGGTCCGCCTCCACGACCACCGTGCCGAGCGTCATGCCGGCCACAATGCGGTTGCGAATGGCGAAGGATTGCTTGTCCGCGTTGCGGTTGAACGGATATTGCGTGATGACCGCGCCGGATTCGGTAATGCGCTCGAACAAGTCCCGGTTCTCCGGCGGGAACACGATGTTGATGCCCGTGCCAAGCACGCAAACCGTCCGGCCTTTCGCCGACAGCGCGCCCTGGTGCGCCGCCGTGTCAATCCCGCGCGCGCCGCCGCTCACAACCGTCACGCCCACATAAGCCAGTTGATACGCCAGCTTGCGCGCAGTTTCGATGCCGTAATGCGTCGTCATGCGCGAGCCGACCATGGCCACGGCATTTTTGTCCTTCGCGGTCAGGGAACCTTTAACGTAAAGCACCAGCGGCGGGTCGTAGATTTGTCGGAGCGATTCGGGATAATTCTCATCGCTTTGAATCAAAACGTGGCAGCCGAATTCCGCGATGCGTTTCAATTCGCCGGCGAGGTCAACCGTTTTCTCCCAGCCGGCAATTGCCGCCGCGGTTTCCTCGCCGATGTTGCGGACGCGGAGCAGCTCGGATTTGGAGGCGGCGAGAATTTTGGGCGCGTCGCCGAAATGTTCCAGCAACAGCCGCGCCCGCACCGGGCCGACATTTTCGATGAGGTTCAACGCGATGAGAGCTTCCCGGTGGTCCATGCCAAATTAAAAGATTTCAGGTTGCCGGTTGCAAGTTTCAAGTGGCGGGACATTTTCGCGGGAAACAAATTTTAGCGCCGTCAGGCGCGGCATATTTGTAGAAACGCGCCCAGAGAAATTCCAAGCTCCGTCAGGAGCGATATATTCAAATATGCCGCCCCTAGCGGGGCTTTAGATTTTATTGTTTCTGGTTCTACAAATATGCCGCGCCTGACGGCGCTGAAGAAAAATCGCGGCGGCAAGAATTGTTTGGCGCTGGACACAAACTTGCGCCGGGAATAGGGTTTCAACGTGAAGCGAGATTGGCTGCAAACCAAGCTGTCCATTAACTGTTAGGTGCCTATGGCGACGATTGAAATTTTGGGCTGGAAGGATTTCGTCGGGGGAACGGGATGGGATGATCATGCCAAATCGGAGCTCAGAAAGCGGCTTCGCAGCGGGCTCGATGCACCCCCGCACGAGATAAAGCGTCTGGCTCGACAAATCCATGCGCGTGAGCTTGTGTCTTTACACCACGTTCGTGAGGAGGCCGTTCTTGGTGTGACGCAGATTCTTCAGACGACAGGCGCAGAGACGCGTGTTACGCTAGAGGACAGCAACGATGAGCGGCTTTTCAAGAAATGGCCGAAGCGATGAGAACGGCATCTAACAACCAGACAGGCTGCAAACTTCCTGCGCCCGTTTCCCAAGATTGATTGCGCGGCGACTTCCTGCTATTGAATCCGCGTGCCTGATCCCAGTCTGCTGCTCCTGATTCCGGCTTATAACGAGGCGCGCCGCATCGAACCGGTGCTGCGCGACTACGCCCGCTTTTTTCAGGAGAACTATTCCGGCAAATTCCAGATCGTCGTCGTGCTCAATGGTTGCACCGACGACACACTCGGGGTGGTCCGGCGCGTCGCGGCGGAATTCCCGGCGGCTCTCCGGGTGCTGGAATTCAAGGAGCCGATCGGCAAGGGCGGCGCACTCATCGAAGGCCTCAAACTCGCCGCCTTCGGCGATTTGATCGGTTACGTGGATGCCGACGGCGCCACGGCGCCGCGGGCGTTCCTGGATCTGGTCCGGCACATTGGCGACGCGGATTGTGTGGTCGGCTCGCGCTGGCTGCCGGAATCGGTCATTCACAAATCACAGGTCGGCAGCCGGCAATTCGCCAGCCGGGTGTTTCATTTCATTGTGCAATTGCTGTTCCGGCTGAACATCCACGACACGCAATGCGGGGCAAAAGTGATGAAACGCGAAGCTGTGGAAAAGGTCCATTCCTTCCTGCGCATCGCCGACATGGCCTTCGACATCAACCTGCTCGTCGCCATCAAGCGCGCCGGTTATCGCATCCGCGAGGTGCCGACCGAATGGACGGACCAGGCCGGCTCCAAGGTCGTGCTGTTCCGCTCCTCGCTGACCATGTTCCTGTCCGTGGTGCGCATCCGGCTGATTTACTCGCCGTTTTACAAATGGCTGCGGCCGTTGCGTCCGCTGGAAGGCTGGGTTTACACCAGACTGCGCGCGCCACGGCCGTTGCCGGGACCGGGTTCGGAAAAGCGAGGATAGCGGATGGAGGATGGAGAATGGAAAAGCTCCATTCGTGAGAAATCCCGCCATCTTCTATCTGCCATCTTCCATCTTCGTTTTTGCACCGGCTCCCCACGTGAACACCGCGCACACGGCCAGCAGCAGCAGGTTGAAAACACCGAGCGTCTGCAGCATCATCCGCAACCCGGCTTGCGGGTCGGCCAGGCTTCCCGCGTGCCGGCCAACCACGGCCAGCGTCACGCCGTAAGCCACGGCCAGCACCGTCAGCGCCGGCACCACGCGGAACTGCGACCGCGCGAGCAGATTGTTGATGAGCACGTTCGCCAGCGCCAGCGGCACCATCGCCCACGCATACCACGGCAGCACCGACGCGGCGGTCTGGACGTAGGCTGGTGTGTAAACGAATTTGACGATCCACGGCCCAAGAACCCACAACCCGGACGCGCCGCCCGCCGCCAGCAACGCCGTGCCGAGCAGCACCAGCCCGAGCAGATTGCTTTTTTCCGACCGCGCCTCGCTGTGGACGATTTTCGGAAACATCACCGTGGCCAGCGGCAGCACCAGCCACAGCAACGCTCGCGACAAGGTTCCGGCGCTCACGTAAAATCCCGTGATGTCACCGGGGAAATACCGTTTCACAAACATGGTGTCCGCCGTGAGGAAAAACTGGACCGCGCCGAACCCCAGCATCAGCGGAATGATTTGCGCCAGCAAATGCCGCCAGTCAAATGGCTGAGACGGCAATTCCCACAGCATCCGCGTTTGCCAGATGCCGATGCCGACCGCGAGGGCCAGGCCCAGGCAGACTCCCGTCATCATTCCCGCCGCATAACCGCCCAGCAGCAGCACGATGAACGCCGCCAGGCCCAATCGCCCCACGCCGTTGAAAATGTTCGACCAGCCGATCCAGAGGAAATTCTGCTGCCCTTGCATGATGCCCCAGAACAGGGGCAGCCAGAGTGAAAGCAAGATGACCGGCAGGGTGAGCCATAACCCGGCGGGATTGGCAATCTGCCAGCGCGCCAGAATGTCCGCCCGCCAGAACCAGGCGCCAGCCACCACGGCCAGCCATAAACCCAATGTCCCCAGCCAGGCCAGCCGGATCATGCCCGCCAGCTCGCGTTCCCGGTTCGTGGCCAGCGCCTTGGCCGTCTGCTGTGCAAAAACCATCTGCAACGGCATGTTCGGCACGCACATCACCACCGCCAGCAACACGCCAAACACGCCGTATTCCGCCGGCGGAATTTTTTTTGCGAGCAGATGGACCGCCCACATCAGCGCACCGCCTCCGACGTTGGCAATCATCAACCAGCCGCTTTGCCGGAAAAAATGTCCGTGTTGCGACGCGGAAACCGCCGGCGTCGCGGCGGATTGAGGTTTTTCTGCAAGCATGAGCGTTGGACAATACGGGAACCAACCGGTTCAGGGAAGCGATTTCAGAAAGGTCAGCAGCAGGTTTTTGCCGAGTTCCAGCGAATCCAGCGAAATCCATTCGTCCGCCGTGTGCGCCTGCGCGATGTCGCCCGGACCGAATACCACGCTCGAAATGCCGCCCTCCGACAATACCGCCGCATCGCAGAAAAAATCCACGCCCACGGACCGCGTCTGGCCGGCGCTCCGCAGGAATTGCCGGACCAGCGGCAGCTTCGGGTTCGTTTCCAGCGGCAGGCACGGCGCAAGTTTTGTGCTGGAAATTTTCACCGCCAATCCTTTCGCTCGCAGCAACGCGGTAATTTCCCGGCGCACACCGGCTTCCGTTTCGTCCGGCAGTGTGCGCCGGTCAATGGTGATGGCGCAGCGGTCGGGCACGATGTTCGGCTGGGCGCCGCCGCAAATCATGCCCACGTTCACCGTCGCCGCACCCAGCAGCGGATGCCGGCGGCGGCGCAACCGTGCGGCGTAATCCGTTTCGAGCGCATCGACAATGCGCGCCATTTCGTGGACGGCATTCCGGCCGAGCTGCGGCGTGGCGCCATGCGCCGCCTGGCCACGCGTTTCGAGCTCCAGCCACAAACTGCCCTTGTGCGCGGTGACGACCTGCAACCGCGTCGGCTCGCCGACGATGGCCAAAGTAGCGCAGGCGTCTCGCCTGCCGCTGGATTGTCCTGCGAGTTGCAGGCGGGATGCCTGCGCTGTCAGCGCGCGCGAACCGGCCTGCGCGTTTTCCTCGTCCACCAGCCCGGCAAAAACAATTTCGGTTTCCTGCGGACGCGATTTCGTGTTTGCCAGTTCGCCCAGCGCGGTGAGCATCGCGGCCACGGAACCTTTGGTATCGCAGGCGCCGCGCCCGTACAGCCGCCCATTTTTCCGGCGCGGAACAAACTGCAATTCGTCGGCCCCGACGGTGTCCAGATGCGGCGCGAGCAGGATGGTCTGACGGATTTTGTTTCGCGGCAAGAGGCGGACAATGACATTGGCACGGCCGGGCAGAACTTTTTGAAATTCAACTTCAAGCCCGGCACGGGCGGCGACAGTGGCGAGAAAATCCGCCACATTCTTCTCGCCGAATTTGACAGTAGCGCAGGCGTCCCGCCTGCAACCATCGACCGAAGGCAGCAGGCGAGGCGCCTGCGCTACGTTGGGAACGAAGGCGGGATTCACGCTGGGCAGCGCGATGAGTTCGGCCAGGAGTTTTTCCGTGCGCGTCATGGCTCCAGAGTGGCACAGGCTTCCGGCCGGTGAAAAGTAATTACTCCACCGGCCGGGCTGCGGGCGGTTTCCGGCTCGCAAAAAACATCAACAACGAGAACGCCGCAAACACTCCGGGCGCGAAGCGTTCTTCCATCGTCATGGCAGTGCCGCCCAGAAAAGCCAGCCCGTTGGCCAGCACATACCAACCCCAGATGTTTCCCACTTTGCGCTGCGGATTTCGCCACAATTCAACCAGGCCGGGGACGCCCGCCAGGCAGATCCCCAGCGTGGCGGCGACGGCGGCCATCTTTGCCCCGCCCAGTTTCCAGCCGAGCAGACAGCCGAGCACCAGCACCAAGATTACACTGTCCATGCGGCCCCAAGCGAAACGCCCCTTGATCAGCAACAGCGTCGTCAGGGTGATGCCGCCGGTGGCAAAGCCGAGTGGCAGCAGATAGTTTCCGTGCTGCAAAAAAAGGCTGATGGTTAAAATGGTATCCAATGCCGCCCACAGCATCCAGGTGGCAAAACTTTGACCCGCTCCGCCATCCTTGACCACTTCGACGGCCATCGGAACAAACAGCGCCAGCGCACCGATGCCGCCCGTGATCTTCAGGAAATCATGAAAATCCATGATGGTTCAGACAATCTATACCAGGCATTTCGGCAGGGCGTTGAATTCAGCCAGGAGTTTTTCCGTGTGCGTCATGGCTTCAGAGTGGCACAGGCTTCCAGCCTGTGAAAAGTAATTACTCCACTAGTCGAAAAACAAAGGTGGTAAACCCTGAAATCCTCATGCTGGACAAGCTATTCCAACCGAAATACAGTCAAAACATGAAACATGGCAGGCTGCGCAACACGCTAGCCATCATCTGATGGACCTCTTGAGCGTTATGATTCCAAACATCTCTTCTCGAATTGCAGTTGTAGTTGTTGGTCTCGCGGCATACGCGTTGGTTGGTGCTGTGGTCGCTTACGCATTTTTGTCAGTGCGTAACCGCAAGACGCGCCCGCTCGCTACACTTATCCGCATTGCCAACCTTGTCTTTGCTACTTTCTTTACTTGTGTTGCGCTTGTGAACGGCATTCCGCCGCGATTTGGAGGACACTGGGATGCGCAAATTTTTTTAACAGATGCCGTGGTGTTTACGTGGTTCGCAGGCGCAATCGGTTTGAGTCTGTTTTTTTGTGTGCGATTCGCTTGGGTTTGCAGCATGGTTGGAGCATTTGCACTGCTATGTGTCTGCGGGCGATTTGCGTTTACGGGCATCGCATTTATATTTAGCGACAAGGATGATCTCGTCGAACCTCCCGTTTACTTTTTTACGTTAGCTGTTATCTGCCTCGCTTTGCTGGTTTGTTCGTGGCTGTTTATCGGACTACTAAAGTTGCACAAAGATGTATTTCAAGATGGTGCAGACGCTGCTTGACAAGGTCGGCTGCAAACTTCTTTCAAACAATCTCCACCGGACATTTCGGCAGCGCGTCGAGAAATTGCTGTCAGCGCCATAGGCGCGACATCTTTGTAGAATCCAAACACAAAATTAACAAAGCTCCGTCAGGAGCGGCATATTCAGCCAAACCCTGACGATGTCGTTCCTGACGGAGCTTGATTCATTGCCATCGTCAAACTACAAAGATGCCAGCCCTACGGGCTTTGAAGTGAATCTGCGAAAATCGGCGTAATTTGCTGACGCTCTAAAAGTTCACACAATCTCCACCAGGCATTTCGGCAGTGCGTCGAGGAAGGCCTGACCGTATTGCTTCGTCAGCACACGATTGTCCAGCACCACGATAATGCCGGTGTCGGTTTTCGTCCGGATCAACCGGCCCACGCCCTGGCGGAATTTCAAAATCGCTTCCGGCAATGAAAAGTCGCTGAAGGAATTGCCGCCGTGCGCCTCAATCGCCTCAATCCGGGCCTCGATGAGCGGATGGTCCGGCACGGCGAACGGCAGCCGCGTGATGATGACGTTGCTTAGCGCCTCGCCCGGCACATCCACGCCCTGCCAGAAGCTGTCGGTGCCGAACAGCACCGAATCCACGTCGTCCTTGAATTTTTCGAGCATCGTCGAGCGCGGCGTGCCCCTGCCCTGCACCAGACACGCGACCCCCAGCTTGTTGAAAAACGGCTCCATCCGTTCGGCGAGTTCCTGCATGAGCCTGTAATTGGTGAACAACACGAACGCCTTGCCATGCGTTTGCTTCACGAAATGAGCCACCCAATGTTCGAGCGCATCGGCATAACCGGCCTCGCGCGGGTCGGGCATCTTGCTGGCGACGAACAATTTCATCTGCCGCTCGTAATCGAACGGCGTGCCGACCTGGAGTTGCGTGGCGGACTCCGCTCCGACGCGGCGGACGAAATAATGTAGCGCAGCCGTCCCGGCTGCACGTGGTGCAGTTGCTGGTGGGTTCGTTTTGTTGGAGGGTTGCAGGCGGGACGCCTGCGCTACCTTGACACTCGAGCCGGCGCCGAGTCGAAATTCATTCGGCTTCAAACTGGCCTTGGCGGGATTTTCGCAAATATAAACGCCGAATTTCTCAAGTTGTGCTTCATGGCGAACAATGTAATCAAAGCTCTCCGGTTGCCAGAGCGAACCTTTACGGTTCAATAGCCCGTTGATTTCATGCGCCGTGAACGATTTCCATGAATGGGTGATTTCAGCCAGCAAGGCGTCACCCAGCAAGCGTACCAGCACATGAACATGATTGGGCATGATGACATAATGCCCTAAAACGTAACGTTCGCCGTCAAAATGACGCAATGCATTCTCCACGATGGCGGAAGCCTTTGGATTCTTCAGCACACATTCACCCTCCCCGGCATCGAGCCATTGCTGAAATCGTTCGCTGAACTGCTGATGATATTCGAGGCGATCCGCCTCGGAGTGGGGCTCAGGATGTTTTTCCAGCCACGCCTTCAATTCATGCTCCCACTGTTTGAGTTTTTCCGCCGGCACAGAATCACCCAGCCGGAACGTGACAAAATAGGTTGCACCAGGTTGCCGCCAATGGGGAAGATAACGCCCATAATGGGCAACCGGCGCGGAAGGATCAAACGGTGTGAAGAGTAGCGCAGCCGTCCCGGCTGCACCTGGCTTCATTTGCTGGCTGCTCCGGCTTTTTCCTTCCTCCTTTCCCTGCAGGCGGGACGCCTGCGCTACTTTAGTGCCCAGCGTCGCGCTCGTCATGATGATGCTGGTGTCGCTCTCGAATAATCTTTGGCGCAGAAATTCCGCCACGTCAATCGGCGCGGCATTCAAGGCGAGATTTTTGTGTGCCTTGCCACTGCGTTCGACCCAATAGACGTGGTCGGCCGCGCTTTGTTCGAGGAACGCCTTCACTTCGTCGCGAAGCTCGGCCAAACGCCGGTTGCACTCGACCAGCTCCTGCCCGATGTCCTTGTCCGCGCTCAATTTAATCAGGTCGCCCACGGCTTCGCGCAGGCGCTGGATCGGCAGCGTGACGTTGTCCTTCACCAGTTCCGCGCGCCGGATGCGGAGTTCCGTCCACGTCCGGCGGCGTCCACCAGCTTTACCCCCGCCAAAACTGTCGCGTTTGGCATTCTGCTGGATTTCTTCGCACGCGGCCTCGACATTTTCGAAAAACTTGTCGGCTTCGCTCAAAATATCCGCCACGAGCTTCACCGCGGCGCCCTTGTGCAATGTCGCCAGCAGCCCCTTTTCGGTGCGCGGATTCCAGAGCCGGTTCAGTGTGTAACGCACCTGCCCGCTCGACACGCTCAGGCCGATGTGCCGCGACGCCACGTGCTCCATCTGGTGCGCCTCGTCGAAAATCACGAAATCGTTTTTAAACAGGATGCCGCCGTCGATGTCCTCGTCCACACCGCCGAGCAATGTGAAAAACAGCGTGTGATTCAGCACCAGCACGTCCGACGACAAAATGCGGTTGCGCGCCCGCTGGAAGAAACAAACGCCGTGGTCCTTGGCGAAATCGGACGGATGCCCGCAAATTTTCGGCGAGCATAAACCGCGTTCGGAACAGACCTGCGCCCACACCTTCATGTCCGGCTCAATGTCGAAATCCGACAGGCTGCCATCCTTCGTTTCCTGCGACCATTCGTAGATGCGCTTGAGTTCCTCGGCCTCGGACGACGTGAACAGATTGCCGGCCTGCTGCATCGCCTTTTGCAAACGGCGCGTGCAGAGATAATTCGCGCGGCCCTTGAGCATGGTGAAGTTGAATTTTACCGGTTCAGGCAGCGAACCCAGCACGGTCGCGAGCATCGGCAAATCCTTCTCCGTGAGCTGCTCCTGCAAATTGATGGTGTGGGTGGAAACCACCGCCTTCTTTTTCCGCGCCACGGCGAACAAAATCGCCGGAATCAGGTAGGCCAGCGATTTGCCGACGCCCGTGCCGGCCTCGACCGCGAGATGTTCGCGGTCCTGGAGCGCGCGTGCCACGGCCACGGCCATTTCCTGCTGCTGCGGGCGGAATTCGAAATTCTTCGCCTTCGACAAGATGCCCGTCGGCGAGAAAATCAACTCGACCTGCCTTGCCAGATCAATGCCTGCTCCGGCGGACTGGGGTTCAACGGCCGAAATCATTTTGTCAACGCGGCCGGCTGCTCAGAACCGCCTTCAATGCCGCGGTTTTGCCGGGCGGGAGCGAAATTTTGTTTTGCTTCACGTTCCCGGATTCCACGCAGACCATGTGCTGATGTTCCGCCGGGTCGAAGTCGTCCGGCATTTTCTGGGTCGTCCACGGATTCCAGACCACGGTGGAACGGGAATTGAATTTATCCACACGGATGGTCCGCTGAAATTTTTGGTCGTGAATTTCCACCGTGCTTGTTGTGTCGAGGTAAGCCCGGTTTGTCTCCTTCATGATGCGCAGCACGGAATCGTTTTCCACCTTGCGCGTGCCGCCGGCACCGGCGGCGAAGTCGTCAAAAGGCGCGCCTTGCAGACCGGTGAGGGAAACCTGCGCGATATCGCCCACGGCAAAATAAGTGTGCAGGCAGTTCTCGAAGTCAAAATTCCGGTCCCTTGATTCATTGGTGGCAATCAGTTCCATCGCCAGTTGATCGGTGACGGTGACAACCAATTCCGCGCGAAACGCCGGCCAGGCGGCGCGGGCGGCCGCTACCGGCAGCCGGAAGCGGACGGTCACCCCGCCATCGGGCGCGGCGGCGGTTTCCATCAGTTCCCATTCCGTGATCCGCGCAAATCCGTGCATCACGTCGCCTTCGCGCTGGCCGAACCACGGGAAACAAATCGGCACGCCGCCGCGGATTGCCTTGCCGGCGGCGAAGTGGCTGAGGCGGCCCATGAACAGCAGCGGCGGTTCGCCATTTTTGTGGAAAGCGGTGATGTGGGCGCCGTGCAGATAAATTTCCGCGGTGCTGCGGGCGGTGGTGATGTTGATTTTGGGCAGGCCGCCGTTACCGCTGGCAAACGCGATTTGGCCGGGGATTTCAAATTTGCGGAGCCGGCCGGGAAGGATGGTTTTTTCCATAAACGGGGATTGTTTTAGCACAAGCGTGCCGGGAGACACAGGTTTTTTGTCATGCTCCGAAGCGCCCGCTTCCGTAAAATACGAGCGCGCCCCGGCGGGAACGCGCTCAAATCAACTGTTGCCTGCAACGCGATTAGAGTGTCATTGGCCGCCCGACGGTGTTGCCGGTGCTTGAACCCTTCCCACCAGCGCAATCCGGCTCGCCACATTGACCCCGTTGATTTCGTCGTAGCTGAAAACCAGCTTGTCGTTCGGCTTCAGGTCGGACAGCCGCCTGTTGATTCGCCCGTCAATCACAATGGCGCAATTGTCGCCCAGGTTGAATTTTTTCGCGTCGAACAGCGACTTGGCCTTGACCGTTCTGGTATCGAGATCAATCGCCGTCAGCGAGCCGGTGTAAGTCTCGCTGGTCTGGGCGATTTTCTGTACGGTCGGCTTGTCGTTTGGGGTTTCGTAGGTCACCGTGACGTAATTGCCGGCTTGAACGTCCGCCAGCGAACCCGGCTTGTCCCCGCGGAGCACCACCTTGCAGTCGGCCGCGATGGGAAACGTCTTGTCGCGGCCGCGCGTGTGCAAGGTGAGGGTGCGCTGGCCCGGGTCACAGGCCTGCACCGTGCCCTCGTAACACATCGGTTCCTGGGTGACGTGGTCGGCCACGAGCACATCGTGCATCTCCTGATAAACGACATCGACCCGCTGGCCCGGATGCAAATCGCCGATCGCACCCGTGCCTTTGTCCACAAAAGTGTAGGTGCAGTTATCGCCGAGGTTGAACGTCTTGCTCGTAAAAAACCCTTCCGTGCGAAGCGTGTGTTCCTTCGTGTCAACGGACACGACCGTGCCGGTGTAGGATTTGTGCGGGATGGCGTTCGTATCCGTGTCTTCCGCCGATAATGCGAGTGGGCCCGCCAGGGTCAGGGCCGACACACAGACTGACGTCCAAGTGAGAAATGCTTTTGTTTTCATAATAATCATTGGAGATAATCTAACCCGCATCGCGTTCAACCTCCACTTAAAATACTGCCCGCCAAATAAACTCATTGGCGGCGGCGGGGCGGGTTTTTGCAGCCAATCCCGCCACTTTTCCTGCGAATGAATCTCTCGAAACAACCAGGCCCGGGCATAGGTCCACCAACGTTTGGCCGTCGGTTCGGAGATGCCAAGCACCGAAGCCGTTTCTTCCAGCGTGAGGCTGGCGAAGTTGCGAAGCTTGACCAGCCCGGCTTTTGCGCGTCCACGGCGGCAAAGCGATCCAGCGCGTCGTTCACGGCCAGCAATTCCTCGTCATCGGCGGGGGCGGGAATTTCCACATCATCAACGTTCAGCCGTTGCTGTCCGCGAGCCGCCACCATGCTTTGTGGACGAGTGTCTTATCTGCCAAACAAATCCATCTGCGGCGGCGGCTGAAGTTTCTGCAGCTTCTCCCGATCCTGCTGGCGGCGGGGCTGGCGGACCGTGCCTTCCGGTGTCAGCTCGGATTCCTCGAGGTTGCCGAGAATCACCTTCGCACGTTCCAACACCTCCTTCGGCACGCCAGCCAGGCGCGCGACGTGGATGCCGTAGCTTTTGTCCGTGCCGCCTTCGACGATTTTGCGCAGGAACACGATCTGGTCGCGCCATTCGCGCACCGCCACATTGAAATTTTTCAATCGCGGCAGCCGCTGGGCCAGTTCGGTCAGCTCGTGGTAGTGGGTGGCAAACAGCGTCTTGGCGCCAACCTGGTTGTGCAGGTGCTCGACGATGCTCCACGCGAGACTCAGGCCGTCGAAGGTGCTTGTGCCGCGCCCGATTTCGTCGAGCACGATGAGGCTGCGCGGCGTGGCGTTGTTCAGGATGTTCGCCGTCTCGGTCATTTCCACCATGAACGTGGATTGCCCGCGGGTGAGATCGTCACTGGCACCAATGCGCGTGAAGATCCGGTCCGCGAGATCAATCCGCGCCTCCGCCGCCGGGACGAACGACCCGGTGTGCGCCAGCAGCGTGATGAGCGCCACCTGCCGGATGTAGGTGCTCTTGCCCGCCATGTTCGGACCGGTGATGAGCGCGATTTGGGGGAAAGCTCCCACCGTAGCAGCCGACGTGAGTCGGCTCTGATCTTCCGCTGAAGAAATTGGAGCGGACTGACGTCCGCTGCTACAGGAAAGGGAAGTGTCATTCGGCACGAAACGTTCGTCGGCGGGATTTTGTTCGAGCACCGGATGGCGCCCGTCGCGAATTTGCAGCACGCCTTCGTCGGCCACCTGCGGCCGGCAATAATTGTGCAGCCGCGCGGTCTCGGCGAACGACGCCAGCACATCCAATTGCGCCAGCGCGCTGGCGGTCTGCTGCATCCGGGGCAATTGACCGAGCACTTCCTCGCGCACGCGCTGGAACAGCT
This sequence comes from Verrucomicrobiota bacterium, assembly GCA_049516755.1. Taxonomy (GTDB): domain Bacteria; phylum Verrucomicrobiota; class Verrucomicrobiia; order Limisphaerales; family UBA11358; genus UBA11358. Next base: position 6,140 of record JBEKSU010000031.1, on the reverse strand, counting down.
CGTATTCCAGTTTCACACTGCGTTCCTCCGCGCCGAGGATTTTGCCTTCCATCTCCTTCAACTCGGGCGTGATGTAGCGTTCGCCGTTGGCAACGGTCTGCTTGCGGATGTAATGCGGCGGGACCTTGTCGAGATTCGACTTCGTGACTTCGATGTAATAGCCGAAGACGGAATTGAACCGGACTTTCAGCGAGGTGATGCCGGTGCGCGCAATTTCGTCCGCCTGCAGCTTCGCAATCCAATCCTTGCCGCCACGCTGGGCCACACGCAGCTCGTCGAGCGCCGCGTCAAAGCCGTCGCGGATCATGCCGCCCTCTTTCACGGCGAGCGGCGGGTTATCCGCGATGGCGCGGGAAATCAGTTCCACCAGGTCGGGCGATTCGGTGAGCTGGGATTCAAGATCGCAAAGTAGCGCAGCCGTCCCGGCTGCCGCGTTTGCTTCCGGCAACTCCCGCAGTTGGCCGGGGAGCAGGCGGGACGCCTGCGCTACGTTTTGAAGAATTTGTTTTACCGCTGGAATCTGCTCCAGCGCCAGGAGCAGGGCGACCAGGTCGCGCGCGTTGCCGCTGCCGCTGCTCAACCGGCCAAGGGTGCGTTCCAGATCGCGCACCTGGGAAAGCTGCGCGCGGAAATTGGCCAGCCCGGCGGAATTCCCGACGAACGTCTGAACCGCCTCCTGCCGGCGGCGAATCGGCTCAACCGCCGCCAGCGGTTGCGAAAGCCAGTTGCGCAGCATCCGCGCGCCCATCGGCGTGACGGTACGATTGACCGCGCCATAAAGCGAGGCATTGCGCGGCGCGTCATGATGCAGCGGCTCCAGGATTTCCAGATGCCGCAACGTTGTGTAATCCAGCGCCAGATAATCGTTCCGGCTATAAAACGAGAGCCGGGTAAGATGCTTCACGTCGCGGCGCAGGTGTTGGGTGAGATAATGCAATGCCGCACCCGCCGCGCCGATGGCGGCGGTGCGGTCCTTCAGCCCGAAACCGTCGAGCGACGCCACCTTGAAATGGTCGCGCACGGTGAACAGCGCGGTTTCCGGCGCGAACGTCCAGTCGTCGTAGCCGTTCAAAATTTTAAACGCGTCGCGCAGCAGATCGCGGAGGGAGCCCGCCTCGCTGGGATAAATGATTTCCGCCGGGCGCAATCGCTCCAGTTCGGTGAGGAGAGCCGGCCCGGCCTCCAGCTCCGTCGTCACAAAATCGCCCGTGGTCAAATCCACCAGTGCCAGGCCGAAAATCTTTCCAGACGGATAAATCGCGGCGAGGAAGTTGTTCCGCTCGGCCACGAGCATCCGCTCATCGAAATGCGTGCCGGGCGACAGGATTTGGGTGACCTCGCGCTTGACGAGCTTGCCGGGGCGGGCGTCTTCGAGCTGATCGCAGATGGCGACCTTCCGTCCGGCCTTGAGCAACCGGCCGATGTAGCTGTTGGCGGCATGATGCGGCAGACCGCACATCGGCACGCCATTGCGCGCGGTGAGCGCGAGGTTGAGGAGCTGCGCACCGGCCTGCGCGTCCTCGAAAAACATCTCGTAAAAATCGCCGAGGCGGAACAGCAACAGCGCGTCCTTGGGCAGTTCGCTTTTGATGCGGCGATACTGCGTCATCATGGGAGTCAGTTGGGCTTCAGCGGCCATCGGCGGGGAAGTTAGGCGGAAATTGAATTCAGGTCGAAACGAAATTACTCACAACCTCAACTCAATTCGGGGCACGGTCGAGCCGCAGGAGTTCGGCGCTATAGCCTTTGCGGAAGTTTGGATATTTGAACTGATAGCCCAGCTCCATCCTGAGTTTGCGGTTGGAGACACGCTTGTTCGTCACGCCGCGTTTGCGGTTTTCCGCCGGATTTTCAGGTTCCGACGGCGGGAGCGGCTTGTCCAGTGCCTGGGCCAGCCACTGGAAAAAATGCAGCCGGTTCACCGGCTCATCATCCGCCGCGTTGTATATCTCCCCTGCCCGCCCGTTCTTCAACGCCGCGATGATGCAGCCAATCAAATCGTCGCGGTGAATCATGTTCAGGAACCGCGACCCGTCGCCTTCCATCCGCGCCTCGTCTTTCAAAAATTGTTTGAACCAATGGCCGCGATCCGGACCGTAAATGCCGGCCACGCGTAAAATCACCGCTGGAAATTTTTGGTGGGGCGAGCGTCCCCGCGAGCCGTCGTCTCCAAGCAGCAGTTTTTCCGTTTCCACCAGAACCTTCGCCGTTTCCGCGAGTGGTTCAGTGGGGCTGGATTCCTTGACCTGCGAACCATCAGTCTGGCCATAGACGCTTGTGCTGCTGGTATAAACGAATTTCTTCAAGGCTTGCCGCGCCGGAGCTTCAGCGGAGGCGGGCGCGAGCCATTCCATCAGGTTGCGCGTGCCCTGGAGATAAACCTGGCGGTAATCTTCCGCACCGCCACCGGCGGCAACACAATGAACGACCCAGTCGAATTCGCGCGGCAGCTTGGCCAGCGTTTCCGGTTGGGTGATGTCGCCGAAGAGCGGCTGGATGCCGGCGGCTTTCAATGCGTTTTCCGCCGACGCATTCCGGCGCAGGCCAAAAACCTCATGGCCAAGGCGGACCAGTTCCGCGCCGAGGGGCAAACCAACATAACCGCAGCCGACAATCAAAACACGCATGGAGGAACGATAGACGCCAAGTTGTTATGGCCGCAAAATAATTCAGTCGATTTGTCGCAGCCGAGGTGACGAGGCTCAAATTTTCCCCGGACCCCGGAACCGAGACGCCAGACCCAAACACAGTCAGAGCCTCCTCACGTCGGCTGCTACATCTGTTACGATCAGTCCATCACTGCCGCGAAGCGCAGGCCGCGGGTGCTGACGCGGAGCAGTTTGAAATCGAATTCTTCCATCACCACTTCGTAAATCAAGACGCCAGGAAGGATCACGTCGGCGCGCAGTTTGGGCAGACCAACGATTTCCTTGCGTTCAGCGAGCGGCAGGTTCCAGAGCCGCTTCCGGTGCGCCTTCACCTGCTCCAGGCTGAGACGCGCGGTCTCCATGCGTTCGCGGTCATAGCGGTCCAGCTTCAATTCGATGCGCGCAAGAATGCTCGTGGTGCCGCCGGTGCCGACCAGTTGGATGGCGCCGGATTCGGAACCGGACTCGCGGCGCAGCGCCGGCTCGAGTCCGGGCCAGACTTCGTCGCGCAGAAATTTTTTGATCCAGTCGCGGCAGGCGGTGAATTCCGCACGCGTCGGCGGGTCGCTGTGTGGAAATTTCTCCAGCAGCCGCACGGTGCCGAGCGTGAAGCTGTGCGCGAAATGTTTGTGTTCGCCCCGGCCCAGAATGAATTCCGTGCTGCCGCCGCCAACGTCCAGCAACATCAAAGGCACCCGGGCCAGCTCCGGGTCGGTGGTCACGCCTTGAAACACCCACCCGGCCTCCTGCGCGCCGGAAATGATTTCCACCTTCATCTTCGATGCCGTCTCAATGGCAGAAATCAAATCGTCGGGATTGACGGCGTCGCGCGCGGCGCTGGTGGCGATGACGCGGACAGACCCGGCCCCGTGCTTGCGCGCCGTCTGCGCAAAATCGGCGACGGCATTGGCCGAATGGGCGATGGGTTCCAGTTGCAGCCGGCGGGTTTGGTAGAAACCCTTGCCGAGGCGAGTTTGCCGGCTTTCCTCATGCACCGGCTGCACGTCGCGTCCGGCCACGTCGGCCACCAACAATTTGATCGAGTTGGTGCCGACATCAATGACCGCGCGGCGGATGGGTTGCATGAACGCGCTTAGATTACGCGCGGTGCACGGAAGTGCCCAAGTGAAAAAGACGCGGCGAACAGACGAACGGTTGGCCGAAAGCCATGAATTTGAGCGCTTGGCAAGATTTGTCACCTGATTGTAACTTTCCCCCCGCAAAGTCGAACCTACCCTGCGGTGGGTTTGACTCTTTGAAGGTGACGCGAGGAATCATTCCGGGTCAAAGCTTTTGATGAATCACGATATGCGCCGGCTAAACCAATCAGACAGTACCTCCGTCCAAACCGCCGATGTGCTGGAGCACCTCGGCAATTCGTTGCGCACGCAATGGCGGCGTTATCGCAAACGGCTGAAGCGCTGCCAGGAACGGTTCTCCGAAGAGGCGGTGCATGACGTTCGGGTGGAGGCTCGCCGGCTCCTTTCGACCCTCGAACTGCTCGGGGCGTTTGTTCCGGAATCGGATATCAAGAAGGTCCGCCGCGCCCTCAAACGGCATCTGGATACCTTCGACCAGCTCCGCGACACACAGGTCCAACTGGGTTACGTGAAGCGGATGGCCGGCACCTTTCCGGACGCGCACGCGTTTTACGATTGGTTGCGGAAACGCGAAGCCCGGTTCACCCGGACCACGCGCAAGGCCGTGAAGCGCATCAAGACAAAACGCCTGGGCCGCCGGCTGGCGGCATTTGAAAAGGAGATCCGGCTCCAGCGCAAACGGACCACGCGCGAACGGGCTTTCGCGATTGTCCAGCGCGCCATCAACCGGGCGTTTGCCCGGGTCGCACAACTTTGCCGGCATGTGCGGGCCGACGACACCAAATCCATCCACCGCACGCGGATTGCGTTCAAACACTTCCGTTACATGGTCGCAGCGCTGGCGCCCCGGTTACCCGCCGTCACGGAGGATCATTGCCGCGCCATGCGCGCCTACCAGTGCATGATGGGCGACATTCAGGACATGGAAGTATTGCTGGCGGCGTTGGACAAATTCGTGCAAAAGGAAGAAGTCAACGCCGCCTCAGCCCGCCGGCTGAAAAAAGAACTGGTCCGCTGGCGCCGGTTGCTGATCCAAATCTATGTGAACGCGGCCGGCCGGTTGCGGCGTTTCTGGCCGCCCGCCGGACTCAGGCAACCGACCCAAAAGCGAAAAATAAATGCCCATGAATCTCTACCTGCTTCGCCACGGCATCGCCGCTGAACCGAAAGCGGCCGGTTTCGAACCGGACTCCGAGCGGCCCCTCACCGCCCGGGGGAAAAGCCGCCTGCGCATCACCGCCCGGGCCATGGCAGAATTGGATCTGTCCTTCGACCTGATCCTCTCCAGTCCGTTCCGGCGGGCGAAACAGACCGCTGAAATCATCGCCAAGAGCTTCAAATTGCGAAAAAAACTGGCCTTCTCCGAAGAACTGACCCCCGCCGGCAACCCCCGGTTGTTGATTCAAGAGTTGAACCGGTTCCGACCCGAACCGGAGAACGTTCTGCTGGTCGGCCACGAGCCGTACCTGGGCCAGCTCATCGCGCTGCTGGCTGCCGGCAATAGCAGCCTGGAGATTGATTTCAAAAAGGGCGGTTTGTGCAAATTGGAAACGGATTTCCTGCTTTATGGCCGCTGTGCAAGACTGGTATGGCTGCTCACCCCGCGGCAGATGGAGTTGATGACGTAACGCGGGCCGACGGAAGTTGGAGTTCAAGCTTCAGCTTGTTTGATCTGTGGGCACGCTAAAGCGTGAACTCCAGCTTCAGCCGACGCGAAACGAGATGCGCTGAATCAAATCCCGTCCGAAGCTGTGCTGCAACCGGTCGAGAATTTCCTTGCGGCGGTAGCGGACGATTTCCGAGAGCCACACACTGCTGTCCACGGTCACGAACAACGTGCCTTTGCGCACTCCGGTCGGCTGCGCGTGCGCGACGATGTTCGGGTCGATCAGCGAATTCCACACCTTGACGACCTCGGCCTCGGCGCGGCGCTGGTCCATGTGCAAATCCTTCGTCACCCGCGACAGCACATCGCCGACGGCGCGGGCACCCGCGGCCCGCGCGGTTTCGAGCGGTGCGAGGTCCACACCACGCCATTGCGCAAGCACGCGGCGTCTGGACGACATTTTTCCCGACCCCGGCGGCGGAAAGTATTTGAACGGCAGCTTCAAGCGGGAAAAGCATCGTGGAAAAACCAAGGAAAGCAAGCCGGCAGGCTTGGGGTGGAAACGAATGTTCAACGGGCATTTTTCCTCCTCGTCCTCGATTCATCGAAGTTATTTTCGGGGACGAAGGACGAGAAGGAGAACGAGGACGATTAATCTGGGCAATTATGCGCTTGCCAACCATTACTTTGTGGCGCAAAGTATATGGGTATGGAAACCAACTGGGCGGCTGAACAACTTCAAACCATTCGCACCCTGATGGAACGCTCCGCGGTCTATCGCCGGGC
>JBEKSU010000030.1:0-20502 GCA_049516755.1 Verrucomicrobiota bacterium | reverse complement strand
AGGAACCCACCTGGCGTTCGACCTCACCCAGCACTCGGTCATCGGTGTGTCCGATGTGCTAAAAAAATATTTCGAATTCCGGCGGTTGTTTAGCCAGTTGCTGAAACTGGCGATTGAGCGCAAGCCGGACGCCATCATCGGCGTGGATTACGGCGGATTCAACCTCCGTTTCGGTCATGCCATCAAACAATACGTCCGCGCTCATCCGGGCGGCTGGAATCCCAGGATCATCCAGTTCGTGTCGCCGCAAGTCTGGGCCTCACGGCCGGGCCGGGCGAATTTGCTCGCGGCGGACTACGATTTGCTCCTGAGCATTTTCCCGTTTGAGAAGGACTGGTATGCCCGGCGTGTGCCGAACTTGCGCGTGGAATTTGTCGGGCATCCGATGGTGGGGAGATTTACGAATGACGATTTACGATTTACGCGCCCTGAATCAGAAACTGGTAGGAGCAGAGGTGACGAGGCCCAAACCAAAATAAAGTCAGAGACTCCTCACGTCGTCTCCTACAAATCAAAAATCTTGTTGCTACCCGGCAGCCGGGAAAGTGAATTACGGCGACACATCCCAATTCTATATGAAGCTGCGCGCTTAATTAAAACCCGCAACAAGACTACAAGCTTTCTCATGGTTCTTCCAAATCAGAATCTCGCCGATCTTGCGAAAACAATCTGGGATTCCAAATGGACGGTCCCTTTTTCAGTGGATAAAGAAGATTTGTATGAATCGCTTCGCGCGCTCCAATTTCAAATCGGCAATCTGCCCCAGGCGCTCGCTGGGGCTGATGTTGCCATCGCCTCAACCGGCACGGTGACGATGGAATGTGCTTTTTTCAGCGTGCCCACGGTGACGCTCTATAAAACCTCGTGGCTCACCTACCAGATCGCCAGACGCATCGTCACGGTGAAATCGCTCACCATGCCGAATCTGTTGGCCAATGAAGAGGTTTATCCGGAGTTTGTCCAAGGCGCCGCCACGCCGGAAAACATTGCCGGAGCCGCGCTGGAGCTTTTGCAAAACGAACCGCGCCGCGTCCAAATCAAAAAACGGCTGGCGGAGGTGATTGCGTCCCTGGGCGGCCCCGGCGCGCCGAAACGCGCGGCGGAAGCAATTCTGAAGTTTTTTTAACCACGAATTAACACGAATCAACACGAATATATTTTCCCCGGACCGGCTTTGATTCGTGTGTATTGGTGTCCATTCGTGGTTGATTATTCGCCCGGCATAGACTTTATTTACTCGCATGGAATCGCTGCACGCGCCGTGGCGCATGGAATACATCCTTTCACCCAAGCCGCAACTGGATGACAGCCTGTTCACCCGCATCGCGCAGTCCAATGACGACGAGGCGAACCGCGTCATCGTGCGCGACCGCACCTGTTATGCCTTGCTCAATGTCTATCCCTACAACGGCGGACATTTGCTGGTCGTGCCTTACAAGGAAGTTCCCGACTTGAACGGCCTGACGGATGAGGAACTGGCGGATTTGTGGAAGCTCACGCGCCGCTGCATCAATGCTTTGACCCAGGTGATGAAGCCGGACGGTTTCAACATCGGCATCAATCTCGGCAAGGTCGCCGGCGCCGGCGTGGCCGGGCATTTGCACGTCCACGTGGTGCCGCGCTGGAACGGCGACACGAATTTCATGCCGGTGCTGGCCAACACCACCGTTTTACCGGCGGCGCTGAACGATATTGCCGCCAAATTGCGCGCCGAACTGGCAAAATGAATTTTCCGCTGCCGTTCACAGGCTTGCCAAAATTGAACTTTGGCGGATACTAAAAGCATGAGCGCAACCGAAATTATCGAGCAAATCAAAGCGTTGCCTCCAAACGAACGGGCGCAGGTGACGAAATACGTCGTGGAACACGACGATTCATGGATTCCCCAATCGTTCAAAAAAGGCATGGCCGATGCCGAAGCCGGGCGTTTTGCTGACATGGAAATGGTTTTGAACGACGCGCCACCGCCATCACGCCGGCGGAAATGAAATATCGTTTCAAACCAACCGAAACCTTTTGGGAAAGCTTTTACGATTTAAGTCCCGGTCAGAAGGATTCCACGCGTCAGGCCTGGAAGGTTTTCAAGGAAAACCCATTTGATCCGCGCTTGCGAACTCACAAAATCCATCGTCTCTCCGCTCGATATGGACGTGTCATTTACGCCGTGGATATTGAAAATGACCTGCGTGCGGTGTTCTTTATTGAAGGCGATTGCATCGTTACGGTGGACATCGGAACACACAACATTTACAAAGGTTGATTGTGGCAACTGAAACTTTGCATTTCGAGAACGCGCGCGTCGCCCAGCAGCTTTTTAATCACGAGCCGCGCAATCTTCAGTCGGTCCAGGAACAGCTTGGCGTCAAGGCCACGGCCCGCGAAGGCTGGATCAAGCTCGAAGGCGCCGCCGACGCCATCGAGCGCGCCAAGCAGCTGTTTGTGTCCCTGGAAAGCCTGCTCAAGGCCGGCTCGCCGGTGCGCAACCGGGAGTTCACCCACGCGCTGAACGTGGTGAAGCATGAAGGCGCGGCGACGCTCAAGGATTTGATGAGCGACCGCGTGCTGACACACGAGCGCAAGCCCGGCGTCACCGCCAAGACCGTCGGCCAGAAAAAATATCTCGACGCCATCCGCCGGCACGACATCACGTTTGGGGTCGGCCCGGCGGGCACGGGCAAGACCTATCTGGCGGTGGCGATGGCGCTGGCAGCGTTGCGCGAGGGCAAGGTTTCACGGATCATTCTCACCCGGCCGGCGGTCGAGGCCGGCGAGGCGCTGGGTTTTTTGCCCGGCGACCTTTACGAAAAGATCACCCCGTATCTGCGTCCGTTGCACGACGCGCTGCACGACATGCTGCCCGCCGAGGAAATCCAGAAACACACGGAACGCGGCACCATTGAAATCGCGCCGCTGGCCTACATGCGCGGGCGCACGCTGAACAACGCCTTCATCATCCTGGACGAGGCGCAAAACTCAACCACCGAGCAGATGCTGATGTTTCTCACCCGCCTCGGGCACGGTTCGAAAGCCGTCATCACCGGCGACGAGACACAGATAGATTTGCCACCCCACAAGAATTCGGGATTGCTCGAAGCCCACCGTGCGCTGAAAAACACCGAAGGCATCGCCATCATCGAATTCGGCAAGCGCGACGTTGTCCGCCACCCGCTCGTGCAGCGCATCATCTCGGCTTACGAGGAACATCGCGGCGCGGCAAAAACAACGGATGCGAAATGAAATCCCGTTTGCAGGAGCCGAGGTAACGAGGCTCAAATGAAAAATGAGAGACTCCTCACGTCGTCTCCGACAACTTCAAAGAATGGATATTGCCATCACCAACCGCCAGCGCTTGCAGAAGATGAATCTTCGGCTGCTGAAAAATATCACCCGCGAATTGCTGTCCGAATTGGAACTGGAAAAGGCTGAGATTGGCATCTGCCTCGTCGGCGCACCGGAAATGACGCAGCTGAACGAAACGTTTCTCCATCATGCCGGCGTGACGGATGTGATGGCGTTTGATTATCATGACAACGTGTTGCCGGCATCTTGCCGGCAAGGCAAATCAGAACTTCCGGCAGGATGCCGGAAGCACGTTCACGGCGAAATCTTCGTTTGCGTGGATGAAGCCATCCGGCAGGCGCGCAAGTTCGGCACGAGCTGGCAGTCGGAAGTCATCCGCTACCTGATCCACGGAGTTTTGCATCTGCTCGGCTTTGACGATTCGAGCGTGGGTGCCCGGCGCAAAATGAAACGGGAGGAAAACCGGTTGTTGCGTGAAATCACCCGCCGCTTTCCCTTGAGCAAACTTTGATGCGGCCCTAGACTCGGCGCATGGAACAAAAAAGCCTCCTTGCCCGCTGGCGATCCAGTTTTCTAACGGGGCTGGCGGTTACCTTCCCCGCTCTGCTCACGCTGGCGGCGGTCAAGTGGCTGGTGGGCACGATTTCCAGCGTGACGGACCTGTTGTTGTTTTTTCTGCCCCGCACGCTCACGCACGAAAGCCTGATCAACGCCAACGACGGCAAGGGGCCGATGTTCTGGTACTGGAGCCTGGTGGCACTGGTGCTCGCCGTGGTTTTGATTTCCGTGGCCGGCGTGCTGGCGCGTTATTACATCGGCAAAAAGGTGATCGATTGGACCGATCGGGTGATGATGCGGGTGCCGTTGCTGAACAAATTTTACGGCGCCATCAAACAGGTCAACGACGCATTTGCCGGAAGCAAACATTCGTTCCAGACCGTCGTCCTGGTGGAATTTCCCGGGCCGGGAAATTATTCCGTCGGTTTCATCACCAGTGAACAACGGGGTGAAATCCAGCAAAAGGCCGGCAAAACACTCGTCAGCGTCTTTGTCCCGACCACGCCCAATCCGACCTCCGGTTTTTTGATCATGGTGCCGGAGGAGAAGCTCACCAAGCTCGACATGAGTGTCACCGACGCCATCAAATACATCGTCAGTCTGGGCTCGATTTCGCAGGAATATCCGCCGCCGCTGACAACGGAAAATCGAGAATAGAAAATGGAGGATGGAGAATAGTTCGCCGCACTGAAACCACATGCCATCCTCCATCCTCTATCTTCCATCCTCGTTTTCGTTATGATTGAAAACGCCACCGGCCTCATTTTGCGAACGCGACCGCTCACGGAGACCAGCCTCATCGTCCACTGGCTCACGCCGGATTTCGGACGCATCGCCACCGTCGCCAAGGCCGCGCGCCGTCTCCAATCGCCGTTTCTCGGCAAATTGGATTTGTTTTACCGGGCGGATATTTCGTTCAGCCGCAGCCGCCGTTCCGATCTGCACACACTCCGCGAAATCAGCCTGCGCGAAACCCACGGCGCGCTGCGTCAGGACATCCGCCGGTTGCGCCAGGCCGCCTACGCCGCGGCGTTGGTCGAGCAGGCCACGGAAACCGGGACCCCTTTGCCGGCCATTTTTGAAATGGTGAACGGATTTCTGGGCTGCCTTTGCAGGCAACAATCCGCGCCGCAGATGGTCCTGGCCTTTGAACTCAAGCTCCTGCATGAACTTGGCCTGGAACCGGATTTGAGGGAAACCAGACTGACCCCCGGCGCCAGACAGATTGTCCGCGTATTGACGCAAAATGACTGGCCGGCGGGCTCGCGTTTGCGGCCCACCCCCGGACAAACCGGAGAACTGTCCCAATTCCTACATGGCTTTATGATTTTTCATCTGGGGCGGCTGCCCAAAGGGCGTTCGGCAGCCCTGAAAGCTGATTAGCCCGGCTTTTGGATGGGGTCAGCCGGGAACACCAAGAGCTTCCCGAAACCGTGTTCCAATGGCATGATTATTGCGCAATATTGGAATTTGGCTGAAATGAAACGAAAGATTTTCAGGTTCTCCACATTGCGATTGCAGCTGGTCGGGAGCGTGTTTTTGCTCGTCACCCCGGCTTGGATGCTGATGTATATTTTCAAACTGCCCATGAGCGGGTTTGTGGTGGGGATCCTGGCGCTGGTCGCATCGTGGTTGGGCGGGGAATTCTTCATTTTGCGCGAGGTGCGCGCCTTGTCCAGCGTGGCACAGAGGATTGCCGAAGGTGATTTGAGCGCCCGCACCGGACTGAAACCCTCGAAAAACGAACTCGGGGACCTCACCAAGGGTTTTGACCTGATGGCCGAATCGCTGGAGCAGCATGTCAAGAATCTCGAAACGGCGGAACAAAACCTGTTGAACCGCACGTTCCAGCAAACCGTGGTCGCCGCGCTCGGACAATTTGCGCTGACCAACAGCGACCTGGACGCGCTGCTGAATCAAACCGTCATCCTCGTGGCGCAAACCCTGGGCGTGGAATACTCCGCCGTGTTCGAGCAATTGCCGGCGGGGCCCCTGCGGCTGCAGGCAGGCATCGGCTGGAAATCGGAGTACGACCGGCAGACCTCCCTGCCCGGAAATGAGAATTCCCCGATCGTCGCGGCCATGAAATCCGGCGATCCCGTTGTCACCGCCGATCTGAAGGCCGAATCGCGAATCTCCGCGTCGCCGTTTCTGGCCGAACACGGTGTGATCAGCGGCATCACCGTCGCCATACCCACTCACGACCGGGCTTATGGCCTGTTGGGCATTTACAGCACGCACGCCCGGAAATTCAACTCGGATGAAATCCAATTTCTCATGGCCGCCGCCACCGCCATCGGCCTGGCCGTCGAGCGCAAACGGGCCGAGGCTGAATTGCACAAACTCGCCGCGTTCGTCCAGTTGTATCCGGACGCGGCGATGGAATTGAACGAAAACGGGACCATCACCTATTTCAACGAGGCCGCCCAAAAACTGGCCGCTTCCGTATCCCGGAATCATCCCAATGAAATATTGCCGCCGGATATTGACCGCCTCATTCACGAATGCCTTGCCAGCGGACAAGGCAAGGTGCGGCTGGAAACCAGGGTGGAAGGGCGCACGTTATTGTGGTCGGTCAATCCCGTCCTGCCGAGCAATGTGGTGCATTGCTACGTCGAAGACATCACCGAGCGGCTGAGTTTGGAGGCGCAGTTGCGCCAGGCGCAAAAGATGGAATCCATCGGCCAGCTCGCCGCCGGGGTCGCGCATGACTTCAACAACATGCTCACGATCATTCAGGGGCATTCCAGTTCACTGCTTTCCAAACCGACCTTGCCGCCGGAGGTGGTTGACTCGGTCCAGGCCGTTTATTTCGCCGCCGAACGCGCTGCGGGTCTCACCCGCCAGTTACTCATGTTCAGCCGCAAGAATGTCATGCAACCCGAGCTGCTCGATCTGCAGAAGGTGGTCGGCAACATGAGCAAGATGCTGGAACGGCTTCTCGGAGAAACCATCGCACTTGAATTTCAGAAAGCGGTGGAGAATTCATTGGTTCATGGCGACTGCGGCATGATCGAACAGGTCGTGATGAACCTTGCCCTCAACGCCCGCGACGCCATGCCATGCGGCGGCCGGCTGACCATCGGCATCGAGACCGTGATCCTTGACGCCGCTTTCATCGAGACGCATCCCCAGGCGCACGCGGGGCGCTTTATTCGTTTGCGCGTCACGGACAATGGTACCGGCATGGATTCCGCCACGCTGGGCCGCATCTTCGAACCGTTTTTCACCACCAAAGAGGTCGGCAAGGGCACCGGCCTCGGACTCGCCACCGTTTATGGCATTGTCAAACAGCACGAAGGCTGGGTCGAGGTGAACAGCGAACCCGGCAAGGGCAGCACGTTCGACGTGTATTTTCCCGCCAGCGACCAGGTGCCCGACGCCGAACCGGATGAAGAGGCCGCCGCCGGCCCGGTCGTCGGCGGTTCGGAAACCATACTCATCGTTGAAGACGAACCGGTCCTGCGCAGCATGGCCCGCGACATCCTCGAAGAGTGCGGCTATCTGATTCTGGAAGCGTCATCCGGCCGGGAAGCGCTTGATGTATGGCATCGGCGCGCGACTGAAATTGATCTGCTCCTGACCGACATGGTGATGCCCGATGGTATTTCCGGCGCGGACCTGGTGGATCAATTGCAGTCCGGCCAGCCCCGCCTGAAGGTTGTCTTTACCAGCGGCTACACCGCCAATGAAGTGAATGAGAAAATGCTGGGCCGGACCCGCGCGAGCTTCCTCGCCAAACCCTACACCCACGCCGAACTCGCCAGGACCATCCGCGATTGCCTCGACCGGAAAAACAACGGTGATGCGGCGGCTGGCTGATTGACACCGCATGGAAGACCGCGCGCAGGGAGAGGTCACGATCGCCATTTTGAGCGACATCCATAATGCCGGCCCCGGCGAACGCGCCGGCGGCGAAGATTACGAGTTCCGCGCCATCGCCAATCCCCTGCTCCGCCTGGTCGCACGCGCCTACCGGCATTTGATCTGGATGCGCCACCCGCTCGACCAGGGACGTCAGCTCGACCGTTTTCTGGCCGAAACCGGGCCGCTGGATTATGTCGTGGTCAACGGGGATTATCCGTGCGACACCGCCTATCTGGGCGTAAGCGACCCGGGAACGTTCCAAAGCGCCCGGGAATGTCTCGGCAAACTCCGCGCAAAATTCGGCGACCGCACGCGATTCACCATCGGCGACCATGAACTTGGGAAATTGAGCCTGTTTGGCGGAAAGGGTGGAATGCAACTGGCCAGCTGGCATTGCGCCACGCAGCAGCTCGGTCTGCAACCGTTCTGGAAACTGGCCATCGGCCGTTACCTGCTCATGGGAATGGCGTCACCCCTCATCGCCCTGCCGGCGAACCGGGCGGACGTGCCGCCGGCGGAATGGCCGGCATGGCAGTCCTTGCGCGAGGCGCACCTCGCCGAAATCCGCGCCGCTTTCGAGGCGATCCAGCCGGAGCAGCGGGTAATCCTGTTTTGTCACGACCCCACCGCATTGCCGTTTTTGTGGCGCGAGGAACCGGTGCGCCGCCGGCTGCCACAGGTGGAACAGACCATCATCGGACATCTACATACCCGGCTGATTTTATGGAAAAGCCGGCTCCTGTCGGGAATTCCGCCCATCCGTTTTTTGGGCCGGAATGTCAGCCGCTTCAGCTCGGCGCTGCACGAGGCGCATTTTTGGTGGCCGTTCCGGGTGCGATTATGCCCGGCCTTATCCGGCGTTGAATTGCTGAACGACGGCGGCTACTACACCGTGCAAATTGACCCGGCGGCGAACCGCCCGGCGCGGTTCACGTTCCACCCGCTGCCGCGGTGAAACGGATTACCGTGTCGGTGCCTGATAGACAGAATAGATTAGAGGCCAATGAAAAGCGCCAGAGGGCTGGCGCATTCCAAAACGCTTCGTGTCATCCCGCCGGTAAACCGCTCGAGACGTATTTCAGCAGCTTTCAACCCGCGCGTTAGCGTCTTGGAGTGCGGCGGCCCTCCGCCGCTTTTGCCTCACCATGCGAAAAGCCATGTCACTACCTATGACCTTCCAGCAATTTCATCACGGCTTCCACGGCTGACTCAGCCTTGATGGCTTGCAGCGCGCCGCCGCGCGGCTTGAGTTCCACTTCGCCCTTGGTCAGCGATTTCTCGCCGATGCCGATGCGAATGGGAAAACCGACCAGTTCGGAATCCTTGAATTTTACGCCGGGCCGCTCATCGCGGTCATCCAGAATCACGTCCACGCCGCGCGCCGTGAGTTCTACATAGATTTTCTCCGCCAGTTTCATCACAGCGCTGTCCGTCGCCACACCCAGCGGCGTGACGCAGACCGTGTAAGGCGCGACGCTCAACGGCCAGATGATGCCGTCCTTGTCGTTGCACTGCTCGATGACGGCCTGCATCGTGCGGGTGACGCCGATGCCGTAGCAGCCCATGATGGCAGGCTTGCGCGTGCCGGTCTCGTCCAGAAAGGTCGCGCCCAGCTTCTCGCTGTATTTCGTGCCGAGCTTGAAGACATGGCCCACTTCAATCGCCCGGCGAATTTTCAGCGGTTTGCTGCATTTCGCGCAGGGTTCCCCGACGGTCACCGTTCTTAAATCGAACCACTCTGTCACCTTGATGTCGCGTTCGATGGAGACGTTCTTCAAATGGAAGCCGTCTTCGTTCGCGCCGGTGGTCATGTCGTTTGCGCCGCGCAACCGTTCATCGGCGAATATTTGTAAAGTAGCGCAGGCCTCCGGCCTGCCCTCGGCGTTTGCAGGCGGGACGCCTGCGCTACGTTTTAACGTGCTCGTAACCGCCCCGAGACTTCCCGGCTTTGCGCCGAGCGTGGTCACGCATTCTTCCGGCGTGGCCGGTCGCGCCGCAACCGCACCGGTCTTGGCCATGAATTTCGTCTCGTTCAACTGGTCGTCGCCGCGGATCAGGATGATGACCGGCTTGCTGTCGGCGATGTACACCAGTGTCTTGATCTGGCGATTGGCGGGCACTTTGTAGGGCTCCTTGCTCAAGGCCTCGATGGTGACGACGCCGGGCGTGGCGAATTTTTCAATTGCCGCGCCGACTTCGCGCGCGGCGGTTTTGGGAATGCCGCTGGTGGCCTTCTCGATATTTGCCGCGTAACCGCAAGCTTCGCAATAAACCACCTCGTTCTCGCCGGTTTCAGCCGGGACCATGAACTCGTGCGAATGACTGCCGCCAATGACGCCGGTGTCGGCCTCAACCGGAAACGCCTTCAGTCCGCACCGGGCAAAAATGCGCGCGTAGGCATCATACATTTTCTGGTAACACGCCTGCGCTGCCTCGTCGCTCACGTCGAAGCTGTAGGCGTCCTTCATGATGAACTCGCGGGCACGCATGAGGCCGAAGCGCGGGCGGATTTCATCCCGGAACTTGACGCTGATCTGGTAAAAGTTCTTTGGCAACTGCCGGTAGGAATTGATTTCGGCGGCAGCAGTGGTGGTGATGACTTCCTCGGCTGTCGGGCTAAGAACCCATTCGCGGTTGCCGCTGTCCTTCAATTTGAACAGGACATTGCTCGCGGTTTCGTACCGGCCGGTTTGCTGCCAGATTTCCGGCGGCTGGAGGGCGGGCATGAGCAGCTCGAGCGCGCCGGCGCGGTCCATCTCCTCGCGGACGATCTGTTCCACCTTGCGCAGCGCACGCAGGCCGAGCGGCAGAAAGGTATAGACGCCGCCGGCGAGCTTGCGGATCAGCCCGGCGCGGAGCAGGAGTTTGTGCGAAAGGATTTCCGCGTCAGCCGGAGCTTCGCGGAGGGTCGGAATAAATGCGTTGGTCCACTTCATGTGGCCGAAAGCTTAACCAAAAAGGAATCGTAGAACGAAGTTTTTTCTGCTGTTTGGAGGGCGCTGCTTCGTCAGTGCCCTGAAATTTGGGCGGCGACGAAGCGCTGCCCTCCTGATCGCACTCTTGTTACGGCGAGCGGATGCGGTAGAAGCGGGCGGGATAGTTCGTCCAGTCCGGATCGCTGAAATAAACCGACCCGTTGGTAAGGGTGCAGCTTTGCAGCGGAACCCAGGTGGAATTGGCCAGATTCGTGCAGGCATCCACCACGATGGGGATGTTTGTGGTTCCCGTAATGTTGAACCCAAACCGATTCATCCGCACACCAAAGCCAGAATCGCCGGTCTGCGCCTGCGGGTTCCACAGCTTGGTTGGACGACTGTTAAAAGTTGCGCCCCAAGCGCGGTAGAAACGTGTGGGATAATTCGTCCAGCTTGGATCGCTGAAATAGGACAAGCCGCTGGTGAGAATGTTGGTTTTTACCGGAGACCAGGTGGGATTGGCGAGATTTGTACAGGCTTCCACCACGACACCTAGGCTGCTGGCGCCAGTGATGTTGAACCCAAACCGGTTTGTCTGCACTCCGAAACTGG
The DNA here is from genome assembly GCA_049516755.1 of Verrucomicrobiota bacterium. GTDB lineage: Bacteria > Verrucomicrobiota > Verrucomicrobiia > Limisphaerales > UBA11358 > UBA11358. Next base: position 9,250 of record JBEKSU010000030.1, on the reverse strand, counting down.
CATCGCTCGACTGCATTTGCGGGATCCAGCCAGCAGTCCCCGGAAGGTAATAGATGATGGCATCAATATCACCAAAGAACACACCCCCGCTATAAGTAAGCCTTGGTGCGTTACCTTGGAAATAGACTCCTTTCAGGCTGGTGCAATAATCGAACGCATACTCCGCCATGCTTATGACGCTATCAGGAATCGTAACGTTGGTCAGGCCGTAACAGTCCTCAAACGCCCCACGCCCGATGTTGGTTACACTACAGGGAATCTGGACGCTATGCAGGTTTTCGCAGTCTTGGAATGCAAACCATCCAATATCTTTGACGCCATCAGAGATTGTCACGTCTGTTAGGCTGAAGTTTCCAGAGAACGCTTCAGATTCGATGAAAATAACGGGCAGACCGGAAATGGTGCTAGGAATGGATATTTTGTTGCTGGAACCTATGTATCCCGAGATAGTGAGCGCGTTATAGCTGTTGTTGACGCAAGTGCATTGAGTCAACGGATCCCACAGCACAACCGGTAAACCACCAAAAGTTGCCCCCCAACCTGTGGATCCGGGCGGATGATATACGGTCGGATTATTGCCGAAATTGAACACATTCGCTCCAAGGCTGGGTGCGTTACCCAAAAAACACACGTGCGAAAGTGAGCTGCTGAAGGCAAATGCATAATCTCCGATATTGGTAACACCGCTGCCGATTGTGATGTTGACCAGATTCCGTAGAAAAGAAAATGCCCATGCCCCGATGGTGGTAACGCTGTTGGGAATTGCAAAGGTTCCTGGCTTGCCAGCCGGACACTCAATAACCGTCGATTGCCTCTTATCCATCAAGACTCCATCCGAACTGCTGTAGCTGGCATTCAGCGGATCCACCGTGATCGCCGTCAGGCTGTAACAGAAGATAAACGGGCTGCTACTAATGTTCGTGACGCTCGCTGGAATGGTCACATTCATCAGTCCGCTTTGGTAGAAGGCTTCGACCCCGAAGCTGGTCACACCGTTACCAAGGTTGATGTTGGTCATGCCACAGTTAGAAAAAGCGTCGTCCTCAATAGTTATGACATTGTCAGAGAGCGTGACGCTCGTCAGGCTGCTGCAATTATCGAAGGCATTACTCCCGATACAAGTGACACTGGTTGGGACGGTATAGCTTCCCGTCAGGCCGCCTGGACATTGTATAAGCGTCGTCTTAGTGCCGTTAAACAAGACCCCATCCAGACTGTTGTAGCTGGTATTCACCGGGTCCACTGTGATTGCCATCAAGTCGGTATCAGAAGCAAAGACCTGACCTCCGATATTCGTTACCGCACTACCAATAATGACGTTGGTCAGACTGGAGCAGCAATAAAACGCATGATCGCCAATGATTGTGACGCTGTTTGTAACCGTCACGCAGGTGAAATTGGTATTATACCAGAACGCTTTATTCCTTATGCTGGTGACGGGCAGGCCATTGATCGTATCTGGAATGGTCACCGCCCCGCCCGAACCGGTGTAACCCGTAATGGTGATCGTGTTATCGGCATTGGTCGTGTAGGTGTAATCTTGGGCCAGCATCGCGGCGGGCAACGCCAACAGCAGTAGTAGCGGCAGCAGCCTCACGGCGCAGGCGGTTTTTAAACGACTGGCCATTGTGTTCAGGCAGGTTGTGGTCGCAAATGAATTCTGAGTTTTCATGTTTTTGCCTTTTCTGATTGTCATGGCAATGCGACTTGGTCGGTATCGCCGACACGACTTTACCTTCGATTTTGGTCATTGCGCGGAGCCGGCAATTGTTGGCGGGAAGGTGTCGCCCCAATCCTGATATAAGCTACTCTTGCAATAATGCTGGCTTGAATCAAGGTTTTAATGATTGGAAAAATCTATTATCCATCGTGATGCGGCGTAGCGGCTCCTCGGCAGAGAGCCGCCATCTTGACTGAAGTTTGCGGCGCTCTGCCGAGACGCCGCTACGTTCTCACTTCACCGTGTTGACCAGCGGAGCCAGTCCCTGAATCCGCACTTCCAGCCGGTCGCCGGATTGGATGGGGCCGATGCCGCTGGGCGTGCCGGTGAGAATCACGTCGCCGGGCAGCAACGTCATATTCGTGGAAATAAAACTGACCAGTTCGGCGGGTTTGAAGATGAGCTGTTTCGTGTTCGAGTTCTGCCGCAACTGGCCGTTTTGAAAAAGCTGAATGTTCAATTCGTTCGGATCAATCTTCGTTTCCACGTAAGGGCCGAGCGGGGTGAAGGTGTCAAACGATTTGCACCGCGCCCACTGGCTTTCGGAATTCTGGATGGTGCGGTCGCTGATGTCCTCGGCGGTGGTGTAGCCAAAAATATAGCGGGACGCCGACGTGGACGTGACGTTTCGAATTTTGCGGCCGATGACGATGGCCAGTTCGGCCTCATAATCCGTGCGATGATTCCGAAACGGTATTTCGATTTTCCCGCCGTCGGGAATCAGCGACGTGGTGGCTTTGAGCCAGAACAACGGCTCCTTGGGCAGTGTCTTGCCGGTCTCGCGCGCGTGGTCGGCATAATTGAGGCCGACAGCGATGACTTTGGACGGCACAACGGGAATCAGCGTGCGGACACCTTTGCGTGGAGTGGACTTGCGATCGAAGGACGGCGAGCCGAAAACTTCGCCGCGCAGCCGGTACAATTCGCCGTCCACGACTTTGGCGTAGAAAATTTCCTCCCCCTTTTGAAATCGGCCAATGGCTGCCATAAAGCGGGTGCAAACTAACAAACACCGCAAAGCCGTCGCAAGATTAAAGCCTTTGCGATGGGTGCGTTAGGTGGGGCCGAGCGTCCCCGCGAGCCGTCGTCACCATGCTTTGACGCGCCAAGCCCGGCTCGTCAGGAACCGCGCCCCACCAAACCATAACATTACCGGGCCATTAGTACGACTTGCCGAAATTGCCCGATTTCGTTAAATTACTGCCATGAACCACTTGACGAAACAGGAGCAAACCGTTCTCTGTATTGTCCTGGGATTGCTGCTGACCGGCTGGGCAGTGAAAACGTATCGCACCGCGCATCCGCCGGCAGCAGTGGTTCAGCCGGCGAAACCTTGACATGCAAGAAATCAATTTTGACGAAGCGTTGGAGCAGATCCTGGCCCGGGATTCGCGTTACACCCGCGATGCCTACCTGTTTGTCCGCGAAGCGCTCGACTACACGCAGAAGCTCGTCGGGAAGGAAACCCGCGGCGCCATCCGCCACGTCAGCGGCCAGGAATTGCTCGACGGCATACGGCAGTTTGCGCTGAATCAATTTGGACCGATGGTGGTGACCGTATTTGAAGAATGGGGCGTGCATGGTTGCCGCGACTTTGGCGAAATCGTTTTCAACATGGTCGAAACCAGCCTGCTCGCCAAAACCGACAAGGACACGCGCGACGATTTTCAACACGGCTACGATTTCACCGAGGCCTTCCGCAAACCGTTCTGGCCGCAGTACAAACTCGATTCCGAAAAGAAGCCGATTGGGGGTTGAAAACAAGACGGGCCGGAAGGGAACTTATTTCCTGAAATCATTTGGGATGGATGACCGCTGGAATGATTTTGTTTTGACGCTCGCCCTCATCTTTTTTCCTCTCCCCCTGGAGAGGATTTTACCCATCACGGTTTCTGATTGTTCGTTCGTCCATCCGGTCAATCCAGTCGCGTGAATTTCCAAGCAGACAGAGAATAATTCTCCTTCTCCTTGGGGAGAAGGCCGGGTTGAGAGAGGTCGTGAACCATTTAAAGAGTCCGCCATCGGCTCGGTCATGGAATGGCAATGCGACGGTGCTGGCCTTTGCTTATTAAAAGGTGCCTTTGCTCGGAGTTGCGGCCAATCAGTCTGGGCTGTCCCGCCACTGGCGCGACAGAATTCCAAGCAAATGGCCTTCTTAAGTCAAATTGGATTGCCCACAAAGCGGTTTCCCCGATATCCTTCCGGTCTGACATAAATTTGTAATGACAAAACGATTTCAACATTTGCGCGTCCCCGGTCTGCGGCGAGCTTGATTTTATCCAATGAGTGACACCACTTTTTCAACCCGAGTTTCGGCGATGAAAATTCCATCGTTGCCGCCCGGGGTCACGCTTACCACGCTCGAAAACGGGCTGGTCATCATCGTGCGCGAGGATCACAGCGCGCCCGTTGTATCGGCGCAGGCGTGGTGCATGGCGGGAAGTATTCACGAGAACAAATGGCTCGGCGCCGGCCTGTCGCACGTGCTCGAACACATGCTGTTCAAGGGCACAACCACCCGCCCGGGCAGCCGCATTGACCAGGAAGTACAGGAAGCCGGCGGTTACATGAATGCCTACACCAGCTTCGACCGCACGGTGTATCACATTGACGTCCCGGCCACCGGCGCGCGCACGGCGATTGACATCCTGTGCGACATCATGCAGCATGCCACCCTGCCCGATGATGAACTGGCGAAGGAACTCGACGTGATCCGCCGCGAAATGGACATGGGCCAGGACGATCCCAACCGCCGCGCCAGCCGCCGCCTGTTTGAAACCGCCTACACGCGCAGTCCGTATCGCTTCACCGTCATCGGGTACCCCGACATTTTTGGCGAGCTGAAACCCGATGACATCCGCGGTTATTACGTCGAAAAATACGCGCCGAACAACGTCTTTTATGTCGTGGCCGGCGACGTCAAGAACGACGAAGTCATCGCGCAAATCCGCAACGCCTACGAAAAAACCAAGGCCCGGGCGCTCCCGCCAGTTGTGTTGCTGGAGGAGCCGAAGCAAACCGCGCCGCGGGAAATCGTCGAGGAGGCGGCCATTGAACTCGGTCATTTTCATTTTGCCTGGCACATTCCTGAATTACGGCATCCGGACATGGCGGCGCTCGACGTGCTCGCCGTTTTGCTCGGCTGCGGCCGCAGCTCGCGCCTTTACCAGCAGGTCCGCGAAAAGAAAGGCGTGGTGCACCACGTTGACGCATGGACTTACAGCCCCGGCAATCCGGGTTTGTTCGGCATGAGCGCCATCGTGGACGCGGACAAATTCACCGATGCGCGGGACGCGATGCTGGCCGAGATTGAAAAAGTAAAGACGTCGCTGGTTTCCGCCGCCGAACTCGGCAAGGCGGTGAAACAGTTCATTGCCGCCACGCTGGCCGCGCGCAAAACGATGGAAGGCCAGGCGCAAAATCTCGGCGGAAACTGGCTGGCGGCCAATGATTTGAATTTTTCCGAACGTTATCTCGCCGCCGTGAAGTGCGTCCGGCCCGACGACATCCTGCGCGTCGCGCGTGAATATCTCACGGCGGAGAACCGCACCCTGTACACGCTGCTGCCCAATGGCACCGCGCCCAAATTGCCCGTGGCCGTCGAGGAAAAATCCGAGCACGCGATCCGGAAATTTGAATTGCCCAACGGCCTGCGCCTGCTCGTCAAGGAGGACCATCGCCTGCCCTTTGTCGAATATCGCGCCATGTTCCAGGGCGGCGTGCTCGCCGAAACCAGTGAAAACAACGGCATCAGCCAGTTGACCAGCCGGATGCTGCTCAAAGGCACGTCGCAGCGCAGCGCCCGGGACATTGCGACCGAAATCGAGACGGTCGGCGGCAGCATTGACAGCTACGGCGCCAATAACAGTTTCGGTGTCAATCTGGAAACCATGAGCAGCGATTTTGCGACCGGCATTGATTTGCTTGCCGACGTTTTGCTGAACCCGGTTTTTCCCGCCGACATGCTCGAACGCGAGCGCGAGGTGCAAATTGCCGATATCAGCGCACAAAAGGACAATCTGCTGAAAAGCGCCAGTCTGGCCCTGCGTCGCACACTTTTTGGCAACGCCGGCTATGGTCTGGATTCAACCGGCACGGAAGAAAGCGTTGCCAGACTTAAAGCTGCCGGCTTGAAATCGTTTCACAAAAAACTGGCCGTGCCGAACAATTGCGTCATTGCCATATACGGCGACGTGAAAACAGCGGAGGTCAAATCCGCCGTCGAAAAACTTTTTGGCCATTGGAAATCCGGTCATGCGGCAGACGAACTGATTCGCACCGTGCCCGACGCGCCTCCCGTTTCGAAGCAGCGGGTTGAAGAAATCCGCGATAAAAAGCAGGCGGTAATCGTAGTCGGTTATCCCGGCACAACGATGTACGACGAAGACCGTTTTGCGCTCGAGTTGATCCAGGAAGCGTGCAGCGACCTCGGTTCGCGGCTGTTTCTGCGGATTCGCGAGCAGCTCGGCCTCGCTTACTACGTCGGCGCGCAACAGTTCGCCGGACTGGTGCCCGGCTATTTTGCCTTTTACGCCGGTACCGAGCCATCGAAGGCCGCGCAGGTTGAACAGGAAATCCTCAAGGAGGCCGGACTCCTGCGCACCGAGGGTTTGACCGACGAGGAGCTCAAACGCGCCAAGGCCAAGCTCATCGGCCAGAAAAAAATCGCCCGGCAGGACCTGGGTCATCTGGCCTCCACGACCACGCTCGACGAACTTTACGGCCTCGGCTACCAGCGCGCGGAGCTGGACGACGCGAAATTTGAAGCTGTCACACTGGACCAAATCAAAGCCATCGCGCAAAAATATCTCATGCCGGACGCTTTGGTGGTGGCGGTGGTGAAGCCGGAGAAAAGTTAGGAGCGCCGAGCACCGGCTCGGCTCGGCATCCCATTGCCATTGGAGCGCCGGACTCCGGCACGGCTCGTTTCTGTTCGTTTCCTCATCCCGCCGTGCTGGAAGCCGGCGCTCCAATTCACGCCTGCGCCACCAATTATTGGCAGCGATGCGTCTCCACATCCATCCCAAACTGAATACAGGAAAAGAGCTGTTCAAGTACGGAATTCGGATTGCGGATTACGGAATGCGGGGCAAATCCGTTATCATTTGATTTCAGCGCGACAAGTTGCCCCGGCGGAATTTAGTTCACCCGCCACCTCACCCCGGCCCTCTCCCCCAACTCTCGTTGGCGGAGAGGGAGAATCATCCGCCGTCGCTTTGAAAATTCGCGCGACTGGATTTGCCGGACAGCTTTCCCACCAACCAGAAACCATTCGCCGCGCTGTCCTCTCCTGGGGGAGAGGAAACAGGTGAGGGCGAGCGTCAAAACCAAATTCATTCCGCCAGTTAAACTTTCTTCCGTCGCCAGCCCGCAATAAACATTCCATTGCCGTCCAAATCCTGCGGCCAGATGGTTTTCGCTGGAGCCGAAGTGAACAGGCTCTGACTTCCAGAAATTTCCGGCAACACCAGCGGCTCAAAATCCGGCCGGCTGGCGTTGAAATATTCCACCACCTCCGTCGTCTCCGCGCGCGCCAGCGTGCAGACGGAGAAAATTAGCTTGCCGCCCGGCTTCACACTTGGCGCGACATTGGCCAGCAGCCGGCGCTGGATTTTCGAAAGCTCGCGAACGTCGTCCGGCGTCGTCGTCCAGCGCGCCTGCGGATTGCGCTGCCACGTTCCGATGCCGCTGCACGGCGCATCCACGAGCACTCCGTCGAATTTGGTTTTGGTGGGCAGCTTCACGCCGCCGTCCCAGAATGCGGAGCGATAATTGGTATGCGTCTGAGCGACCACGTCTAGTTTTCCGTGCCGGGTTCTGAAATCATGGCGGCATGGATACATCAAAAACTGGATCAGGCCGGCGGCGTTGGACTTCTAAACAGCGGCAACGATTTCTGGCGCGGTTTCATCAAAGCCAATTAACCCAACACGATTTCGCCACCCAGCATGGCGTCGGGTTGTCCACCCTGAGCAAGTGGTTACGTTTGGAACGTGACGCCGTTCCCGCGAAGGTGAAGTTTAAAGAAATGCGTTTGCCCAGCCCAGCCTCGCGCTGGCCGGTTGAAGTCGTCAGCCCACAAGGTTGGGTTGTGCGGTTGCAAAACAGCTCAGATGTGCAGCAGTTGCCCGAACTGTTACGGGCGCTGCCATGCTGAGTGTCACCAGCGCGACACGGGTGTTGGTCGCCACTACGCCGGTGGATTTGCGCGGCAGTTTCAACCGGCTCTACAGTCTGGTCGTGGAGCAACTTAAAGCCGACCCGTTGTCCGGTCACCTGTTCGTATTTACCAATGGACGGCGGAACCGGATCAAGGTGCTTTACTGGGACGGGGATGGTTTATGGGTTTGTGCCAAGCGATTGGAACAAGGACGATTCACCTGGCCGGTGAGTGAAAATGGACAGGTTGATTTGCGTGGCGAGGAGTTCAGCGCGTTGATTCATGGGTTGGAAGTGCGCTCGAAAAAGAACTGGTATCGGCGTTGAACTACGAACTGAAAAGTATTTTCAAAAATCTTTCGCTCCAGTGAAACTTTTTTCCGTGGCGTGTGTCTATCAATGCGAGCCGATGAACACCGACACCATGCTGCTTCAAAAGGTAGATGAGTTGCGTGCGCGTGTCGTCGCGTTGGAGATGGAGAATCGGCTGCTCCGTCAAAAGCTCGACCAATATATCCGCCATTACTTCGGCGGACAGCGCAACGAAGGTTTGGACAAACACCAACTGGAGTTGTTGCTGCAAGGTTTACCCAACGTCATCACGCTACCGACCCCAGAGGCCAAAACCACCACGGTAACGCGCAATGGCACTGCACATCCAGTGCGGCGGATGCTGGCCGAAGACAAGTTGGAGACGCATGAGATCGTAATCGAACCAGCGGAAGTTCAAGCCCAACCTGAGGGCTGGAAAAAGATCAGCGAAGAACGCACCAGCCAACTGGACTGGGTCGCCCCCAAAATCATCAAACGGGTTTTCATACGTCCACGCTACGTGAAGCAGGAAAGATTTGCGTTGGCACCGCTGCCGCCCCAACCGATTGAACAAGGCATGGTGGGGCCAGGCTTGCTGGCGCAGATACTGGTCAGCAAATATGAATATCATCAACCGCTCTACCGGCAGGAGAAGATGTTCCACCAACAGTTTGGGGTTGAACTGAGCCGCAAGACGATGGGCTGCTGGGTGGAACAAGCCGCCGAGTTGTTGAAACCGGTGTATCGGGTAATTCAGGAAGATTTACTGCGAGGCAATTACCTGCAAGCCGACGAGACACCGATTCGATATTTAGACCCGGATGTGAAAGGCAAAAGCCAGCAAGGTTATCTTTGGACCTACAGCCGGCCCAAAAGCGATGTGCTATTTGAATGGCGGGTGAGCCGGTCGCGTGAAGGTCCGCAGGAATTTCTAAAAAACTTTCGGGGCAAATTACAGACCGATGGCTATTCAGCATACGAATCACTGGCCAAAGCACGCGGTGATCTGACCCTGATCGGTTGCTGGGCACATGCGCGTCGGGGATTTCACGAAGCTTT
>JBEKSU010000029.1:0-20570 GCA_049516755.1 Verrucomicrobiota bacterium | reverse complement strand
AAATACAACACGCAAATTGATTTTCGGAATATTTCGCCAAAGAGCCGCCATCAACGAAGAATTTTAACCACGGATGAACACGGATGAACACGGATTTTTCAAACCACTAACACACGAATTTACACCAATGGTAGGGCGCGGTCTCCGCACCGCGCCGCCTGACCTTGCCTGCAGGACACACAGATGAATGCAAAGCCGCGAAGAATTACTTTGATTCGCCAACCTCTTGCCCCCAATCGCAAGTTTAAGGCTCGGGGAGCCGCAGGCGATAGAAGCCGTTGGTTCCAGTCATGTACAGCGGCAACACGTATTGATCGCCGATTTGGACGGGAGAAAAGGGAACCGCAACCCAGGTGGCCGGTAACAGGCTCCCCGTGGTTTCCAGGACGAACCCCGGGCATCCCACCGGCCACATGTACAAGGCGTTGTTGCCAAAGCATATCATTTGCACAGTGGGCAGATTGATGACATTGATGGGATTGGCCAAGCCGATGTGTCCCGACCCGTCATCGGCTCGCAGCACCAGGTTCGAACCGGTTTGGGCAATCATCACCGCCCCGGTCCATACCCCTTGCACAAAGTTACCCGAAACCGGCGGGGTGACAGCAACGCCATTGGTGGTTCCCAACATTGCGATGCCGTTGAAGTTGGTTGATAGTCCATCGGTCAGGTCACGGGCCTGGATAGCGACGGAGAATGGAGCGCCGACATACCGCGGCGACGGGATCGGGTTCCATGTAAAGTGGTCAAGCACATAAACGATCAGCAGCGCGTTGGAACTGAGCGTTGAACCATAAAGATTGGTCACCAGTACAGCATAGTTGCCCGCTTGGTTCATTTGCAGGTTGGTCAACGTCAGCGTCTGGTTTGTCGCTCCCACCATGTTCGTCCCGCTAAAGTTCCATTGGTAACTTAACGGCGGCATCCCTCGGGCCGAAACATTGAATGTTGCAGTTCCACCCACTGCCAGCTTCTGATTAGTCGGCTGTGAAACAATTAACGGTGCGGCGAGCGGACATTTGCCTTCGCTGCCGACTGCATAAATAGTATAGATTTCCGAAGCTGTCAGCGCCCGGTTATAGATGGATACTTCGTCAATTAAGCCGTTGAAGAACTTCGCCGATAGATTTACGCCAATGCACATGGGATCATTGTTCTGGGCAATCGCACCAGTCGCCGCCTGCGATACGTCCAGCATACCGTCCACGTACAGAAACATGTTGGTCCCATCGTAAACACCGGCCACGTGATGCCACTGGCCATCGCGGACATTCCGGCTCCCAGTCAAGTCCCCATGAGGACTGAGTCCAGTCGTGCTAAAGGTAATCGTATTGGCCCCGGCCGTGGCTTGTAATCGCCAGGATGAATTGCCTTTGGTTATGATCCCTTCCCAATTCCAATCAGCACCTGACTGGTTAAACCTGACCCAAGCCTCAACCGTTATGCTTGAGATGAAATTGTCCAACGATGGTGAATCCGGTATGGAGACGTAGCTTCCCCCATCAAACGAGAAAGCTTGCCCCACCTCACCTTGCCCAAAGCTCACACTATTTACCAATGTTCCGTTGTTGCCGCCCGTAACGTCATTGGCATTGCCCTCCGCTGGCCACCATCCCACCATACCTGTTGATGTCGACACCGGCGCGCAAGGCGGCAGCGGATTTACCGTCAACACTGCATTGGTGCTGAGCACCGAACCATAGGCGTTGCTCACCAGCACCGCGTAATTACCCGCTTGACTCAACTGTACATTGGTTAGCATCAGCATTGGATTGGTTGCACCCGCAATATTCGTTCCGTCAAAGTTCCATTGGCAACTCAACGGCGGCATCCCTCTGGTCGCAACCTTGAATGTCGCGCTTTGACCTTCATACACCGTCTGATTGGTCGGTTGAGTTGTAATCGAAGGCGGTATCGGCAGCGGACATTTGCCTTTGCTACCGACCGCGTAAATGGCCTGGATTTCCAAAGCCGTCAGCGCCCGGTTGTAGATGGATACTTCGTCAATTAAGCCGTTGAAAAACCCTGCCGACAGGTTTGCGCCAATGCACATGGGATTGTTGTTCTGCGAAATCATACCCGTCGCCGCCTGCGATACATCCACCGTCCCGTCCACATACAAATACATGTTGGTCCCATCGTAAACGCCAGCCACGTGATGCCACTGGCCATCGCGGACGCTCCGGCTCCCAGACAAGTCCCCATGAGGACTGACACCAGTCGTGCTAAAGGTTACCGTATTGGCCCCGGCCGTGGCCTGCAATCGCCAGGATGAATTGCCTTTGTTGATTATCCCTTCCCAATTCCAATCAGCGTTTGTCTGGTTAAACTTGACCCAAGCCTCAATTGTTATGCTTGAGACCAAAGTGTCCAGCGATGGTGAATCCGGTATGGAGACATAACTTCCCCCATCAAACGAGAAGGCTTGCCCCACTTCGCCTTCCACAAAGTTCACATTATTAATCAATGTACCGTTATTACCGCCTGCAACATCATCGGCATTGCCCTCCCCCAACCACCATCCCACTAATCCCGATGACACAGGTGCACAAAGCGTTGAATTGACGATCAGGGTGACACTTCGGTTCGTGTTGCCCAAGCCGGTGGTGACGTTGGTGAACTGCAGTGTGTCGGTATAAACCCCGAGCGCCAAGCTGGCGGCAATCCCGTTGACGAACACAGTTACATTGGCCGACGCTCCGGGAGCCAAGGTACCGCCCGTGGCGGAGAGATCGAGCCAGTTGGCACTCTTTCCAATATTCCACATCAGGCTGGCATCTCCGCTGTTGGTCAGCACATACGTCTGGCTATCAGGACTGAAGGGGCCGCCAACCGGGCCTCCGGTGACCATCGCGTCGGACGGCGTCACACCCAGAACGCCAACGCGCACGGTGGTCAACTGCATAGCGCTATTGTTGTCCAAGTTGGGATCGGATTCATCGGAAAAGACGATGGCGGTATTGGTCAGGATGCCCCCGGTCGGCGGCATCACCACGATGTTCACGGAAGCAGCGCCGGCGCTGGGAATCACCCCCAGAGTACAGGTGACCAGTCCGTTGGACAGTATGCAGGTCCCTTGCGACGCCGCGGCTGAGACAAAAGCGACGCCGGCCGGCAGACCATCAAAGACCATTGCGTCGGTCACGCCGTTCGGGCCGTTGTTGGTCACGGTTATTGTGTAAGTCAGATTGTTCCCGGCATCCACGGGGTTGGGTGAATTGGTTTGGGTTATAGCCAGGTCGGCGGGCGCACCTACCGGACGCGAAATCCAGCGCACGCCGCCGCCGACCGTTACGAACAGGTTGACGCCATCCCGGGACACGCGGACCCTGCCCTGTTGGAATGCGGCGTTGCCGACCCAGCCGAAGTTATAACCACAATCGTAACGAGCTACTTCAATCATGGAATGCGTCTCGTAGGCGCGGATTTCGGAAGAAGGCCACCAGGCAAAGAAAACCAAGTCCGCCGCGGGGTCGTACGCAAGTCCGATGGGACCTTCGCTTGCGTAAGTGCCCAGCAGCCCGATCTGGTTGAGATTGGTGTCGTAAATGTATGTTCCGCCGTACGTCGGCACAGCAAACTGCGAACCGTTCCGGTTCACGCCTGCTTCAAAATTAAACCAGCCTTCGCCAGTCGAACCAGTAATGGTCTGGCTGGCCACATCGTACCGGTCGAGCGGCCCGCTGGAAATGTCTGCCTCGGCCACGCCCATAATGCGCCCGTCTCCGCTGGCGCTGACCATGCTGTTATGCCGTGGATTGGCCACCGTGGTCACGCTTTTCAAAACCGGATCGTAGCGCCGCATTGGCACCCAGCCTGAACCGAGAAAGGTCGAGGTGATGATGGCAGCCCCGTCATAGCCAAAAGCCACCGCGTAAGTGCCACCTTCGTAAAAGGCGCGTGGGAAGGTCGCCGCATAATTCGTTCCCGCCCGCAGATCCACGACGTACACCCAGACGCTCGAGTCATTGTATGCCGCGGTGTCGGCCACAATTAGTGTATTGTTGTCGGGCGAAATGTCGATGCCGCAGAGGCTCGTACCAAAAGTAAATGGTGACAAGAACGCCCCTGCATTCAGGTCGTAACGCAACACCTGGTTGCCGGCAGTGATGTACAAAAGGCCGCGAGCAGCATCCGGCACCATATCCACCCGGTTCGCTGCCGGTATAAACGTGCTGACCGGACGCAACAGCGGGCATTTGCCGCTGCTGCCGGCACTGTAGATGGATTGAATCTCGGCAGCGGTCAGCGCACGGTTGTAAATGGAAGCCTCGTCAATCAATCCGTTGAAGTAGTACCCTGTTGAGTTCGCGGTTTGTCCAATGCATAGCGGCAAGCTGTTCTGGGCAATTGAACCCGTCGCCGGCTGCGAAACATCCAGCGTGCCGTCCACGTAGAGGAACATGGTCGTCCCATCGTAAACACCGGCCACGTGATGCCACTGGCCGTCGTTGACGTTTCGGCTGCCATACAAGTCCACATTGGGGCTGACACCGTTCGCGCTAAAGACAACCGTTTTGGCCCCGGCCCGGCCTTGTAATCGCCAGGATGAATTCCCCTTGGTGACAATCCCTTTCCAATTCGAATTGGCGGTCGTTTGATTGACCTTGATCCACGTCTCGATCGTGATGCTGGTGGTAAATGAGTCCAAAGAAGGAGAATCCGGAATGGATACATAGCTGCTCACACCGTCAAACAAAAATGCCTGGCTCACTTCACCGGTCGTAAAACTTACGCTGTTTACCAACGTGCCGCTATTGCCCCCGACACTATCGTTGGCATTCCCTTCCGCCGGCCACCACCCTGTCAACCCCGAGGGCGCAGGCACGCAGGGCTGCGCCATGACCGAGGCGCGGAACAGGAACAGCATACAGAAGATTAAGACCCATTGAAATTGACCCGGTTTCATACTGCCTTTGTCTGAGTTGACCAATGCTTATCATTGCCGTCTTGAAATTCAAGTTAAATCCGTCTGTTTCCAGCTGCTGGATATTTGGGCGACGCGGCAGCGCAGCCCTGCCAACACCACGGCGCGATGCGGCTTGTCTCGCCGTGTGTTGCAAACGCGGAAGACCACCCCCTACCCATTCCAAGACGTGTGCGTCTTTACGCCTTGGCGTTAGATTTTCGAAGATGCCGCTCCTGAACGGAGCTTTGCATTGTTTGGGTCGATGGCTACAAAGATTTCAGCCCTGACGGGCTTTCCCAATCGAATTTGTGCCCATTCGTGAAATCCGTGTCAAAGAAATCTGTGTTCAATCTGTATTTCATCTGTGGCTAAAATTCTTCGCTGCATCGGCGCACAGCGCCGACGCTACACCATCAGAAATCCCGGCCTTGCGCGCTGACGTAAAAAGGTTATAATCAGCATCAATGAAACTGGCGATGGCATTTCTGGTTTATGCGGTGATAGCCCTGATTTTGGGCAGCGGAATTTTGCTGCTGGTGGCGGGCAAACCGTGGCCGCTCATCATCGCCTTCCTCCTTTACGTCGTCGCCTTCGGCAAAATCGGCTGCCTGTCGCAACACTAGCAATTGGGTGATAGGAGTTGGGAGTTGGAAGATCGGGAGAACCCAGTTCCTGAACTTCAAATTTTAAACCGCCATCTCCTATCTGCCATCTCCCTTCTGCTAATTTTCATTTCGTCGGGACCGGGAACTTTGTCTGCATCGCTGCGAGAATCTGCTGCGGAGCCACGGGCGTTGATGCCATTGTTCCGGCGTAAATGCCGGACGCGAAGGCGGTGGAGGTAGAGGTGCCCTGGACGGCGTAGGGCGTGCCTCCGAAATAAACGTAGCCGGTGCCAGGCAGTGCCATGCTGTCTCCGGACCAGAAATTCGCATAGGGCGCAAGCTGCCCGGGCAGCCCCAAAGCCGTGATGTCGTGAACCCCGGGAATTGCGCCCGGATATGTCGGCGCGTCCACCGGCGTGTTGCCCGCCGCACCAAAAATCACAATGTTGTCGGCGAGCGCCAGGCTGACCACGCCGTCCAAAACGGAACTGTCGCCGGAACTGCCTAGGCTCAAATTCAGGATGTTCGCGCCTTGGTCAACGGCCGCCTGGATGCCCAGCGCAACGAACCACGAGGTGGTGGTCTGGTTCCCGCCATAAACGTCCACCGGCTGGATTTGCACGGAACTGCCGCCGCCGCCCGATGCCTGTGCAATGGCGGTCAAAATGTTGTAGGCCATGGCCGTGCGTGATGTCGGCGCTGGCGGAAACGTCCCCCGCCGCGTCAATTTGCGGCAGGATAAATTTGTCCAGCTGGGCGCCGAGTGATTGCACATTCATGTCAATCAGGCCGACGATGACCTTGCCGGAATCGCCCGGCGGGTTGAGTTGCAGGGACAGCGGCGCGATCGGCGCGGACGAGAGCGCTTGGACCGGCGGCGGCGGGTCGAAATAATAATTGTAATCCACCCCGGTCGCGTCGCTGTTGTTTTTCAAGCTGGCCAATGCGGCGTCCGTGGCGGCAACGTCGCCGAATTGCAGCCGGTAGAGGCCGAGTTTGTCATTGCGGCCGATGATTTTGGCGCCGAGCAATTTGGCCAGGGCGTCGGCATCCGTGCCCGGCTTGAGTTTCACGAGCAATTCGTTGGGAACGTGCTTGGGCGCCGCCTTTGGCGCCAGCACCGCTTGCGTGGCGTTTTTCATCATGGTGCGAAAAACGTAAAGGTCTGGCACGCTGTTGGTCCGCGGCACGAGCGCGAAGTTGAGATTGCCCAGCAACATTTTGAGCGCGTCGCCGGACGGAAGGTCCTTGAACTTGGCGGACGTGGTGTGGGTGGTGTCCGGTTCCACAAAAATATGCCAGCCGGCCTTCACGGCGATCTTTTCCAGCAAAGGCCACAGCGCCATGCCCCGCACGTCGGCATCCACACGGTCGGTCGCCCGGTGCCAGACGAGCGAGTTGGTGTCCGCCGCGCGCGCGCTGATGCAAAACGCGGCTAGAAAAACACAAATTGCGACTTTACTGAACATGTCCGGTTAAAAGATGGCATAAAAACTCTGCCTGTGAAATTTAAAATAGACCCAGGCCGGAGGCCTGTGCCACTTGACCAGCAACTCCATGGACTCTAAATAAACACAGCTTGATCAAACATTCATTGGCAGTCCGTAATAAAACGCTTTCTTTTGTAGCAGCCGAGGTAACGAGGCTCAAATCTCCTTGGAAGCCATCATTCGTTTAGAGCCTCCTCACGTCGGCTGCTACTTTTAACAGGCTGTTACGGCGCGCGAACGCGATAAAATTGTTGCGGCGCGCCCGTGACGGAGTCCATCCACAATCCGGGGGAATTCGACGGCGTGACCGAGCCGCGCAACTGGAAGGTGTCCGTGAGGTTCGTGGCGCTCAAGATTTCGTAAAGCCGACCGGCCGTGGCGGGCCAGCCGATGACGGGCGGCGGCGCGGTCAGCGTCAGCCCAAATGGAGGTTCTGACCCGCCGATGCGGATCCACTTCGTTTCGGTGCGGTATTGTTTGCCGTCGCTGCGCGTCACCACGGCGTAAAACGGATGCAAGCCGACGCCCAGATTCGTCGCCGCCACCGCGAACGTGGCGGAGACGAGGTTGGAAACCACGCCAGCCGAACCGCCGGTGGTGAACAGTTCGATGGTGGCAATCGTGTTCGTGTTGGCGGCCACCGAAAACAGCAGCGTGAAATTCAACACCGTGTTGGACGCGCCGGCCAGCGTGGTGAACGTGGCACTGAGCGATGTGTTCTGGACGCGCACGTTTTGCGTCACGCGCGCCTGGGTGCGCACATGACTGCCTTCGTAGGCCACCGCCGTGAGTTCATGACTGCCGTCAGCCAACGCCGTCGTATCCAGCGGAAACGTGAACAAGAGATTGGTGGCACCGGCCCGGACGTAAAGATGGTTGCGCGGCTGCAGGTCGCTGACGTTTTGATCCAAAGCCGGGGTGCCGCCGGGAAAAAGAACCAGGTCCGGCGAACCGGTGAAGGCAATTTGAATCTGCGACGCCGGCCAGCCAGCGGTCTGGGCGTACAGGTTGAACTCGGTGTACGGCAGACCGTAAGGTTCGTAGGCAAACAAATCCCCAGCCACCAGCCCATCGGCCATCTGCAACGAGCTGTTGGCATTGATGGCATTGAGTAATTTTGCCGTCAGGCCCGAGGTGTTCGTGCCGGGCGCGACATTCGTCACCGCAATGGTCACCTGGGTGCCATTGGTTTTGGTGACGATCAGTTGCAGGTAATCACCCGCGCTCGGATAGTTGGACACGTAGCACCAGGCCAGACCATAGGCCACGGTGTCGAGAAAATTGGTCTGGCTGGCGGTGACAAAAGCGGTCAACGCGGAGGCCGAACCGACGGCATTGCTGACGTTCACCGGAATTTGCGCCCCGGGCGTGTTGAGGTCGGTGGATTGCAACATGATGCGGTCGCCGAAGACCGTGGCTTGCGCCTTCGACAAATTCGTGTATGCTGGTTCGTTCAGAACATCGGCCAGCCCGGCAGCGACCGAGGCAATCGTCGCGTTGGCCGGGACCGTGTAGTTGGTGGTATAACCATTGATGGTCACGTAAAGCTGGTTGCCGGCGGCGGGCGGTAGGTTGGTCAAGGTTTGCAGCCAGGTGCCGTCGAGGAACAAATCGACCTGTTGAACGGGGCGGTTTGACGCACTGGCGGTGCATTGGAGCGTGAGATTGGTGATGCCGTTCAACACGCTGTCGGCCGGCAGATTGACCCAGGCGCCGGACGGCGGCCGGGCAAACGGCGCGGCCAGCGGTTCACCCACGATCAGGCCCTGATACGGATTGACCAGGCTCAGATAATAACATTCCGCCAGGTTGAAACCGCGCGCCTGATAGAAATAATCCTGGGGTGACGGAAACTTCTGGAGATAATTGCACGGCTCGACCACCGTGCCGTAACTGCTGCAGGCGCCGGCGTTCATGAAAGCCAGCAAGCTCGTCTGACCGCTATTTTCATAGATTTCCCCGGCAAACGACGTCAGGCTGTCGGCAATTGACCCCGGCACGAACGCGTTCGACAGGAGGTTGAACCCGGCCAGACCGGTCTGGTAGCCAAACAGGTTCGTCAGCCCGTATGGCGAATTCTGATTGGTCCGCTGGATGGAAAAATCCCCGGCCACCCGGGCGTCAAAAATCGTGTCGTCAAACTCCCAGTACCTGACGTTGCGGGCCAGGTCGGTGGTCTTGGCCAGCCAGACCGTCTGGGTGGGAAAGGTGCCGTCGGCAGCCACGCTCCGATCAATGATCGCCTCCGCCTGCGTGAGATAGCTGGACGTGAGCATGGTGACGAGCCACGAGTTGCTGCCGGCGGTGACCGGCGGCATCTGGCGGAAGATGCCCTCGCTGCACGAATAGGAATTGGAACTGGAGTTGGGAAGTGAACAGGAATCACCCGAAATATCGGGCTTGAACCCGTAAAACAACGCGGCCGTGGTGCTGTTTCCGCCGGATGGCGCGCTGGTTTGAACCACGCGGTAGGGAAAATCCATGCTCAACACGATGTAATCAATCTGGTTGGTCAGGCCACGGCTGGACAGCATGGCCAGCAACGGGTTGAGCAGTGAATTGGTGAAGTCCGATGAGGTCCATTGCACATTTCCGCCGGTCCAGTTGGTGATCCGGAGAAAATTCTGCGGCGGCACGCAGCGCTTTTCGCAGTAGTAATTGCCGAGCTGGACCGAGTTGGTGCTGTTCTGGTTGACCACCACGACAACGTTCAACCCGCTGCCACCGGCGATAAGGTCGCCGGCAGAAACGAGCAAAACAACCAGACCGGTCGCAAGGCGCAGGCGTATGTTCACCCAGCTATTCTCGCCTGAAAATGGCGTTTCGTAAAGGGAGACGCAGACGCAGCTTCCGGTTCCCATAGTTACACAAGCAAGAAACCAGCCCCGTGAATGGCCCAAATCAAAAAATCTCGACAAGGTTCTGAAATGGGCGTATCCAGCGACCAGTTGGAAATTCCGGGCTTCAAAACACCATGCAAAATATTTTTTGGCGACCACACAAAAAGGCAACCAATGAAAGTACATCTCGATGTGGTCGGCCATTGGACTGAAATTAAACTCCAAATTTTGCAAGAATATGCAGTCGCCTATGCACAGATTTTGCAGAATCAAAATTCTATCAAGCACATTGCCTACATTGATGGTTTTGCTGGTGCCGGCGCTCACATTTCAAAGCGAAGCGGCGAACTCATTGCCGGCAGCCCCGCTCGTGCATTATCCATTCAGCCGCGTTTTTCCCATTATCATTTTGTGGAAATGGATGCGGCACGCGCGAAACGCCTGCAAGGCATGGGGGATGAGAAAAATGTGACGGTTTATCCGGGAGATTGCAACGAGGTGCTCTTGAAGGAAGTTTTTCCGCAATGCCGCTATGAAGATTATCGGCGCGCGTTGTGCCTTTTGGATCCGTATGAACTTAATCCGAATTGGGAAGTGGTCGAAACCGCAGGCAGAATGCGCAGCATCGAAATCTTTCTCAATTTTATGATCATGGATGCGAACATGAATGTTCTTTGGAAGAACCCTGATTCCGTCGCGCCAGATCAAGCTCAGAGAATGACGAAGTTTTGGGGTGATGATTCTTGGCATGCTGCTGCTTATACGACTGAACAAGATTTATTTGGGACATTTGAACAGAAGGCACCAAACGAGTCTGTTGTTGCGGCCTACCGGAAACGCCTCAAGGAAGTCGCGGGTTTCAAATATGTGCCGGAGCCTTTGCCGATGTGCAACACTCGCGGCGCGGTGGTTTATTATCTCTTTTTCGCTTCACAAAATCCCACCGGCAATAAAATTGCGGAACATATTTTTAAGAAGTATCGTGGCCATGCAGGACGTTAAATGAGCGACAAATCAAAAATCGAGTGGACGGATGCGACGTGGAATCCGATGCGCGGGTGCAGCAAGGTCAGCCCCGGCTGCCTGCATTGCTACGCCGAGACGTTTGCCGAACGTTTTCGCGGCGTGCCCGGCCATCCGTTTGAATCCGGCTTTGATCTGCGCCTCGTGCCCGAAAAGCTGGGTGACCCGCTGCGCTGGTCCAGCTCACGGATGATTTTCGTGAATTCCATGAGCGACCTATTCCACGAAAAGGTGCCGGACGAATACATTGTCAAAGTGGCGCGCGTGATGAAAGCCGCCAACTGGCACACCTACCAGATTCTCACCAAGCGTGCCGTCCGGATGCAGAAATTATTGAAAGGCAAACTCCGTTTCGCAGCGGAGCAATCTCACATCTGGTGGGGCGTGAGCGTGGAAAACCGCCAGCACGGTCTTCCGCGCATTGATTTGCTCCGCGATTCGCCCGCGCAAGTCCGTTTCCTTTCCATCGAACCGCTGTTGGAACATCTTGGCCTGCTCAACTTGCAGGGCATCAACTGGGTGATTGTCGGCGGCGAAAGCGGGCCGGGCGCGCGGCCAATGGCTGCCGACTGGGTGCGGGATATTCGCACGCAATGCCAGCGGGCGAAAGTCGCTTTCTTTTTCAAACAATGGGGTGGAGTCCGCAAGGCGCAAGCCGGACGGGAATTGGACAAGCGCACCTATGATGAATTTCCCGAACGCCGGCAAAATCCGGTGCCGGATTTGGAATCCCGGCGGAATGCGCTGGAACGGTTGGAAGCGGAATTGATTTGATGAAAGCCTCGGCGAAATTGGAAATTTTACGTGGCTTTACGACCTCATTCGAGCGCTTAAATAAAATTGGCCATTTTTAGGGGTCGGGCAGTCAAGCCTTCGTCTTCGCCAGGACGGTTTTCACCCACGCCTGGTTGTCCAGATACCAGCGCACCGTCTCCCGGAGGCCGTCCTCGAATTTGTGCGCGGGCGTCCAGCCCAGCTCGCGCTGGATTTTCGCCGCGTCAATCGCGTACCGGCGGTCGTGGCCCAGGCGGTCCTTGACGAACGTAATCAGCTTGCGCGAATCGCCGCCGAGCTGGGGAACGAATTCATCAATCGTGTCGCAAATCAATTCCACGATGCGCAGGTTCGCCCATTCGTTGTGGCCGCCGATGTTGTAGGTCTCGCCCAGCTTGCCACGCGTCAGCACCAGCCACAGCGCCTCGTCGTGGTCGCGCACGTAAAGCCAGTCGCGCACGTTCAGGCCGTCGCCATAAACCGGCACCGGTTTCCGCGCCAGGACGCTTTGGATGACCACCGGGATGAGCTTTTCGGGAAATTGATACGGACCGTAGTTGTTCGAGCAATTCGTGATGACCGTCGGCAGGCCATAGGTGTGATGATAAGCGCGGACCAGCATGTCGGACGATGCCTTGCTGGAGGAATACGGCGAGTTCGGCGCGTACGGCGTCGTTTCCGTAAAAAAGCCGGTCGCGCCAAGTGACCCATAGACTTCATCGGTGGAAACGTGATGGAACTTTGGACTTTGGACTTTGGACTTTGGACTTAGCCAAAATTCGCGGCAGGCCTCGAGCAGGTTGAACGTACCGATGATGTTGGTGGTGATGAAATCGCCCGGGCCGGTAATGGAACGGTCCACGTGCGATTCCGCCGCGAGATGCATGACGTGGGTGATGGCATGTTGTTGGACGACGCGCAGCACAGCGGCTTTGTCGCGCAAATCCACCTTTTCAAAAACGTATTTCGGGTGCCGGGCCACTTTTTCCAGGTTCTCCAGATGCCCGGCGTAGGTGAGGCAATCCAGATTGACCAGCTTTTCAATCTCCGGCCGGTCGATGACGTGATGGATGAGGTTGGAGCCGATGAATCCGGCGCCGCCAGTGATGAGCAATTTCATGGTTGATCCAGGACTTGTCGCAGGCTGGTCTCCCAATCCGGAAGCCGCAACCCGAAGGTTTTCTGCAATTTACCGCAATCCAACACCGAATACGCCG
The DNA here is from genome assembly GCA_049516755.1 of Verrucomicrobiota bacterium. Lineage (GTDB taxonomy): Bacteria > Verrucomicrobiota > Verrucomicrobiia > Limisphaerales > UBA11358 > UBA11358. Next base: position 7,712 of record JBEKSU010000029.1, on the reverse strand, counting down.
GCCGTTTCGCGGGCGTCGGATACTCCGGCGTGGTGATCTTTTCCACCGCGCGGCATTTCCGTTCCGCATCCGGCATCAACTCGATGATGCGGGAAGCGAATTCGTGCCAGCTGGTCCGGCCGCCGGCGGCGAGATGATATTCGCCGTTGTACGCGGAACGATTCGCGCCCGCCAGCACCTGCTTGAGCGCCAGCGCGGTGGTTTCGGCAATCATCCGCGACCATGTCGGGCAGCCGAACTGGTCGCCCACCACGCGCAGTTTTTCGCGCTCGTGCGCCAGGCGCTGCATCGTGAGCATGAAATTCTGGCCGCGCGCGCCATAGACCCAGCAGAGCCGGAAGATCAAATGGTCCGCGCCGGAAGCCTTCACCGCCCGGTCGCCTTCCAGTTTTGTCCGCCCGTAAACGCCCAGCGGATTGGGCGTGTCGGTTTCAACGTAAGGCGACGTCTTCGTCCCGTCAAAAATGTAATCCGTCGAATAATGCACCATCAGCGCGCCAAGCTTCTTTGCCTCTTCGGCCAAAACTCCCGGCGCGACCGCGTTGACCTGCCGGCACAGTCCGGTTTCCGTCTCGGCCTTGTCCACCGCCGTGTAGGCCGCCGCGTTCACCACCACGTCCGGCCGCGTTCCAGCCACGAATTGCCGCAGCGCCGGTTCGTCGGTGAAATTGATTTCCGGATAATCCACCGCCGCCACCTCCGCCAGCGGCGCGAGGGTGCGGCGCAATTCCCAGCCGACCTGGCCGTTTTTTCCGAGGAGCAAAATCTTCATGGCGGGTGGGCGCCGGTCAGGCAAACAGGCGGTCCGGGGGTAGATCTTTCAACCGCAATCCGCGCGTGTCTTTTTCCGAAAGCTGCGGGTTTTCCAACGGCCATTGGATGCCGATGTCAGGATCGTTCCACGCCAGCGTCAGTTCGTGTTGCGGGCTGTAAAGCTCGGTGCATTTGTAGGCGAACAAGGCGGTCTCGCTCAGAACCGCGAAACCGTGCGCAAAACCCGGCGGGATGTAAAATTGCTTTTTGTTCTCGCCCGAAAGGCGTTCGCCATGCCACCGGCCAAATGTGGGCGAACTGCGGCGGATGTCCACGGCCACGTCAAACACCTCGCCTTGCAGCACAAAGACCAGCTTGCCCTGGGGCGCCGGATTCTGGAAATGCAGTCCGCGCAGGGTGCCCCGTCGCGAGAGCGACACGTTGTCCTGCACAAAATTCCAGTCCAGCCCGGCGGCGCGATAACGCTGGCGGTTCCAGGTCTCCATGAAAAAACCGCGCGCGTCGCCGAACACTTTCGGTTCGATGATCACCAGTCCCTGAATTTCGCAGTTGATAACGTTCATCGCTCAAGCGTGAATTGCGGCCAGCCGCCGGGCCTCCCCGATGACTTCGGCGAGATATTCGCGGTATTCGCATTTCGGCATCTTGTTGGCAAGTTCCTCCAGTTGCGGCAAGGAAAGGAACCCGGCGCGGAACGCCGCCTCCTCCGGACAGCCGATTTTGACCCCGGCGCGTTTCTCAATCGTCTGCACGTAAGCCGACGCCTCGTGCAGGCTGCTGCTCGTCCCGGCGTCCAGCCACGCGAAGCCGCGGCTCAGCCGGTGCACCCGCAATTGCCCGCGCCGCAGATACGCCACGTTCACGTCCGTGATTTCCAGTTCGCCGCGCGCCGACGGCTTGAGCGCCTTGGTGGTGGCCACGACGTTGTTGTCATAAATGTAAAGTCCCGGCACGGCGTAATTGCTCCGGGGCGATTTCGGTTTTTCCTCGATGGAAATGGCCTGCCCCTGCGCGTTGAATTCCACCACGCCGTAACGTTCCGGGTCGTTGACGTGATAACCAAAAATCGTCGCGCCGGATTTGAAATCGGCGAACGCGCGATGAAACGAATCGCCGCCGTAAAACACGTTGTCGCCCAAAACCAGCGTGACGCTGTCGCCGCCGATGAACGATTCGGCGATCAAAAACGCCTGCGCGATGCCCGCTGGTTTTGGCTGTTCGCGATATTCGATGGACAGCCCCCACGCCTTGCCGTCGCCGAGCAATTGCTTGAACCGCGGCAAATCCTGCGGCGTGGAAATGAGGCACAACTCGCGGATGCCGCCCTCGATGAGCGTCGTCAGCGGATAATACACCATCGGTTTGTCATACACCGGCTGGAGCTGTTTGCTGGCGACCAGCGTCAACGGATACAGCCGTGAACCGGCGCCGCCGGCGAGAATGATTCCTTTCATCGGCTGACAGCGTAAAAATTTCCAAGGAAAATGAAAGACGTAAGTTTGAGAAGATACAACCCGTCGTGGCCGCCAGGCTTCTCCTTTTGGAGCGCCCGGGTTGCGCCGGAGGATTTTGTCTGAACCCGCGCCGGCCGCTACCGGGTACAGAAATAAACGCGGATATAATTCATGGGATGGCCGTGGTGTTGGGACCAGAAATCATCCACCAGTTCGATCCGGGTGAACTGTTGCAGCAGGGCCGGCGGCAACGGCCGGATGGACGAGGTGACGAACAGCGCCCGGGTGTCCGGCGTCACCTGATAACCCGGCCAGAGCGTGAATTGCGAACTGCCATACGGCGCCGGGACCAGATAAGTTGTTGGCTGGTCAGGCAGATAAAACGCCATCAGGCTGGCGATGGAATAGTGGGACGCCAGCAGCAGGTTGGCCCGCTCCGCGACGCGGTCTTTTTCCAGGCGCGCCGCAAAATCCCGCCAACCTTGTGCGCGGAACAACGGGTCCAGCCTTTGGGGCAGATGCAGGATTTCCGTATCGTGCATGGCGAGCGTCATGAGCAGCGCGATGGCAAAGGCGGCGCCGACGGCCCAGCGCCAGCGGGGCCGGCGGGCGACCAGTTCCCGCCAATAAACCACGGTAAAGATGATGGCGGTGAACAGCGCCGGGACGATCCAGTTTGCCTTGCCGGCGCTGTTAAGGCTGAAAAAGAGGAACAGCCCGTAAACCGGCAGAAACTGGCTCAACAGGAAGCGCCGCCGCACATCATCGTCCCGCCTCAGCACCAAGGCAACGGCAGCCACGACGATGCCGGCCATGAACAGGGGCGAGAGCACGCCGAATTGTTCGCCGACAAACCGGAGCAGTTGCAGGGGATGAATCTGAAACGTATTGGTCACGCCGCTGCGCGAGTGCAGCGCCGCGAGGTGCACCCAGCCGGTCTGGATGTTCCACCAAAGAATCGGTGTGCTGGCGACACCAAATGCCGCGACCATGAGAAAAGTTTTCCAGCTGAACAGGAGCGGACGATGTTCCTTCGACCAGAGCAGGAACAGGGCGATGCAGACCAGCTGCACGCCGTTGGTGAATTTGGCGAGAAACCCGGCGCCGATGGCCAGCCCCAGCCAGAACCAAGTGGAAGTCCGTCCGTTGTGCAAGGCATCCCAGAACAACAGGACGGCCAGCGCCCAGAAAAACATGCTCAGGGAATCGATGGTCATCAGGATGGAGCCAACCGCCAGCATGGGCGTTACCAGGGACACCAACAGGCACCACAAGGCGGTGCGTTCGTCGTAAAGCCGCCGCGCCAGCACGAACAGCAGCCAGCTTATGGCGCCGCTCAACAGCACGGCAAAAAAACGGATCCCGAACACGGTGTCGCCAAACATTTTCGTTCCCAGCGCGATGGTCCACGCGATGGCCGGGCCCTTGTCCCGATACGAAGCGGCCAGATGTTTCGACCAAAGCCAGTAGTAGGCTTCGTCGCCCACCAGCCCGATCTGCGTGACAAACCAGAAGCGGTAACCGATGACCGCCAGAATGAGAAAAACTGCGATCCGGGTCGGGCTGATGTTGCGAAGGAAGGAAGGCATTTAATTTGAAGGTGAGGCGGCTGGCGTTCCGGTTTCAGCCTGCACATTTGATAACGGATAAGGTTTTGGACTTGGCATGGAGTCGGCCATTAAAGACGGCGTTGTTTGTCTGTTAATTTGAAATATAAGGTGCTGGTAATATTTACGAAATGACAAGATTTAATTTCCAGATCACCGGACGGTTCCAGCCCATCTTGTTTTGACCTTCGCGTCCGGGCGCCGCGCCGTTGTATTGGATTGCAGCCTTCTTCCCCGACCCACATACTTCGGGACTTGAATCTCATGGACAGCCAGCAATCGAAGGTGCAATCCGGACCGCCCTGGCTTCTCCTTGGCTACATTCTGACCGCCGCCCTGCTGCTGTTCCGCCTGGTCTACATCGCATCCGGGACCATCGAGTTAAGCAACGACGAAGCTTACCAGTGGCTTTGGTCCAAGCATCTGGCCCTGTCGTACTTCAGCAAACCGCCGGGCATCGCGTTCATCCAGTTTGCCGGCACCTGGCTCTGGGGCGACACGGAATTCGGGGTGCGTTTTTTTTCGCCGGTCTTCGCCGCCATTCTGAGCGTGATCCTGCTGCGATTCATGACCCGCGAGGCTGGCGCACGCCAGGCTTTTCTGCTCCTGCTCATCGTCACCAGCACACTGCTCCTGACCGGCGGCACCATCCTGATGACCATTGACCCGCCCTTGGTGCTGTGTTGCACGATCGCGATGATCGCCGGCTGGCGCGCGGTGCAACCCGGCGGCACGACGAAACATTGGCTGGCCGCCGGCCTGGCCGCCGGCCTGGGTTTCCTCTGCAAATACAGCGCGGTGTATCTCCTGGTCTGCTGGGCGCTGTTCTTTCTGCTCTGGCCTCCCGCGCGGGTGCAGCTCAAAAAACCCGGCCCGTATCTCGCCTTGCTGCTCTTCGCGCTCTGCACCCTGCCCGCCATCATCTGGAACTCGCAAAACGGCTGGATCACCATCCGCCATGTCGCCGCCAACGCCGGAATGACTTCCGCCTGGCACCCGACCTTGCGGTATCTCCGGGATTTTTTCTTCGTGGAAATGGCCCTGCTGAATCCGGTTTTTTTTGTCGCGGCATTGTGGGCCATGGTGGCGTTCTGGAAACACCGCCGGGAAAATCCACTGGAACTTTATTTCTTCTGCCTGGGCGGGGCGGTTTTTCTCGGGCACCTGGTTTACTCGCTCCATTCGCGGATTTTGCCCAACTGGATCGCTCCGGCGGTGGTGCCGATGTTTTGCCTGATGGTGATTTATTGGGATGCGCGCTGGCGTGAAGGCGCGCGCGCGGTGAAAGGCTGGCTCATCGGCGGCCTGGTTTTTGGCCTGTCGCTGGTGATCTTGATCCATGACACCAACATCCTCGGCATGATTGCCCGTCAGCCGCTGCCGGGAGATATGGACCCGCTCCGCCGCGTGCGCGGATACCGGGAAGCCGCCGGGTGTGTCGAACAGGCGCGCGAAAAATTGCTTCCGGCGGGCAAACCCGCGTTCATCATCTGCGGCCACTATGGCATCACCGGTTTGTTCACGTTTTATCTGCCGGAGGCCAGGGCCGCCCTGCGCACCCAGCCGCTGGTCTATTGCATTGCTTCGGACAAGGCCGACAATCAGTTTTATTTCTGGCCGGAATATCGCTACCCCGAACGGCGCAAAGGTGAGAACGCCATTTACGTCACCGAACCGGGCACGGCCCGGCTGGAGCGGGGCTGGGTCTGGAAATGGCTGACAGGCCGGGAAGTGCTGGTGGCCCAGGAACCAAAGCCCATCGACCCGCCGCCGCTGTTGTTGCAGCAATTCGAGTCGGTCACCAATCTCGGCGTGCAGGACATCACCGTGGACGGTCGCATCATGAAACGCATCCAGCTTTTCGAGTGCCGCAACCTCCGCTGATGGCAGCGCCGCCCTGCCGTAAAGCCAATTCGTTCTCGAATTTTTCCTGGAATCAAGCATACATTGTCAGCGAATAGAATGCGTGTCCGCTGCCGTGGTTGTCCGTTGCGTCGAATCTCAGTGGCTGCTGCTTTGATTCCAAGCCCTGATGCTCCTGCGTCGGGGGGTTGTTTTGTGAGCAATCGTTAATTGCCATCGCCGAATCCGATGAGCAGGTCGGAGCGGTCTTCGCCGATGATGTTCGTGGAGGTATCGGCATATTGTTGGGCTGCCGCCGGGTCCGATTCGTTCCATTGGCGGATGAGGGTGGCCAGCGTGGTGGAGCGTAATTGAGGGTCCGCAATGCTCTCCGCCCAGGTGACAGCGACTTCGGGCTTGTTATCGAGTGATAACGCGACCGTGGCAATTCCTTGATCCAGTTCGGGCGAGGACGGCATTTGGTTGATCCACTCGGCGGCGGCGGCGGGCTCATTGACCGCCCAGGAGGGCAGTGATTCGGTGAGCGCAAAGGATTTGGCCTGACCATCCGGCAAGGAGATGGCGTATGCAATCAGTCCTTTCGGATCGCCTTGGGCCCACCCGGTGAACGCCGCTTGAACCGCCGATTGCCGCAAGTCCGGATCCGGCAATTTCATGGCTTCGGCGGCGGCGGTTTGCGGTTGATACTGGGACCAACTGCCGAAGGCTGCCGCGAGCCAGTCGTTGCGATACTGCGCATCGCCTTGAGCGGCAAATTCCGCCGCCCGGCTGAAATCGCCGTTGTTGCTCAACGCGGCAATCAAGGAGTTGCCGAATTCCCGCGCGTGTCCGGGATCGGTTTCGGACAGGTGCGAGAACAAGCGGATGGCCGCGTCGGGATTCTGTATCAGGCCCGTGAGAACGGCGGTTGCGGCGTCACTCTTGTCAATGATGGATGGGTGGGAAAGCGCCCAATCCCCGGCGGCATCCGGATCCGATTTTGCCCAGCCCCGCAACGCCGCGCGCAGCATGTCCAGCCGCAGGCGCAGATCGACTTCCGCCAGCGCGAGCGAAAGGGCGCGTTGCGCGTCCCGGGTGGCGAGGTCTTCAATGGCGGCAACAATTTGATTGTCGCGCAAACGCGTGCGGGATTGGGCCATCAACTCTTTCCATCGGTCATCCCACGTGACGGCGGCTGATGGCGCGCTTCGTTGAACGATGCCTGCGGAAGCCGGCGCGGCGGGTTCCGGTTCCAATTTAACGGAAGGACTGGCGGCTGGAACGGACACGACGGTACTTTGAGAACCTGAAGAAAACATGTTCCGACCGCAATAAAATCCGACCGCACCCGCGCCCAAGGCGGCAAGTATCAGGCAAAAAGTTGACCAACGCGTTTGGAACATGGTGGTTGAAGATTACCTTTCCCTGATCGCAGAGTCCATCGGTGATGGAAAAGCCGGCACCATCAATCTGGTGCCGGCTGGATCGCTCAATTTACTTTGAGACCCTCAGATTATGAAGGATTCCAACCGCCGAGGACGGCGCTCTTGGTGTAAGCGGCGGCCTGCGAGGAGGTCAGGCGCGTCACCCAGGAAGCGCGGGTCGAGGGACACGGGTATTCGGCAAAGCGGCAGGTGGACGAGTTGCTGGTTCCAGTCCAGTTGATGTAACCAACCGGCTCAATGCAGCTCCCGATCGAGCAGTTGATGAAGGCGAGCTCGCCATAAGCGCCCCAGGGGCGGCCCAGGTAGGAGGAGTCGCTCGTCGCGGTTCCGCCCGAGGTAATCGTGCAACTGGAGAACACGATTCCGTAGTTCTGGCTCTGAGCCGTTTGCGGCGCGCCGATATCTGCGCCATTATTGCGCATCTGGCGGATCGTGGAGCCGGTCAGAAAAATCCTGCCCTGCCCATAAACGAAATCGACCGTGCCCTGAATGGTACTCCCCGTCACGTACACGGATGTACTCGCACCCTTCGCATAGAGGGTGTCCTGCCGGCCGTTCAGAAAAGACGATCGGATCGCACAGCGCGCGGC
>JBEKSU010000028.1:0-20749 GCA_049516755.1 Verrucomicrobiota bacterium | reverse complement strand
GTGGCGGGCTTCATTCAATCCTACCGAAGCATTATTCCCGAATCAGTAGCCGGCCCGGTTCCGGGGCACAATTTGAAACGTATGCTTTCTCGGTGGAGCAGAAATTCCCCACGCGGACCTATCTTGGAGTTTCCGGCCAACTCTTGAATTCTGACGTCCAACAAATGGTCGGAGCTTTTGATTGGTTTCCACCCCCTCCCATCCCAACTCCTCCGGCCATCCCGGCGGGACTGCGCGAAGATTTGAATTATCAAGAGCAATCGCTTCGCTTCACGGCCAACCAGTTGGTGGGCAAACGATGGGCGTTGAACGTGGATTATCAATTGAGCCAGGCCGTGTTGAATGAAAATTTTGTGGGTGTTCCAAATACTCTCGGCGCTGGCAGTATTCAGCCGCGACAGCGCCTGAAAGGTGTTCTCAACCAGGTGGATTTGGTCATGGTGTACAATCATCCCTGCGGTTTCTACGCCCAACCCGAGGCGCATTGGTACTCGCAAGACAACAGCGGTTATGACCCCGCCGAGCCGGGCCAGGACTTCTGGCAGTTGAATGCGTTTGTCGGATACCGATTTCTGCATCGAAAAGCCGAAGTTGCGCTCGGCGTGCTCAACCTCACCGACCAGAACTACAAGCTCAACCCGCTCAACCTTTACGACGAACTGCCACGTTCGCGCACCCTGGCCCTGAGTCTGCGGGTGAATTTCTAACACGGATTTGGCAGGGTGCGTTATTCCTTGCGCACTGCGATCGTTGTGCGACCGAGTCGCGGCCGAGGATGCAGGCGTAAAAACCGGGCAGAACTTCGGTTCAGCCCGGTTCGCTTTTTTGGAACCCTTATTCCCATTTTCCAAAAGTCTAAGGATTAAACCCGGTCAGGACGATGGAATAGGCATTCGTCGGGACGTTATTTGTAAAGTATATCCAGAATATGTAAGCTGGACTGAATGGGGGATAGGGAATCGTCACCGAAGTTTGGGCACAACCGGCATCACCATAGTCGCCGAAATACTGAATTTTTGTATTGGTCCGATTAGTATCGGTAACCGTCAGAACTGTGGCACCGGTAATGGGCGTCCATCCCCAGCCTTGGGAAACCGGCTTGGTATAGGCAACATATCCCACGTAATGGCCGGGGCAACTGCCTTGTGATCCACTTCCGGCGTAGGGAGTCCCGAACACGATAATTGGCCCTCCGGCAGGCATGCTGGCTGCCATTGCGCTGGCGGTTGTTGCACTGGTGGTTAGGACGCTGGCAGTCGTTGCTTTTACTGTCAGTGTACTGGTGGTTGTACTGGCAACGGTTGCGCTGGCAGTCGTCTCCACCTCCACGGAGGCCGTGCGGGTTGGCACCATTTCGCTGCCATTGAAAACTTCACAGGAGTAAAGCCCTACGTCGCTGATTCCCGCGCTTTGAATAACGAACACGTTGTTGGTCTGGCCATCGGCGGGGATTCCATTGATCAACCATTGATAACCATCGGCGTTGTTGGCCTGCACCGACAGGGTCACATTCGAACCGATGAGAACGGTTTGGTCCACCGGCTGGGCTGTTATCTGCGGGAATGCAGATTGATCCACCGGGTCGGCCAGAAGTGGGTCGGCCGTTTGGCTGTAAGCAGTGTTTCCAGCAATTACAAGGAATCCTGTGATGGCTGCCAGGGTGATGATGTGAAGGTTTTTCATACGAGGAATATGTTGATTCATAAGGTGATTCGTTTTTTGCTGTCGTCCTCCTTGCACCCGACAACACCCCTAGAATCTGAGCAGCAGTTTTTCTCGACTCTCAGGCTGACATCAACTAATACGCAATAATCGGACCAATCTTTCAGACATTTTGGCTGAATTATCATGATGAAAAAAACGGTTGGCCGCCCCGCGCCATTCGTTTTCTTCTTTCAACCAATCAGGTGAAAAATCACTGATTTCCCCGCCGGCTTTTTCTAAACTCAGGCAGCGGTGAAGGTCAAAGCCATCGGACAACCTGAATTTTTCAAATCCGTGCTGGGGGCGGCGGTGGCGGTGCTTTGCGGTTTCATGTTGTGGAAGATGCCGCTGGGCGAGCCTTGGGTGAATGCGAGCTACGATTACTTGTTCCGCTTTGGCGCGCACGCAGTTACCGACCGGGTGACCCTGATCCTGATGGACAATGAGGCGTACGATTATTTTCACCAAGTCCGCGGCCAGCCGTGGAGCCGGGGACTGCACGCCCAATTGTTGAACCGGCTGGCGGATGATGGCTGCGACCTCGTGGTGTTCGACTCCTTCTTTCAGCAACGGGAGCCGGGCGATTCCGCGCAGGACGATGCCCTGGCCGAAGCGATGCGGAGGCAACATCGCATCGTGCTGATGGCCAAACAGGCGCAGGTGACGCACCCGACGCTGGCCGGGGTGCAGCCGACCCTGCCGTCGGAACCCTTTCTCAGTGCCGCCGGCACGAACTGGGGCGTCGCCTGGCTGGATCCCGATCTCGACTCGATTGTGCGCCGGCATTGGCCGTTTCCATCCCCGGGGCCTTATCCGAGCCTGCCTTGGACCACCGCGCGGCTGGCCGGGGCGACATTGAGCGAAGTCCCGCAGGAACGCTGGCTGCGTTACTACGGTCGCGATGGCACAGCGGCCAGATTGAGTTACCGGTTCGCGTTGGACCGGCCAACAAATTATTTCCGCGGCCAGATTGTGTTCATCGGCACGGCGCCGGAAACATCGGCACCTGGCGGTGAAACAGACAAATTTAACACTCCCTACACACGCTGGACCGGCGAATCCGTTGGAGGTGTAAGAATACTGATCACCTCCTTCCTGAATCTGATGAACGGTGACTGGTTGCGACGGCCGGTCTGGTGGGTGGAGGTGCTGATGCTGGTGGCATCCGGATTATTGCTGGGCGGCGGACTATGCCGGTTGCGATTGCCGGTGGCCTGTGCAGTGGCGGCGGCGGTTGCCTTGGCGGTGGCTTTCGGGGCGATTTCAGGGAGTTACTTCACCAATTATTGGTTCCCCTGGCTGGTGATTGCGGGCGGACAGGTGCCCTGTGCCCTGGCTTGGGCGCTGGCCACCGGGTTGCGCCACGCGCTCAAAAAAAGAGCAGTCTCGGTTTCCCTGTCGTTTCCCAAACCCGCTGTCCCGGTCGAGGCCCTGCCGGACGCTCCGGATTACAAATTGTTCAATCCACCCTTTGGCGAGGGCGCTTATGGAAAAGTCTGGCTGGCGCGCAACCCGACCGGACAATGGCGGGCGCTGAAGGCGGTTTATCTGGCAAATTTCGATCAGAACACCGATCCCTATGAACGCGAATTCAACGGCATTAAAAAATACCAGCCGGTTTCCGACAAACATCCCGGCCTGTTGCGGGTTGAATTTGTCAGCGAGAAGCAGGCGGGATATTTTTATTACGTGATGGAGCTGGGCGACCCGTTGGAGCCGGGTTGGGAACACGAACCTTCCACCTACAAACCGCGTGATTTGGTGAGTGAACGCGCCCGTTCCCACCGACGGAGGCTGCCGGTGCGGGAGTGCGTGCGGATCGGGCTGGCCCTGAGTGATGCCCTTGATTTTCTTCATCGCCAGGGGTTGACACATCGCGACATCAAGCCGCAGAACATTATTTTCGTCAACGGCCAGCCCAAACTGGCGGACCTGGGACTCATCACCGAAATCCGGCCTCCCGACCAGGAGCGAACATTGGTGGGTACGCCTGGTTATATGCCGCCGCCACCGGAACGTCCGGGCACACCGCAAGCGGATATTTACGCCTTGGGCATGGTGCTTTATGTGCTTAGCACCGGCCGCAATGCGGTCTATTTCCCGGAGATTGCCACGACCCTGGTTGAAGGCGGGAATCCGACGGATTTCTTTCCGTTGAACACCGTCATCCTCAAGGCTTGTCAGCCGGATCCGGCGCAGCGTTATGCATCGGCAGCGGAGATGCACCTCGCCCTGGAAAAGGCCCGAAAAGAACTGGAAGCGAGTTGATCGTCAATTCCTTGCAGCCGTGATTGTTCCGACAATAATCAGCCTGTCGGACGTGCCGCATCCAGGCAGCTCCGTACGGTTTCCGTAAGACTCTCCAACGAAAATGGTTTTGATAAAATATGACTGTGGGGTTGGATGTTCCCCGGCAGATCGGAATTGTACCCGCTCATCAGGATCACTTTCAGGTTGGGCCGTTCCCCCCTTAATCGAGCTGCCAGTTCCGTGCCGTTTAGGCCGCCCGGCATGATAAAATCGGTCAGCAATAAATCAATTTGGGAAGCGTTTTTCTTCCAAACATTCAAAGCTTCCAAACCATTGGCAGCTTCCCAAATTTGATAACCCGATCCTTCCAATACACCGCGCGTGACGGTTCTGACGTCAGCATCGTCTTCGACCAGCAATATTTTTTCGTGCCGGCCGGCGGGAATCGCTTTTTTTTGGGGAACTGGTTTTATTGCCGCGCCGGTACCGCTGGCCGGCAGAAATATTTTAAAAGTGGTTCCATTCCCCACCTGGCTGGACACTTCGATCCAGCCCCGATGTTGTTTGACGATGCCATAGACTGTCGCCAGGCCGAACCCGGTGCCTTTGCCGGCTTCCTTGGTGGTAAAAAATGGCTCGAAAATCCGTGGCAAATATTCCGGGTAAATGCCCATCCCCGTATCGCGTACCGTAATACAGACAAATTCACCAGTTTGCGCTTCCGGATGCGTTTCAGCGCGGGAGGCATCAATGCTGACGGTCTCGGTGGCAATGACAATGGATCCACCCTGAGGCAAGGCATCGCGGGAATTGACGATCAAATTCAGGAGAATTTGCTCAATCATGCCGACATCCGCGTTGACGGCGGGCAGATCCTTGGCGCAACGGCACTGGAGGGTAATATGCTCGCCGATGACACGCTTGAGCATTTTGGTAAAACTGCCGATGACGTGATTTAAATCAAGGGGTTGAAATTGAATGACCTGTTTCCGTCCGAAAGTGAGTAATTGGCGGGTTAAATCCGCGGCACGTTCGGTGGCGTCAGTGATTTGTTTGAGACATTGGCGGTTCTCCTCCTTGAGTTGACTTTCATCCATCAATACCAATTGAACATTGCCATGAATGACGGTGAGAAGGTTGTTGAAATCATGGGCAATGCCGCCGGCAAGCTGGCCAATCGCCTCCATCTTTCGGGCCTGATGCAATTGTTCCTTGCGCTGTTTTTGTTTGGTGATGTCTTGTTTTACCGCGATAAAATGGCTGATTTCTCCGTTGCTCCGCTGAACGGGCGTGATGGTCATCTCCTCGTTATAGAAGGTTCCGTTTTTGCGCCGGTTGATTAATTCGCCCTGCCAGACTTGGCCCGCCAGGATGGTATTCCAAAGTGTCCTGAAAAAGTCGGCATCATGTTTGCCGGAGTTGAGAAACCCGGGGGTCTTGCCCAGTATTTCCTCCAGGCCATATCCGGTCATTGCACAAAAAGCCTTGTTGCCGAAAATAATTTTCCCGGCCGCGTCCGTCAGAATTATGCCATTGGCAACGGCCTCCAGGGCGCTGGATTGAACCCGCACCTGCTCTTGCGCCCGCTGCCGTTCCTTTCGTTCGTGGGCTTCGCGCAACGCACGGCGTATGGCCGGTCCCAGCCGATTGAGGCGATTTTTAAGAACATAATCTGTAGCGCCGGATTTCAGGCTTTCGACAACCTGTTCTTCTCCGATGGTTCCAGCGACAAAAATGAAGGGCGTATCCGGCTGAAGTTCCCTGCTGGCAGTGAGTGCGGCAAGTCCGCTGTAAGCCGGGAGGGTAAAATCCGAGATGATCAAGTCATATTCGGCTTGTTCCAGTGCCGCCTGGAATTCCGCTTTAGATTTTGCATGAGTTATCTGGCACACCAACCCCTCGTTTTCCAGCGTCTTTTCCAGCAATTGCCGGTCACGCAGGTTGTCTTCTAAAAGCAAAACATGCATGAAACATCAGGGTTGTTTCTTGCCGGCGGCAAGCGGGCAAGAGAGTAAAATTGCTTTTTCGTCCCGTCTTTGTCGCATGAAATCTGCGCCATTGCTTTTATTTTATGAATACCAGCCCCGTCCTTAATCCCTTTGCCCTTTTATTCCCTAGCCCTGAGGATCGGGGCTGGTATAAAACGTTGCCATCGCGGTTTCACAATGGATTGGCAGCCATTCGCGACCGCTGGTTTTAAGTGAAACCGCCATGTTGGTTAAAACCACCAACACCACACTATAACTCCTACGTTTGAAAATTCGGAATCTTTCAAAGAATTCCCATTTTCGGCAAAATTAGCAGATTGGGTTCTTTTAAGCCGAATTCCGAAGTTCAAACCGCTAATCTTCACTCATCGCCGCTTATTCCAGAGACCTGGAGCGGAATAACAGAGGATAATATGTGTCCGGGCTGTTGCCGCAGCAAACCCTTGCTATCAGTGCAGATTAGCGCTCATTAGCGGTTCAATATCGGTTTCCGGGTTTAAACGGGTCGGTTTTTCGGCTCGGAACCAAATTTGAAAAATTCGGCAGGTTGTGGTGGAAGAGACAATAATGGCATTTAAATCGTTGCGCACAAGAATAAAGCCCGCCTTCGCTTTGCTACGGCGCGGCAGTCTGCGCTCTCCGCTGCGCTCCGAGCGAAGACTGGTGGGCGATGAGGGATTCGAACCCCCGACCGTCTCCGTGTAAAGGAGCTGCGCTACCACTGCGCCAACCGCCCGACCAAAACCACCTTATCAAAGCCCTGCCCGTTGGCAATGTTGGACGAGGTGTTTCACTTTTCTGTAATTAACGTTCCATCCCGCAGTAAGCACATTTTCTGTCCCCGCCATTCGACGGTATTTCCCAAAAACGCACCGGCCCAGGTCGCCGCCTGCAGCAAATCCTTTACCGGCACCAGCCACAGCGGCACGAGATTGTTGCGCGAGGGCATGAGCCGGCGCTGGAGATTTTGCGCCAGGACCATGCGGATGAGCAAACACACGGCGGCAATGGGTGGAGCGTAAAGTGTTTTTGACCAGAGGAGCGATGCGATCAGCCACAGCAGCGGCCAGAGGGTGGCGTTGGACAGGATGCTGAAAAAATATGGCACGGGCTGGCAGACGCGGATGGTGCGCGCCCAGCGCAACTGATGTTTCCAGACATCGCGCCAGTTCATGGGCGCGTCCCAACACTCCACAACCACGGGGCAAAGCACGATGCGATGGCCGCGCTGCGCGATGCGATGGCCAAGCTGATAATCGTCTGCGAGGCAATTCGTCAATGCGGCAAAGCCGCCGATTTCTTCGAGCAATTTGCGGCGCATGAGCATCGCCGCCCCGAGGGCGAAGTCGAGCGGCTTGAGGCTGGCGGATTGCAGGACCTGGCTCCAGAAATCGGCGTTGATGGCAACGGCTTCACAACGCATGGCGGTCGTCACGGGATTCGCCAGCCGGTAAAAACAACTGACCAGGCCGTTTTGGGGATCGCGCAGCGGTGCGACAATGTTGGCGAGCAAATCCGGAGGCACACGCACATCGGCATCGCTGACCAGAATCAGCGGGTGTCTGGCCAGCTGTTCGAGTTGAATGAGGGTGGAGACTTTGCCGTTGGCGCCTGGCGATTCAGCGCAGACGACGAGTTGTGCGTCATGTCCGGGATTTTTTTCAATGAGTTCGCGGACGGTTTTGCAAACCGGGTCGCCGGCATCAGCGACGCCGAACAGAATTTGAATCTGGCCGGCGTAATTTTGATTTAACCAGCTGTGGAGCGATTTCGCGGTGGTGGCATCGCAACCTTTGAGCGGTTTGAGCAGGGTGATGGCCGGGGCCAAGGACGAATCGGTGACGCGCTGGTGCAGGGGGAAACGCCGGGCAGCGAGCCATTGCCAGAGGGTGAGGGCAAGACTCAACAGTGCCAGGGCAGCGAAAGTGGCCACGAGAAAATTCACCGGCGGAAAACAAACCGCAAATCAGACGTTGCCGCCAGACATTTTGTTTTCGGGATGTTCGTCGAGGACGAGCACGCCATGCGGCGGAAGGTCGTAGTTGCCGGAAAAAGTATTGCCCGTAAGGAAATCGTGCATCGGCTTGTAAAACTGGATGCGCACGGGCGAGTTTTGGTGGTTGAGCAAAAAGAAGACGCGCATGCCTTCCTTCTGGCGCATGCTGACTTCAATGTTTTCCGGGACCTTGAGCAGCGGTTGCAGGTTGCACATCTGCCGCAGCCACGAAACGAGGTCGTTATAAAAATGCTGGTGGCTCAGGGTGCCGAGGTAAATGGCCTTGCCGAGGCCGAAGTTGTTCATGGTCACGGCGGGACGACCGGCGTAAAAGTCCTTCGCGTACGTCGCCAGAATCTGGCAACCCTTCGGCTCGATGATATCGCACCAAAGCCGCGCGGGATGCATATGGCTGGTCGGGAACGCGCCTTTGAAGGTGAGATGATTATCCTCGCCGGGTGGAATGGGGTCGAATTCCAAAACTTCCAGGCCGAACATTTCAATCATGTCGTTCGGGTAGCCGGTGTCCGGCGCGATGCAATTGGCATTGACGAGGCCGGTGTTGAATGTGCCGACGAGCGTGCCGCCGTTTTGCACGTACAGTTTGAGCCGATCCGCTTCGCCCGGGGTCAGCAGGTGCAACGATGGGGCGAAAACAATCTTGTATTGCGAAAGGTCTTCCGTTGGCCGCGCAAAATCCACGGAGATGTTGCGGTCGTGAAGCGCGTTGTAAATGAGTTGAATGTGCTCGCGGAGATTGAAGAATTTGTTCGGCTGCATCGGCTGCTGCAGCGTCCAGTCGTTGTCGTGCGTGTAAAGAATGCAGGCATCGGCGACGATTTTGGTGTCTTTGATCGCGGGGGCGAGCAGTTTCAATTCTTCGCCGATCTGGCTGATTTCCTTGAAGACACGGGTGTTCCCTTCGAGGTGGTGCGGCAGCACCGCGCCGGAAAATTTTTCATTTCCAATGCGCGGTTGCCGCCAGCGATAATAAAACACGCCGCAGGCGCCGCGCGAAATCAGTTGGTAGGTGAACAGCCGGATGACGCCGGGCCGCACGAGCGAGTTGACGTCCTGCCAGTTGACCTGCCCGGCCTTTTGTTCGATGACCCAAAAGCCGCAATCGCCGTCGGGGGTCTTGATGTCCGACTTTTTCAGCGAGCGGAGGATGTCAATGTCGCAGGCGAGTTCGGAGGATTTGGATTTGATGGCCGCGTTGCTTTCAACCGAAACGAAATCCACGGCGGCGGCCATGTCGAAGTGATCAAACTTCCGGTGAAGCGCGCGCAGGTTGACGGTAACGGGAAGGTCGGGGCAATTATCATGCAAAACATCGGCCTGCATCCGGGCGAAAGCGATGATGGCGTCGCTGCAAAAACGATTCCAATCCAGCAGCAGTGCGGGGTTGTGCGCGGTCGGCGCGTACATGGGCATCGGCACCTGGTCGAATGAGGAAACAATCTGTCCACAATAACGTAAACCCAGGCAGTCGTTAAGGCGCGCAACGGTTTCGTATTTCAATTTGAGCCAGTTTTGCCATTCCAGGCGTGAATCTTCATTGAATGACCACTCGGTTTGATGGCCACCGAGGCCGCTGTCAATCTGCCATGCGATCAGTTGCGGATGATCGCCCAGGGCTTTGGCCATGTGTTCAACCAGCCGTTTGGATGTATTCCAATAGACATCGTTGTTGAAGCAAACAGCGCGGCGCGTGCCTTCGTGTTTGACCCGGCCATATTCGTCAATGGGCAAAATTTCCGGATGTTTTTTGGCCAGCCAGATGGGCGGCGCGGCAGTGGGTGTGCCGAGAACGACTTTGATGCCATGCTGCTCCATGATGTCCATCACGCGGCGCAGCCAGCGGAAATCGTATTGGTCCGGTTCGGGTTCGCAGAGCCCCCAGGAGAATTCGCCGATGCGGACAACGTTGATGCCGGCCGCGGTCATCAATTCAGCATCGTTTTCCCAAGCACCCTCGGGGGCGTCGGCGGTGCCGGCGTAAGGGAAGACCCACTGTTCAGGATAATAATCAACGCCAAAAAACATAACCTTAACTTACGGCTTCAACCGAAGTCTAAAAGCAGACCGCCACACATGCAATCTAAAAATTGCAGATGCGCATCTCGACACACGGCGGCGAAGTGGTGGACTGAAAGGCAACTGCTGGGGTGAGTTGGAATTGTAGCCTGTGACAGCAATAATACTGTATAAAACTCATCTCTTTCCACCCCTGATTCCCGGCAATTCGCCCCTGAATTGGGCCGTTTCGTCCCTAATTTATTATTTTTTGGACACTCACGCACAATACTCACGGCGTTCATGTAACAAGGTGAGTTTATGTTTACCTGTTAAAGGCGATCGTACGCTCCCGGAAAATACAACATATTATTATCAATTTCCTGAACGCGCCAATTGCAGTCAAAAAGAAAGCAGATATATGAAAAAGCTGACATCCTTAGCACGACTCACTCTTGTCGCCGGACTTTTTCTGGCTGGATCCAGTTCCGCCTTCGCGACCGTTGCCCTTACCGGTGCGTCCGGTGGCGGCATCATCTCGGCTGACACCGCGGCCAATGGGCTGGCGCCGGCGTGGACGACACTGGGCCCGGTCACCATCACCGAAGGCGCGAGCACTGATTTCACAAACGGCACCGGGGTGACCTTGATCCTCAAGGCTCCTGCTGGTTTTCAATTCAACACGGCGGTAACCCCAAATGTTACGTTTACTGCGAGCAAGAACATCACCAGCGCGTTCGCCACCATGACTGATGCCTCGACCATCACCATCACGCTCACCGTTTCCGGCACGGCGGTTTCCGGCGATTCACTCACGATTGGCAGCACTACTGGAATCCAAGTGCGTCCGACGGCCAGCACACCCCTCGCCACGGGCAATCACATTTACCGGCCCAGCACCGGTGGCGGGACCGCCGGCATCCGGGGCATCACGAATTCCGTTGACGGCTCCACCGGTAGCGATTTTGGTGATTTGACCGAGGCTCCTGGTACACCGTCAGCCACCATGCCCTCGCAGACGCAGATTATGAGCGACATGACACTGGCGAACAACTATTTCACAAACAATTGGCCCACCCCCGGATGCGCCACCTGTCTGTCGGGAAACCATCCCTCCACCATTTGGACCAGGGCGACTTATATCGAGGGTGCGATGGCGTTGTGGCGGGTTAATCAAGACCCGGCCATCACCAATTACGCCACGCGGTGGGGCGCCTTCACCAACTGGACCATACGCAACGGAGCCACTGACACCTCTCCGGACGACCAGTGCGCCGGCTCGGAATATATCGAACTTTACCTGCTCAATACCACGCTCACCAACCGGATCACCAATATCGTTGCCAATCTCAACTACTGGATGTTTACCAACAGCACCACGAGTAATTGGTGGTGGTACATTGATGGTGTTCACATGTCGATGCCGGCCTTTGCCAAGATGGCCGCGATTTCCGGCAGTTCGAACACCAACTATGCGAACAAGATGTATTCCTATTGGCATTACACCAAGAGTGTTTTGGCCCCCTCCAACGGCCTTTATAATCTCACCGATCATCTTTGGTGCCGGGACTCCAACTACCTGGCCAACTACAAAGCGTCGGATGGCACGACCCAGAAATGCTACTGGTCGCGGGGCAATGGCTGGGTCTTTGCCGGGCTGGCCCGGACGCTGGATGTGCTTCCCTCCAGCGACGCGCATTTCCTGGAGTATAGCAATACTTTCCAGCAGATGGCGGCGGCCCTCAAACCTGTTCAGCGATCGGATGGGTTTTGGAACATGAATCTGGCCTACACCAACGATTATCCCGGCCCGGAGTCCAGTGGCACGGCCATGTTCACTTATGGCCTGGCTTGGGGAATACATCACGGCTATCTCGACGCCGCCACCTATCTTCCGACGGTCATCAAAGGCTGGAATGGCCTGACCACCTTCGCACTCCACCACAACCCCAGTACCGACCCCGGTTTCATTGGTTTCGTTCAGAACTCGGGTGCGTCTCCCACCAACAGCCCGGCGATTACTTACACCAGTGTACCCGACTTCGATGATTTTACACTGGGCGCTCTCCTGCTCGCCGGCAGCGAGCTTTACCAGCTCACCAATCTCAGCCAGACCATCACTTTTGGCACCCTCGCCAGCCACACTTATGGCGATGCTCCCTTCACCTTGAGCGCCTCGGCTTCCTCCGGTTTGTCAGTGAGCTTCTCTGTCGTTTCCGGCCCGGCTTCCATCACCGGGAACACGCTTACCATTACCGGCGCGGGAACTGTTACCGTTCAGGCAGCTCAAGCCGGCAACACGACCTTCGCCGCAACCAACGTGGACCAGTCATTTATTGTCAGTGCGTTGGCCTTGACAGTCAGTGCCGATCCCAAGAGCAAGACCTATGGCGACCTCGATCCGACGTTGACCTGGCAATTGTCCGGCGGTTCGCTGGTGTCGGGCGACAACTTTGCTGGCAATCTCACGCGCGCACCAGGCGAGAACGTCGGAGCGTACGCCATTTCCCAAGGCACGCTCACGGCGGGAGCGAATTACAATCTGAGCTACAACGGAGCCAATCTGACGATCAGCCAGAAGGGGGTCACCGTGACGGCCAATCCCGAGAGCAAGACGTACGGTGACACCGATCCGGCGTTGACCTGGCAGTTGACCGCCGGTTCGCTGGTGTCGGGCGACGGTATCACAGGCGGTTTGACCCGTGTGGCAGGCGAGAACGTCGGGGCGTATGCCATCCTGCAAAATACACTCACGGCGGGGGGGAATTACAACCTGACCTATATTGGGACCAACCTGACCATCAGCCAGAAATTGTTGACGATAACGGCGGACAACAAGAGCAAGACCGAAGGATTGGCGAATCCGGTGTTAACGGCCAGCTACAATGGCTTTGCCAACAACGAGAACGCCAGCGCATTGACGACGCAGGTGAGCTTGAGCACGACTGCCGATGTCAACAGCCCGGCCGGCACCACCTACCCGATCACGGCCAGTGGCGCTCTGGCGGCCAACTACGCCATCAGTTATGTTCCAGGTGTATTGACGGTCGTGGCGAAGCCGGATTTGACCGGCATCAGCATCAGCGGAAATCAATCCACGCTTACCTGGCCGACCCTGGCCGGCCAGAATTATCAGGTGGAATTCAAGGACAACCTGAACGACCCGGCATGGACTCCATTGGGAGTGCCCGTTGCCGGCACGGGGAATCTGTTGAATGTCAATGACAACAACGATAATGTGCCGCACCGGTTCTATCGATTGATGATCACCCAGCCTTGAGCGGGTATGGCCGGATTTGGCAGATTAAAATTTGCCGGTTAATTGGTTGATTTCTTGAATAAGCCGCCGAGGCTCTTGGAGAGGCCGCTCACGTTGGAGCCCAGGGATTTTCCGAGGTCCCTGCCCACCTTCTCAGCGTTATTGCCGACGTCGGTGGCGGCGCCCGCAACCGCCTTGATGGTGGCGGTGGTGATGGCGTCGAGCACGCGCCGGGTCAAATCCGCCCCCGTGATGCCGTCCTTGTCTTTGCCCAGATTGGCGAGATGAATGTCCGGCAGGGGCAGCGTAACGCCGTTGAAATTGACCTTGGCGCCGGTGATCAAGAAATCGTCCACTTCGAGTTTCTTGGAAGGTTTATTGGCCGCCTTGGCGGTGTTGTTCGTGGGCGCCGGTCCGCCGTTTTTGGTGGCGGCGTTGACGTTTTTCATGATGGTGCTGAGATTGTTCCCGCTGAACGGATTGCCTTCAAAAGTGATTACCGGCGCTTCCACGCACACCGAGCGGATGACGATTTTGTCCGACAAAACCAAAAATGGATTCACTTCCACGGCCGCGGAGCCGACGCTGATGGCCTGCGGTGTCTTGTAACCTTCAGGATTGCCGACGACGAGACCTTTAATCCCGGCTGAACCGGTCAGCAACGACAAATGCACCGCGTCCACCTTGATGGAGACCTGCGTGATTTTCGGGCCAACCGTTTCCATGCCCGTTTTGACGATGGTGCCGAGAAAGAAGCCCGCGACAATCACTGCGACCACGATTAAAACCGCCAATCCGACGACGACACTCAGGAATAATTTCTTTAACATAAATTTAGTCCTTTTTAAGGCACTCCACCACTGCTTTGGCCGGCAGATTGCGGTCCGGTCTCAACCCGTCGTGAGTGATTGAATCAAGGTGACAAAATCACTGACCTGATATGGCTTGGCCAGAAAGCGGTCCGGCTTCACTTCAGCCTTGGTGTAAATACTTTCGTCCACCGTGCCGCTCAGGAGAATGATTTTTTGCTTTGGATGAATACGTCTGCATTCGCGAATCAAATCCATGCCGTTCATCGAGTGCATGGCATAATCCGTGACAATCAGCGCCGGTCGCGGATTGGCCGCCGAAAACTCCGCTATCGCCGTTTGCGGATCGCGAAACGTCCGCACCTGGAAATGCAGCGGTTCGAGAATCATCACCGCCATCTCCAGCAACATCGGTTCATCGTCCACGACGTATATCGTGACCGGTTCATCGTTGGATGGTGTGCCGTTCGTGCCTGTCATAACTTTGAATAAGGAACACCTCCTCGTGCCTGCTGGCAAGTGCGTTTCGAGAAAATTATCCACCGCCCGCCGGAAAAATTCACATTGCGCCCGGCCGGTTCCCGCCGTAACTTTTCCTTTGGCAGTGCATTAAGCGTTAAAAACAGGGAATTGCGGTTATGAAAACAAAACCAACACGCGTGGCAGCCCGGAAAAAGACGTCCACCCGGGTTGTGCGCGCCCGCCGCGCCGCCAAACCCAAAGCCACCACCGCCCGCCGCGTTGCCGTCCGGCGCAAAAAAATCGAGATTCCGCCGCTTTTGCTCGAAGGCGACCAGCCCGCGCCGCCGCCGGCCAGCGGCCCCGGCCGGAAATATGCGCTCGGCCCCGTGCCGCCGTCGCAGCATTTTGAAACGGCGGAGACCGAACTGCCCGAGGCTTACGGTACAAAAAAACTTTTTTTGACCGCGCGCGACCCGCACTGGCTGTACGCGCATTGGGATTTGACGCGCGAACAGCAGTTGAAGCTCAACGCGCGTTCCGCCGACGGCCATCTGGTCCTGCGTATTTACGCCGGCAAGGTTGAAGGGCATCCGATTTGCGATATTCACGTCCATCCCGAATCGCGCCACTGGTTCGCGCACGTTGAGCGTGCCGGAAATTCCTATGCGGCCGAGCTGGGCTATTATTCGCCGCCCGGCCGGTGGACGCGCATCGCTGTTTCCAGCGCAACGGTTACCCCGGCAGACACCGTTGCCACGGAAGGCGAGATTGAATTCGCCACGATACCGTTTGAATTCCCGTTTGCCAGACTGATCGAAATCATCAAATCCGCCGTGCGCGAAAATCTTCCACTGGCGCAGGCGGTCGAAGAGCTCCGCCGCCATGGCCATCCGGATTTGCCGCGCGCCAAAGGGGCGCCGATTTCGAACTGGACGCCGCAGCAGGAACAGGCGCTGGCCAAAGTCGTCAACATTGACGAGGTGCGCCGTGTCTGGATGGGTTCGCTCGAAATCACCGAGCTCATCCGCCGCCGGCTCGTGCATGAAATGTCGTCACTCGGCGTTTCGAGCCTTTCAAGCCGTTCAAGCCTGTCGAGTCCTTTCGGCGCCGCCGGGCAGCCCAAAGGTTTTTGGTTCACCGTCAACGCCGAATTGATCATTTACGGCGCGACCGAACCGGGGGCCAAGGTCACGCTCGGCGGACACGAAATCAAACTGCGCGCCGATGGCTCCTTCAGCTACCGTTTCGCGTTGCCGGATGGGAAGTATGATTTGCCCGCCGTTGCCGTTTCCGCCGATGGCGCGGATGCGCGCGCGGCCGATATGAAATTCAGCCGCGAAACCGAATATCTCGGTGATGTCGGTGTGCATCCGCAGGATCCTGCGCTCAAGCCGCCACTGGCGGAACATGTTTGATCGCATGGACGCCCCTCCACGCGGAGCTTTGATGCTCGTTCGCTTCACCGCCACCGGACTCATCGGTCTGGGCGTGTTGGAGCCCGGTTTGTACGGGGCCGACTGTTTCCTGCATCGCCAGCCCGTCCAGGTTTTGCACTGCGTGCTCCTCCTGATTCCGCTGGTGCTGGGTATTGTCATTTTTGCCAGGGCCCGGGCGGTCGCGGAATGGATTTCCAACAAGTTTGACGTATGAGTGACGAGCTTCATCGGCCCCAAGGATACCTGTCGCTGGTCCTGCACGCGCACCTGCCGTTCGTGCGCCATCCGGAGCATGAAAAATTTCTGGAGGAAAGCTGGCTCTTTGAAGCCGTCACCGAAACCTACATTCCCCTGCTGCAAATCCTCGACGGCTGGCGGCGCGACCGCATGGACGCGCCCCTCACGCTTTCGTTCTCGCCGACACTGTGTACGATGCTGCTCGACCCGCTTCTGTGTGAACGATACGAGCGGCATCTGGACAGCCTCATCGCCCTGGCGGAAAAGGAAATTCACCGCACCCACTGGGACCGCGCGTTTCACGAACTGGCCTGGATGTATCACCACCGCTTCAGTCTGGCGCGCGACACATGGCGTGCGTGCGGCGGCAATCTCGTCGGCGCGTTTCGACAATTCCAGGACGAGGGCCGGATTGAAATCATCACCACCGCCGCCACGCATGCATTGCTGCCATTGCTGGCCAATCATCCGCCGTCCCTCCGCGCGCAGATTCTCACCGCGCGCGATTATTACCGCAGTTGTTTCGGACGCGACCCGCGTGGCATCTGGCTGCCGGAATGCGGTTACGTGGATGGCATCGAACAATTTCTCCAGGAGGCGGACATCCGCTGGTTCATTCTCGACACGCACGGAATCCTCCACGCGCGTCCGCGTCCGCGTTTCGGCACGTTTGCACCGATTTTCACGCCCAACGGCATCGCCGCTTTTGGGCGCGACTTCGATTCCTCGCGGCAGGTGTGGAGCCAGCAGGAGGGTTATCCCGGAGATGCACGTTACCGCGATTTTTATCGCGACGTGGGTTTCGATCTTGATTTCGATTACGTGAAGCCGCATCTGCCTTCGCCGGACAATCGCGGATTCACGGGCATCAAGTATTACCGCATCACCGGCGGCGCGGGGGACAAGGAGGTTTATCAACGCGACGCCGCATTGCAGGCCGCCGCCGATCACGCCGGACATTTTCTCAATGAACGTGTGAACCAGGTCCAGCGGCTCACCGGACTTTTGGATCGTCCGCCGCTCGCCGTCGCGCCGTATGATGCGGAATTGTTCGGCCACTGGTGGTATGAGGGGCCGGAATTTCTTGATTACTTCGCGCGCAAACTTTTTTACGACCAGAAAACCATCGCGCTCATCACGCCGGGCGAATATCTGCGCCGGCATCCGACCAATCAAATCGCCACACCCGGCGCGTCGAGCTGGGGCGAGGAAGGTTATTGGCGCGCGTGGCTGAATGAAAACAACGAATGGATTTACCCGCATCTGCAGGTGGCGCAGGAATGGATGACCAACCTCGCACAAAAATATCCGGCGGCATCCGGTTTGACGGCTCGGGCGTTGCGCCAGGCCGCGCGCGAACTGCTGCTGGCGCAGGCCAGCGACTGGCCGTTCATTTTGCGCGCAGGCACGAGTCCCGATTACGCGCGCCGCCGCGTGAAGGACCATCTGCTCCGCTTCATCGCGCTGCATGATCAACTTACCGTCACGAAGGTGGACGAAAAATGGCTGCGTGAAATCGAATCACGCGACAACCTTTTCCCCGCTGTGGATTGGAATTATTGGAAGTGACGGGTCGAACGAAAACGTTATCGGGAAACGGGCTTTCCGGTGACACTGTCTATGGAATCATGCCTCGGTGTCCAAATTGAAACAAAGGCCGCGGACTTTTTATGAGTCCTTACCCACTGTTTTTCAATAGGTTGGCTCTGTTTGTGGGGTGTTTTTTGGGCTCTGAAAGGCCGTATCATAAATCAGGACATTACCATCAAAATACGGTTGCCAAGGCATGGCAATTGCTTAATTCCTTTCAAGATTTGACGCCTGATCAGGATTTAGCACTTTGGATGACATAAATTGCCGTTTGGCAACATCGAACAACGAAATGAAAATTCGCGCCATACTCGTGGACGACCAGCCAACCGGACTGGCGGTGCTGCGGGACATGCTCCACCATTCCGAACCGGAAATTGAAATCATCGGGATGGTCGGCAGCGGTCGCGAAGCTGTCGAGTCCATCAACCAACTGGCGCCCGACCTGGTATTCCTCGATGTGCAGATGCCCGAAGTGGACGGCTTTGAGGTGGTTGCCCAGATCAAGCTTCCGCAGATGCCGGTGATCATTTTTGTGACGGGGCGCGATGATCTGGCTTTGAAGGCTTTTGAGGCGCATGCCTTGGATTACCTGGTAAAGCCCTGCCAGTTGGCCCGCCTGAAATCGGCGGTGCAACGGGCACGGCAGCAAATCCAAAGCAACCAGAGTGATGAAATTCAGCAGAAACTTACCGGTTTGTTGGATGACCTGAAGGCCGTTTCAAAATATCCGGAGCGTCTGGCTGTCAAATCCAACGGGCGGATTATCTTTCTGCGCCTGACGGACATTGATCTGGTGGAGTCGGCGGACAACTATGTGAAGCTGTATGTCGGCAAGGAAACACATATGCTTCGCGAAACCATGACCGCGCTGGAAGAGAAGCTTCCCCCGGACCGTTTCGTGCGCATCAGCCGCTCGACCATTGTGAATATCGAATCGGTCAAGGAACTGCATCCCATGTTTCACGGTGAATACATGGTTTCGCTCCGCAACGGTACGCGCGCGACGCTTACCCGTGGTTATCGGGAACAACTTCGGCAGCTGGGTGTGATGCCCTGAGCCAAGCTCCTGAATCTGGCCCTCCGGCCCTCCATTTCTTCCTGAATTTCGCCCCTCACCAGGCGTAATTCACCCCTCAAACCCAGCAATGTGTCCCTAATCCATTACGTTTCAGCCAGTTTCTGTTAAATCATTTACACATGTTGGTGAACCAGTTCAGTCGGTTGCCTGATGCGAAATTTTGCGGGGTAAACAGCAAATTTATTATGAAAAAGTCGTTGAAGTTGATTTTAGTCGGTACTCTGCTTGCGACCGGTGGTCTGGCCATGTCAGCGCGGGCGCAGAGCAATGTTGTCTATGCCGTCGAGTACAACCAATCGACCAATCGTTTTGGCACCATTAATTTGTTGAGCGGCACCTTCACCAAGGTCGCCTCTGTTGGCTCGGCGACCATCAACGATATAGCTTACTGCCCTACGAATGGAATGTTGTATGGCATCTCCAACTCCTCAGCCTTGGTGACGTTCAATAAAACCAACGGCACCATGACCAAGGTAGCCAACCTGAGTGTGAACAGCATCGAGTCACTGGCCTTCCGGCCAAAAGACGGAGCGCTGTTTGGGGCCACGAAGAATGCGCTTTACACTATCAATCCCGCCAATGGAACGGCCACGTCAGTCGGAAGTTATGGCAGTCCCCGCAACTTCGGCACCACCGGGCAGAACATCCGCTTTGCGCAGGACGGCAATCTCTACGTCAGCAATACGAGCACGAACACCGATATTTATCGGATCAACACCACGAACGGCGCAGCGATGTGGATGGGAGAAGCCGTCGGCTACCCCTATCTGATGCTTCAGAACGCCAGTTCGAACATGTACGGGGTCTACATCAATTTGGGGTCTGCCACCAACGCGTCGTCCCCCAAGCTGGTGACCTTCAACCTGAACAGCTTTGTCAACGGTGGCACCAACGCCAATGGCAGCACCAACCAGATCATCCCCCTGTTGGTGGGCGCCGGCACCAACTTCCCCGCCAATTTCAACTTCTCGGGCAATGTCTCCCAGGCGGTCACCAATCTCACCGTGCCGGTGAACGCAACAGGGCCATCGAACCAGACGACTATCGTGGGGAATAATGTGGTGTTCAGCACGATAGCCTCGGGAACCGGACCGTACAATTACACGTGGTTGAAAAACGGCACGGCTATCAACGGCCAGACCAACAGCAGCCTGACGTTGAACAACGTGACCACCAACGACGCAGCGACCTACAGCATTATTGTGGGCGGAGCTGTTGGAACGGTGACCAACACCGCAACGTTGACGGTGAATGTTCCCGTGACCGTCACTGCTTGGCCTGTCAACCAAACGGTCATAGTGGGCGGCAATGTGACCTTCAGTGTGACTGCGACCGGAACTGGTTTGAGTTATCAATGGCTCTTTAACGGCTCGGTGATTGGCACCAGCAGCAGTCTGACGTTGAATAACGTGATCACTGGCCAGGCAGGGATTTACACAGTGATTGTGAACGGGACCGTCGGCAGTGCGACCAATAGCGCAACTTTGACCGTGAACAAAGCTGTTGCGACCGTAACCTTGGCCAGTCTGAGTCAGACTTACAATGGATCAGCCAAGGCGGCGACGGCGACGACAACCCCGAGTGGGTTGGCAGTGAGCTTCACCTACAACGGTTCATCTACCGCCCCCACCAGTGCCGGCAGTTACACAGTCGTCGGGACAATCAATGATGCGAATTATCAGGGCAGCGCGACCGGCACATTGGTCATTGCCCAAGGCTCGGCCTCGATTTCGCTTGGCAGTCTGAGTCAGACTTACAATGGATCAGCCAAGGCGGCGACGGCGACGACAACCCCGAGTGGATTGGCTGTGAGCTTCACTTACAACGGTTCATCTACCGCCCCAACCAGCGCCGGCAGTTACACAGTCGTCGGCACCATCAATGATGCGAATTATCAGGGCAGCGCGACCGGAACACTGGT
>JBEKSU010000027.1:0-21713 GCA_049516755.1 Verrucomicrobiota bacterium | reverse complement strand
CTGGCGCATCTGGTTCAAGCGCAGAAAAAAACCGCGCTGCTGGCCGCATGCGACACGTTCCGCGCCGCCGCCATCGAACAAATCAAACTCTGGGGCCAGCGGTTGAAGGTTGAAGTCGTCGCCGGCGACTATGGCGCGGATGCGGCGTCGGTGGCTCATGACGCCGTCGCCGCCGCCCAGGCGCGCCGGGCGGATTACCTGTTCATTGACACCGCCGGGCGATTGCACACCAAGCACAACTTGATGCAGGAACTGCAGAAGCTGCACCGGGTCATCGGCAAGCAACTGACGGGCGCGCCGCACGAGGTGCTGCTGGTGCTCGACGCGACGACCGGCATGAACGCGCTGAACCAGGCGCGCGAGTTCAACAAGGCCGTGCCATTGACCGGGCTGGTGGTGACCAAGCTCGACGGCACGAGCAAGGGCGGCATGGTGGTGGCCATCCAGAAGGAACTCGGCCTGCCGATCAAATTCATCGGCCTCGGCGAACAGCCGGACGACCTGCAGCCCTTCGACGCCAAACAATTCGCGCAGGCGCTGTTTGAGGAATAATTTTCTCCCGCAAAGATGCCAAGGCGCAAAGATTTTAAACCACGGATGAACACCAATGGACACGGATAACAAATTTCATTCCTGTTTATTCGTTGCGTTTTCTCTATAAGCCTTTTCAAATTCTGGTGTGAATCGTTTCCACTTACCCTTTTGAAAATGAACCATGTGCCGAATCATTATTTGATCAGCATCATCGGAATTAACTGGGGTAGCTTTGTAAAATTTAGCACATTTACATCCTCATGAACGAGTAGAATTGTTTCCATCTTTGCGCCTTTGCGTTGAAAATCCGTGTTCATCAGTGTTCATCCGTGGTTGATTTTCATTCCGGCAGGCAGTCCTTTCTGTTTCAGCCTTATCCCACGGCGGATGGTCGAAGCTTGCCCAAAACCGGGCCAGCCTGTAGATGATGACCCGCATGAACCAGTTCACCCGCCGGCTTTTGTTTCTCCTCTTTTTTCTGTCCGGCTTCAGCAGCCTGGTTTATCAGGTGGTCTGGACCCGGCTGGCGTTTGCCGCATTTGGCATCATCACGCCGGTGCTTTCGGTGGTGCTGTCGGTGTTCATGCTGGGGCTGGCCGTCGGGGCCTGGGCGGGGGGGCGGTTCATTGCTTCCCTGGTAAAAAAAACCGGGCTGTCGGCAGCCGTCTTTTACGGCGGCGCGGAATTATTGATCGGGCTGGGGGCATGTGCGGTTCCCAAACTCTTCGCGGCGGGCGGGTATTTTTTGCTGGCGGCGGGCCAGACCAATTCCCTCAGCTACCTTTTCTGGTCGGCGCTGGTGCTGGCGTTTCCCATCCTGCCCTGGTGCCTGTTCATGGGGGCGACCTTTCCTTTGATGATGGCCTACGTCCGGGAGCGGGACCGCCACAACACGGGGAGTTTCAGTTTTCTGTACCTGGCCAACGTGCTGGGCGCAATGAGCGGCACGTTTTTGACCGCCGTGGTGCTGGTGGAACTGTTCGGGTTTCGTCACACGCTTTGGGTGGCTGCCGCCGGCAATTTCATCATCGCCAGCAGCGCGGGTTATCTGGGCTGGATGCAACGCGGCGCCGTGGCCTTGGTGGAGACGGAAGCGGCACGTCCGAGCGGGCCCGGCGATCGGGCCGCGTCCGGCAATGCCCGCAGCCGGCTCATAAAATGGATTTTGTTTTCAACCGGTTTCGGAGCGATGGCCATGGAAGTGGTTTGGACCCGCGCATTCACGCCGGTGTTGAAGACGCAGGTTTATTCCTTTGCCTTGATCGTTTTTGTCTATCTGGGAGCCACTTTTCTCGGCTCCCTGTGGTATCGCCGCCATCTCAAAAAAGTTTCAGTGTGGCCGACCGCCCAATTGATGGGTCTGCTGGTGGTCGCGGTTTTTCTCCCCATCCTGGCCGGCGACCCCAGATTGGTGAAAATGGCCTGGGAAGGTCCAATGGATCCCCTCAGCGCAATCATTGTGCTGGCCAGCATCGGCCCGCTCTGCGCCATTCTGGGATATTTGACTCCAAGTTTGATTGACGAATACGCCACCGGCGATCCGGCGGTTGCCGGGAGGGCTTATGCGGTCAATGTTCTCGGCTGCATCCTGGGACCGCTGTTTGTCTGTTATGTTCTGCTGCCCTATATGAGCGAGCGCCATGCCCTGATCCTGCTCGGCCTGCCCTTTCCTGTGTTTTGCCTCCTCCTGCGCCATTCCTGCTCCCGCCGGCAACAACTGGGCTGGGGTTTGGCCGCCGTTGCGGCCCTCATGGCGTCCCTGTTTCTGGTTGGGGATTTCGAGACCATGCTGCTGCGCACCCAAAAGAACACGGTCGTCCGGCGGGATTACGCCGCCACGGTCATTTCCTTTGGCGAGGGACTTAAAAAACGTCTTCTGGTCAATGGCGTCGGCATGACCATCCTGACCCCCATCACCAAATTCATGGTCCATCTGCCGCTGGCCTTTCATCAAGGCAAACCCGAATCGGCTCTGGTCATTTGTTTCGGCATGGGCACGACCTATCGTTCGGCTTTGAGCTGGGATATTGACACCACGACGGTGGAACTGGTGCCCAGCGTGACCAAAGCCTTCGGGTTTTACCACGCGGATGCGGCGCAAATACTCAAGAACCCCAAGGGACATATCATTATCGATGACGGCCGGCGTTATCTCAAGCGCACCGCAAAAAAATTCGATGTCATCGTGATTGACCCGCCGCCGCCGGTGGAGGCGGCCGGTTCCAGCCTGCTCTATTCCACGGAATTTTACGCCCTGCTCAAACAGCATTTGAAACCGGATGGGATCGTTCAAGTCTGGTTTCCCGGCGGCGAAGAGTTGATCGGGCAGGCAATCGTTCGCTCCACCCAGGAATCATTTCCATATGTGCGCTGCTTCCCGTCCATTGCCGGGTGGGGAGTGCATATATTGGCGTCCATGGATCCCATCAAAATTCCCAACCCGACCCAACTCGCGGCGGACATGCCTGCCGCCGCAAAACAGGATCTGTTGGAATGGAGTCCTTATCATGATGTGGCCGGTTATCTGGGGTTGGTGGTGACCCGGGCCATTCCCCTCCCGAACGTCCTCAACCCCAACGCGGAAATTGAAATCACGGATGACGACCCGCTCAATGAATATTTCCTGCTACGGCGGTTGGGCCTGTTCTGGCGTTGATTCGCATCTGCCATGAAAACGCGTCAAAAGATTGTTCCTCAAAATGATTTGAAATATCTGCGGCAGGCCATCGGCCTGGCGCGGCGCGGTTACGGGACGACCTCGCCGAACCCCAGGGTGGGCGCGGTGCTGGTGAAAGGCGGCAAGGTTATCGGCCGCGGCTGGCACCGGCGCGCTGGCCTGCCGCACGCGGAAATCGAGGCGCTCCGCGACGCGCAAAAACGCAGACAGGATCCGCGTGGCGCGGTTTTTTACGTGACCCTCGAACCGTGTTGCACCCACGGTCGCACGCCGCCCTGCACCGACGTCATCATCGCCGCCGGCATCAAACGCGTGGTCGCGGGCACGGTTGATCCGAATCCGAAACATGCCGGGCGGGCTTTCAAAATTTTGCGGCGGGCGGGAATTGAAGTTGTTTGGTGGGGCGAGACTCCGTCGAGCCCAAATCAAAGAACAAAAAAGTCAGGGCTCCAGAGACTCTCGCCCCACCGGGTGTTGGCCGATAATTGTAAAAAGCTGAACGAAGCCTTCAATCACTGGATCGTTCATCGCACACCATTCGTCATCGTAAAGGCAGCCATGACCCTGGACGGCAAAATCGCCACGGCCGGCGGCGAATCGAAATGGATCACCGGCGAAGCCGCCCGCGCTTGCGGCATGAAATTGCGGCGTGGAGCGGATGCGATTCTGGTCGGGATCAACACGATTTTGGCGGACAACCCCGGCCTGACGGTTCGGTCAGCCCAAAGTCCAAAGTCCAAAGTCCAAAGTCTGCGGCTGCGGCGCATCATTTTGGATTCACTGGCTCGAACACCCTTGTCGGCGAAGGTTGTGAGCGACCAATCAGTGGCGCTGACGACCATTGTGGTGAGCAAACGTGCGCCGAAGCGCCGCGTCGCCGCCCTGGCCAAACGGGTAAATGTTCTCGTCGCTCCGATTAAAAAGGTGGGGCGAGTGTCCTCGCGAGCCGCTTTGCCGGGAGCCTCGCCCTGCCGACAAATTGATTTACGCTGGCTCATGCGGAAATTGGGCGCGGAAGCTGTCACCAGCCTGCTGGTGGAAGGCGGGGGCGAGGTGAATGCGTCATTTTTGCTGGCGGGTTTGGCGCACCGCGTCGCGTTTTTCTACGCGCCGAAGATTCTGGGCGGCCGTGATGCGCGCAAGGCCGTTGCCGGCAAGGGCGCAAAGAGCCTGGCGGAGGCGATTCAGCTTCACGACGTTGAATGGAAACGGATCGGACCGGATTTATTGCTGACCGCCAGAGTCAGTTAAACGCGGCTCGACGGAGTCTCGCCCCACCGCTAAATTGACTTGAATGTTTACCGGCATTGTTGAAGAAGCGGGAACCGTTGAGCGCATCCGGCCGGCGGCGAAATCCATCGAACTGACCGTGCGCGCCGGCCTGACCGGCCGCGGCCTGAAACTGGGCGGCAGCCTGGCGGTGAACGGCTGTTGTCTGACGGCGGTGAAGGTCTCCGCGCGCGGGAAATTCAAGCTCGCCCGATTCGACCTGCTCCAGGAAACGTGGCGTCGCACCAACCTGCAATTCGCCAAGCCCGGTTCGCGCGTCAACTTGGAACGGCCATTGCGGGCGGATGGCGAGTTTGGCGGTCATTTTGTGACCGGCCACATCGATGGCGTCGGCAAAATCGTCCGCTGGGAACGCGCCGGCCAGGACCACGTGCTCGACATCGCCGCCCCGCCGGAAGTGATGCGTTACATCGTTTTCAAAGGCTCGGTGGCGGTGGACGGCATCAGCCTCACCGTGGCCGGCGTGCAGAAAAAAAGTTTTCGCATCTGGATCATCCCGCACACCTTCGAAATTACGGCCCTGCGCGAGCGAAAAGTCGGTGACGTGGTAAATCTGGAGGCCGACCTGCTCGGCAAATACGCGGAAAAGTTCATCGCGGCGCGCGGCCGGCGTTGACCCGGGAGGTTGAATTTGGTGCGCATAGCAGGACTTGAACCTGCACACCTTTCGGCACTACCACCTCAAAGTAGCGTGTCTGCCAATTCCACCATATGCGCGCCCGTCCTTATAATGAACCAAGTAAAGGCGCTTTTTGCAAGTTGAATCGAATTCCAGACGCCAAAACCCATCCATCGGGTTCATTGCGGAAAAAACCATTGCCAGCCGCGCCAGCGGTTGGGATGGGCCGGATTGAAACCTTCGGCTTGCTTCGGCTTCTCCAGGTCCCATTGCAGGAGGATGCCGACGGTGTTCGCTCCGCGCCCGTGCGACCGCATGGCATCCACCCCATAGGCGTAGTCGAACATGATTTTCAAACGGTCGGACGGCGCGCGATAGAAAATACCACCGCCCACGCCGGTGAGCGAGTTGCCGGGCTGCCCCGTGCCGGACAGGTAATCCACGACGGCCGTGGCCATGTTCGCATCCAGGTTCCACCGCTGGCTGTGGTCGAGCGGCAAAAGGTAGTTCGCGTTGAACAGCACAAACTGGCGGGCGCTGATTTCCTGAAAATAATAGCCGGGCAGCGACAGCGGAAATTCCGAGGCGAGCGGCAGGTAGCCGCCGAGCCGGTAGGCGCTGAAACGGTCGGCGTCCACGCTCGTGCCGGCCGTCAGACGCACGTAAAAATTCTGCTGGCTCTTGGGCAGCGTGTAGGACAACGCGGCTTCCGCCCAAAACAGATGCG
The DNA here is from genome assembly GCA_049516755.1 of Verrucomicrobiota bacterium. Lineage (GTDB taxonomy): Bacteria > Verrucomicrobiota > Verrucomicrobiia > Limisphaerales > UBA11358 > UBA11358. Next base: position 15,866 of record JBEKSU010000027.1, on the reverse strand, counting down.
ATTGTTCCTCGGTCTGGTAATCGCCATTGATGCCATACGGCCCGTAACCGGTGCGGAGTTGGCCCTCGTACCAGACGGACAATTCCATGGCGAGTGCCGGGAACAGGGTTGGCTCGATGCCGCCCCAGCGCAAACCGGTGCGCACGCTGAAGGTGCCGCGCTCCCCCGGCAAGGCGAAGTTGGTGGCCGTGCTCTCTCCCTGGTCATAGGTGGAATAGTGCGCCGTGCCGCGCAGGACGAGGTTCAGCGGAATCAGGTCGCCGGGATTGAACAAATGATAGACGCTGGCCGAAATTTCGCCGCCGTCGCCTTCGAAGGATTGGCTGGGATAAAATGTGCCGCCGTGAATTTCGTTGTAACTGTCGGCGAAACCGCCGCCCGCCAGGCCGATGGCGAAGTCCGTGTTCGGCCCCAGCCCGTGGACAAAGCCGAATTCGGAATCGAGATACACCGGCGCCACCGCCAGCCGGAGCGTCAGGTTCGTGCGCAGGAAGTCCGGCTGATTATGGTAATAAAACGCGTAACCGGCGAATGGCGCGTGGCCTTCGAACGCCTGATTGTACCCGAGCTGGATCAGGTCGCGCTTGACCGGGTCAATTTGCGCAAGCCCGGAAACCGGGGCGAACAACGTCAGCCACACCAAGGCGCACCCGATTGATTTCATTGCCGTTTTCGTAACGCAAAGCCACGCCGCCAGCAAGCGGATTTGAACAGACAAGCGTAAGTATTCTATTAAAATTAGAGGCGGGCTTGCCTCGCAAATGGCGCGTCTCCATTAAATGACTAATGACTAAACCATAATGCCTAAAGAATGACGAAGCCCGAATGACGAAACAATTTCTGCGCGTGACATTCTGAATTAGTCATTGGGAATTCCTTGGTCATTAGGATTTAGGGATTAGGATTTCGTTGACGAGCACACTCCCCGCTCGACACGGCGCACTCTTTGCGGCTAACTGTTGCGCCAATGCCGCCACTCAACGCTGAATTGCTGGCCAAAGCCAAAGGTCTGGGTTTCTCGGACCGGCAGATCGCGCATTTGACCGGCTCGACCGAGGACAAAATCCGCGCATTGCGGAAAAAACTCGGCCTCGTGCCCAGCTACCGGCTCGTGGACACCTGCGCCGCCGAGTTCGAGGCTTACACGCCGTATTATTATTCAACCTACGACCGCGGCGATGATGAGGTGAAGGGCAACACCGCGAAGAAGGTGATGATTCTCGGCGGCGGGCCTAACCGCATCGGCCAGGGGATTGAATTTGATTACTGCTGCGTCCATGCCGCATTCGCGCTCAAGGAGGACGGATTCGAGACCATCATGGTCAATTCCAATCCCGAAACCGTCTCCACCGATTACGACACCAGCGACAAGCTGTTCTTCGAGCCGCTTACGCTCGAAGACGTGCTGCACATTTACGAGCGCGAGCAATGCTGGGGGGCGATTGCGCAGTTCGGCGGGCAGACGCCTTTGAACCTCGCGCTCGGCCTCCAGAAAAACGGCGTCAACATCATCGGCACGTCACCGCAGAGCATCGAAATCGCCGAGGACCGCAAGCTCTTCGCCGCGATGCTCGACAGGCTGAAAATTCCGCAACCGCCCAACGGCATCGCCACCAACGAAATCGAGGCGCTCGCGGTGGCGAAAAAACTGGATTACCCGATCCTCGTCCGGCCGTCCTTCGTCCTGGGCGGACGCGCGATGCAGATCGTTTATTCCGACGCCGAGCTTCAACATTACATGCGTTTTGCGGTCGAGGCGTCGCCGGAACGACCGGTGCTCGTGGACAAATTTCTGGAGGACGCGACCGAGGTGGACGTGGATTGCATCGCGGATGTTGGCCAGTTCAAGAACCCCGATGACGGCCACATCGTCATCGGCGCGCTGCTGGAGCACATCGAATTTGCCGGCGTTCACTCCGGCGACGCCGCGATGGTTTTGCCGCCGCACACGCTTTCCAAAAAGGTCATCGAGACGATTCGCGGCCACACGCATGCGATGGCGCGCGAGCTGAAGGTCATCGGACTGATGAACGTTCAGTACGCGGTGAAGGGCGAAAAGGTTTACGTGCTCGAAGTCAATCCGCGCGCGTCGCGCACCGTGCCGTTTGTGAGCAAGGCGATTGGTTTTCCGCTGGCCAAACTCGCCGCCAAGGTCATGGCCGGCAAAACCCTGAAGGAACTCGGTTTCACCAAGGAAATCTGGCCGAAGTATTGGGCGGTGAAGGAATCCGTGTTCCCGTTCAACCGTTTTCACGGGCAGGACATCCTGCTCTCGCCGGAAATGCGCTCGACCGGCGAGGTCATGGGGCTCGACGCGGACCGCGGCATCGCCTACGCCAAATCGCAAATGGCCGCCGGCTCGCCGCTGCCGCTCGGCGGGAAAGTTTTCATCAGTGTCAGCGATGCGCACAAAAAGGAAGTCGCCGCAGTGGCGAAACAATTTGCCGATCTGGGGTTTGAACTGGTTGCCACCGACGGCACGGCGGCCGTTCTGGAAAAGGCGGGTCTGACTGTCCAGCGCGTTTTCAAGCTAGCCGAAGGCCGGCCGAACGCGATTGACCTGCTCAAAAACAAGGAGATTCATCTGGTGATCAACACCCCCGCCGGCGAGTCGCCGCGCGCCGACGAAGTAAAAATCCGCACCACCGCCGTCTATACCGGCACGCCCATCATGACGACGTTGAGCGGCGCCAAGGCCGCCGCCCGCGGCATCGCCGCGATAAAAAAGAGCGGTTACGGCGTGCAGACGTTGCAGGAGTATCATTAGTAGGACAGGCGTCCCGGTTGGACGACTGAGGGTGCGGTTGGAGTTCCGAAGGAACATCTGATAATAGCCCGGCGTTTCAACGCCGGGAATAGTTTGGAATTGCCAAAGTCCCGTAGGGACGGCTGAATCAATCCATGTCCTACATCAGTTCCTATTTTCATTGCGTCTTCAGTACCAAGGAACGTCGCCGCCTCATCACGCCGGAACTGCGCGATCGCCTCTGGCCGTTCCTCGGCGGCATCGCCCGGCAAAATAAAATGAAGGCCATCGAAATTGGCAGCGTGGAAGATCACGTCCATATTTTGCTTTCGCTGCCTGCCACAATGGCAGTTGCCAAGGCGTTGCAATTGATCAAGGGCGGCTCGTCCAAGTGGATTCACGAAACCTTTCCCGACCAACGCGGGTTTGCCTGGCAGGAGGAATACGGCGCGTTCAGTGTGAGTGTGTCGCAACTGGACAAAACCATCGCCTACATCAAGGGACAGGAGGCGCATCACCGCAAAATGACGTTTCAGGAGGAATTTCTGGCGCTGCTGAAAAAACACCGTATCGAATACGACGAACGGTATTTGTGGAAATGATATTCAGCCGTCCCTGCGGGACTTATACCGATGCCGGCAATGACCCGGCGTTGAAACGCCGGGCTATTTTCGGGTTGTCCCGATGGGACGAACAACAGCGGAGTGTGGCCGTCCCCGGCCACAGCAATGCACGAACGGCGACGCGCTTTGGCCAAACCGATGCCGGCCTGCTTTGCCACGTTGCTGCGCCCGGGGACGGGCGCACTCCGGCGGGCAAGAAAACTGCCGCTGCCAAAATCAGTTTGGAATGGACGACCGGGGTGAGTGGCGGTTGAATCATGTCAAATGTGTAAAACGAAAGCCAAAATGAGACGTATTCCGTCTTACGAAGATAAAATGCAAGCGGTTGAGTTGTTAATCAACCGCCTAAATCAGGCATTCGTTTTACGCTTCTGGGTGAAAACTGTTCGGCCCATGCTCGCAACGCACCCAAAATTCCAAGACCACTATTTTGGAATTGGAACCGTCGAAAACGCGTGCGTTCAATCACTTCTTATCAACATTCGCGCCTTGGACGATTTTTTTGCCAAACCAGGCGAGAAAAATCATCAACACCGGGATGATGATACGCATGCTTATGATTTTCCTGGCTACAAATCGCCGGGGCGTTTTCTCACCCAAGAAGAACGAGATTCGATTAACCGGTGGGTGCCTCATCCAACTTACCATCCGGTGTGGACAGGCAAGACCGGTATTCCGCCTGACGAAAAGCAAACTTGTAACTCGGATGACCGGAAGTTTGAGGATGTGGTCAAGGCGGCACAGGACGCGGCGGTGCTGGTGCTGGTATATTGAACTACAGTTGACGCGAATTGCGCGAATTATCGCGAATCAGATTTTCAATTCGTGTGAATTCGTGAAATTCGCGTCAAAACGTTTCGTGTGTTTGGTGTATTTCGTGGTTAAATCCGTGTTTATCCGTGTTCATCCGCGGTTAATTCATTCCGTTCCGGCAGCGGTACAAGCTGAAGCTTGAACTCCAACGCGATTGTCCTACTTTGACGGCGGTGAAATCTGGAACAACCAATCTGCTCCCGCTGCTCAAGCAATATTTCGGGTTCACCTCGTTCCGTCCGTTGCAGGAGGATATCATCCGCGATGCGCTGGCCGGAAAGGACGTCTTCGCGCTGCTGCCCACCGGCGGCGGCAAATCGCTCTGCTTTCAACTGCCCGCGATGGTGCAACCCGGCCTGACGGTCGTGGTGTCGCCGTTGATTGCCTTGATGAAGGACCAGGTGGACGGGATGCAGGCCGGCGGCATTCCGGCCACCTTTCTCAACTCCTCACTCGCCCAAGGCGAATCGCGGGCGCGGCTGCGCGGCCTGCACAACGGCGAGTTCCGCCTGCTCTACCTCGCGCCGGAGCGGCTGATGCTGTCGGGGGTGCTTTCGGATTTGCAACGCTGGAACGTGCGTCTGCTGGCCGTGGATGAGGCGCATTGCATCAGCGAATGGGGCCACGATTTCCGCCCGGAATACCGCCAGCTCGCGGAGTTGCGGAAGCTTTTTCCCGAAACGCCGATGATGGCGCTCACCGCCACCGCCACCGAACGCGTGCGCGCCGACATCGTCAAGCTGCTCGATCTGCGCGAGCCGCGCTGCTATGTCGCCAGCTTCAACCGTCCCAACCTCACCTACCGCGTGCTGGCCAAAAACAAGCCGTACGACCAGGTGTTGGAATTCGTCCGGGCGCGGCCGAAGGAAAGCGGCATTGTTTATTGCCAGTCGCGCAAGTCCGCCGAGAGCGTGGCGCTGCGCTTGAATGCGGATGGAGTGAAAGCCCGGCCATATCACGCCGGGTTGACGCCGAAGGAGCGGTCGGAACATCAGGAACTTTTTCTGCGCGACGACGTGCGCGTGATTTGCGCGACCATCGCCTTCGGCATGGGCATCAACAAGCCGAACGTCCGCTTCGTCATCCATTATGATCTGCCGAAAAACATCGAGGGTTATTACCAGGAAACCGGCCGCGCGGGCCGCGATGGCCTGCCGGGTGATTGCGTGCTGCTCTTCAGCGCCGGCGACGTGATCAAGCAAACGCAGTTCATTGACGAAAAGCCGGACCCGAAGGAACAGCAGATTGCGCGCGAACAATTGCAGAAGATGGTGCATTACGCGGAATGCTCCGGCTGCCGGCGACGCGAACTGCTGGCGTATTTTGGCGAAACATTTTCTCCGATCCGTAGCAGCGGACATGAGTCCGCTCCATCTTCTTCGGGGGAAAAGGAAAGTCAGAGCCGACTTACGTCGGCTGTTACGGAACCAGAGAATTGCGGCGCGTGCGACAACTGCCTTTCGCCGCGTGCCACTTTTGATGGCACGATTGCCGCACAAAAATTTCTCTCCTGCGTTTATCGCATCCGCGAGAATACCCGGTTTGGTGTCGGGTTGAATCATGTGGTCGAGGTCCTGACCGGCGCGGACACGGAGAAGATTCGCAAGTGGAACCACGAACAGCTCTCGACCTACGGCATCGGCGGTGAACACAGCCGGCCGGAGTGGGCGGCGATCGGCCGGGAATTGATCCGGCTGGGTCATTTGCGGCAAACGTCCGGGAAATTCAGCGTGCTGGAGTTGACCCATGACGGGCTGGCCGCGCTCAAGCAACGCCGGAAAGTGACCCTCACCAAACCCGTGACGGCGCCGGAACCGAAAGCTCATCGCGCTGGCGAAATCGCGTGCGACGAGGTATTGTTCGACCAGCTGCGCAAGCTCCGCCGGCAACTGGCTGACGAGCGCAACGTGCCGGCTTACATTGTCTTCTCCGACGTGACGCTGCGGCAAATGGCCCGTGATTATCCGGCGAACGAGCGCGAGTTTGCGCGCACAATCGGCGTGGGCGAAAAGAAACTGCGCGAGTTTGGCGATGTGTTTCTCGGCGAAATCGCCGCGTATTTGCAAACCAATCCCCGCCAGATTTTCGCCGACGATTCATTCGCCGCGCCGCCCGGACGAAGGTAAGGAATCGCGGTTTCTCCGAAACTGCCGTGCGGCCGGCTCGGAGAGCCAGCCCTACCAATGTGACGATTCACCAGAAAATCGGTATGATTTACTTTTTTTCTCCCGGACCCGGCGGCGGCGGATTGGTTTTTTCAAAGTTCAGCGATGCCGAGTTGATGCAATAGCGCAGGCCGGTCGGTTTCGGACCGTCGTCGAATACGTGGCCGAGATGGCTGCCGCAATGCGCGCACAGCACTTCCGTACGGCGCATCCCCAGACTGTCATCTTCGCGCAGAATGACCTTTTTCTCCGCGGCCAGATCGTAAAAACTCGGCCAGCCGCAGCCGGAGTCGAATTTGGTGTCCGAGGTGAAGATGATCTCCCCGCAAGCCGCGCAGCGGTAAACCCCCGGCTCCTTGGTGTTCCAATATTTTCCGGTGAACGGCCGCTCCGTGTCGGCCTGGCGCAGCACACGATATTGTTCCGGCGTCAGTTCCCGGCGCCATTCCGCATCGGTTTTGGTGACTGCAAACTTCATGGTTTGATTGGTGGTTGAACTGGTGGTTGGAGGCGCAGCAGCGATGTTGTTGGTCGGCGCGGCATTGCAACCCACAGCCCAAACCAGCGCGCCGAGCGCAAACAAATTAAACATCGCCTTCATGATTCAAAAAAGAAGCCGGATAAAAAATCATCCATTGCCGGGGCCGGTTTCTTTGCGGCGGCGAAGCGCAGCCCGCCGGGGATTGCGGCATGAGGGAGACGCAGCCGGCGGGGCTGACTGATAATAATACTCCGGATCCCACAATCGGCCGCTCAGTGCATCCTCGAAACCGTGTGGCCATCGGGACGATGCGTTGCCGGATGCCCCGGCCCCCAAAGCCTCCAAGGCCGCGGGATCGAACAATTTCTCGAAGAGCGGGAAAACCATTTCCTCCTCCCGGCGAAAGTGCTCGCGGGACGCCTTAAGCCCCGCCCGCAGGAACCGTACTGCCTCGACGAACTCCGTCGCCAACGTGGCGTGTTGAAGACGCGCATCGATCTCCTCGTGGTCCTGGTACAGCTGGTTCAACTCACCCTTTTCCGCCAGGGCGTGGTCCAGCGCCGCATAGGCCAGGTTTTGTTCCACATCGGCATGGCGGGAGAGCACCCCCTCGACCAGCCGGCTGAGCAACCGCACCTCGGCCACCGTCTGCACATCAGGCAACAGATGGTCAATCACATCAAACAACTCACAAAACACGGCGTGCTCCGTGGTTAGAAAATTCGTAATGATATTATTTTGATTCATCGCATCCATTCTAACATTTTATATCGACAAGCGAAAAGTGCAAGGGATGAAATTGCAACCGTTGTGTTCTCCGGGCGGAGGCGGAGTCGGGAGCCGGGCGGCGGCGCCTGGTCCGCATTATGAAATGCTTGAATTGTCGGAAGCCTTCTCCGCCGCTGGGCGCAGTGCGCGATACCGGTGCGTCCACGGATCAATCCGGCACACGGGGCGATAATCACAAAATTCACACGGGGTTTCATGGCCTTTTCGATACGGATCCACCTGCGCCGCGCCGGAAAAAATTGCCCGCCCCATTTCCTGCAATTGCGCCCCAACACGGTTGAGCAAGGCTTCAAATTCCGCCCGCGGCAACGCCTCCACTGAATTTGACCGCACGGTCCCGTCCTTGTTCAACCGGTAATTGAATTGATCCGCCGCATGGGTGCGGTCGAGCCGGGACAACGCGCCGGCGTCAAAGCGTCCGGCATGACGATACGCGCGTTTGCGCGCGTCGGCGGCGTCTGCCAGCGCTTCATCGCGTGTGTCGCTACCCTCATATTGCCCGCGCAGGTTTACGTAAAACACGCCCGCGGGAATCAATGGTTGCACGCCAAACAGCGCGCGTGAATCCGGCCAATGACGCACCGCCGCCAGATACGCCAGCAATTGCAATTGCACGCCGTGCTCGACCAGGATTTTATCGAGCTTTCGCCGGCCGGATTTGTAATCCATCACCACGCACCACGCGCGGTCGGCGGTTTCCCGGCACAGGTCAATACGGTCGATCCGGCCCCGGAGCGCGAGCCGGTGTCCGGCGCCCAGATCCATTTTCCACGCCGGCGCGCCGCCGGGGCTGATGCCGAATTCGAGTTCGGCTGCCGCCGGGTCAAATTCATATTGCCCGCGCATCCAGGTCACGAGCGTTTCTATGAAATCCTGCAACGATTCCGCCAGCACGCGCGCGGTGAACCGGCTTTGCTCGCCGGTGTGCAACAAGCCGTCGCGATAATCCGGCGCGAGAGCGGCGGCGATTTTGCCCACGCGTTCGCGGGCGTCCGTCGGCGTGAGGTCGCGCCAGCGCTTGCCTTCGGCGCTCAATTGCTCGTGGAACAGTTTCAACACCTCGTGCTGAAAGCTGCCCTGCTCGCGCGCGTCCAGTTCAAAAACCTTCCGCTCCTCGGCGCGCAGCCCGGAATGAACGAAAAACCGAAACGGGCACTCAGCAAACTCCTCCAGCCGGCTCACCGAAGAGTACAGAACCGGGCCAAAAAGCTTTTCCGCGAGCGCGGGCGATAGACCTTCCGCCGGATCCGGCTCGCGCAGGGCGCGCAAGCTTTCGGCCAAGGAAGCAATGATAGGCAATTTTAACAATTCGCCCCGGTTTTCAACGCGCTCCTCGCCCCGGCCCTCTCCCCGCCGGGCCGGGAGAGGGGATTTGTTTCGACTTTCACATCCCTCCTGGATTTCCACCAGCATCGGCGCGATTTCACCGACATGTTCCGCATCGGCCGGTTTGATTTGACCGCTGAATTCTTCAACTTCAAGCCCGGGGCAAATCCGGCGCAGATGCGCAATGAACGGCGACGGATTCAGCGTCTTGCCGTCCGCGTCGTGGCGCGAAAAAGTCACGACGAGTTTTTCGCTCGCGCGCGTGCAGGCGATGTAGCCGAGATAACGCTCGCGTGCCAGGCGTTCGCGCAAATCGGGCCCGGGCGCGTGCGCGTGTTGGCTGATTTCGGTGCGGTCGGCGTCCGTTAAAATCGCAGGCACAGCGGGCGCGGCGGGAAAAACCGATTCGTTTACGCCGAGCACGAGCGCCAGTTTCAAGTCGGGATTGCGGGCGCGGTCAATGGCGCCGATGAGCACCTGATCGAGGGCGGGTGGGATCACGCCGACGGTCAGGTTCGCCAGGCCGGCTTCCAAAATTGGCAGCCATTCGCGCAGCGGCAGCGGCTCGTCTGAGAACGCGAGGGCAACATTGTCGAGCCACAGGTTCATCTGCCCCCAAACGGTCTGGTGGATTGCGGATTGCGGATTGCGGATTGCGGATTTCTCGTTGTCGAGTGTCCAGCGTTCCAAAGTGTGTTCGACGCGCAAGTCAGACCAAAGCGTGCGCAAGGCGTCGGCCAGTTGTCCGCCGTTGGGTTTGTTTTCCCAACGCGCGAGTTGGGCGGAGAAATTTTGAAAGGGCGGCAAGATTATTTTGCGCAGCCGTTCGAGGGAACCGGACCCTTCGGGGTCTCCCGCGATTTGAAGGGGTTCCAGCCATTTTGCGCCGCGCCAGCCACGGGCGAGCGCTTCGTTCTCCAGCCGGTCAACTTCAGTCTCGTCCACCGGCGAAAAACCGGCCTTGAGCGTGGCAAACCAGTCGTCGTGCGGCCAGTCGAACGCGATCGTGCGAAGCGCGCTACGGGTCAGTTCCGCCAGGGGGTGATGCGCCACCGATTCCCGCCGGTCGAGAAAGAAGGAAATTCCGTAGCAGCGAAACACGCGCGCCAGCGGCTTGTGGTAGCCGTTGAGGTTGCGCACCAGCACGGCAATATCGCGGAAACGCCCGCCGTGGCGGACAAAGCGCAAAATCTCGCGTGCGGCAAAAACGGCCTCGGCCCCGGGATTGGGGCAGGCGACAATCCGGATGGGTTTGGTTTGGAGTTCCGCCTTCGGGCGGTCAGGTGCCGCTGCCTGCCAACCGCCTGAAGGCGGAACTCCAAACCCGGGGATTGCATTCCAATTGGCTTCAAGATGCCGTAAAGCTGGATTTCCGGCAAAACGGTTCTTGTGCAAGCTGCGTTTGAGGATTTCGACGCTGACTTCGCAATCCGGCGAATTGGCAAGGCGCTGGCGGCATTGTTGGAACGTTTTGCCGATGGACGACCAGATGGAGAGCCATGAGGATTCGGCGGCGGGTTCGTTTTCCAGGCAAAACGCCAGGGTCGCGCGACCACAAAACGGGACGATGGCGGCGAGCAAATCCAGTTCCTGCGGCGTCATTTCCGCAAAGCCGTCGAGCCACAGCGCGTCAATCTGGAACGAGGATGGAGGATGGAGGATGGAAGATGGCGGGGTGCCGGGACCGCTGGCTGGCTTTGGGCTTTGGACGCCCGCTCGCGCGACAGCGGAGTTGGACTTTAGACTGTCGGTTGCCGCATCCAGCAGCCGGTTTCCGTCTTGCAATTCGTGTTCGGCGATCCAGTTTGTGCAGGCCTCGAACAGGAGCGCAAGATCGTGAAGTTTATCCTGAAGTTCGTGGCGCAAGCCGGCGCGCCGGGACAACGAGCGGAGTTTGGCGGCCGTGAATTGATGTTGTTGCAGCTCGCCGAGCAACTGGCCGAGTTGTTGGGCAAAACCGGGACGTCGGGCGCTGGGGCGGAACAATTTCAATTCACCTTCGTGCCGCAGCAAGAGGGCGCGCAGCACCATCACCCGGCCTTCCTCGGCGAGCAATCCCGACGGCAGGGGGACGCCGTGCGCGTCCAGGACAAACCGCGCGAGCCGCTCGAACGAAAAGATTTGCAGCCGCGTGTAGCCATAAATCTGGCGGGGCGAGACTCCCGGCGAACCATCGGATGATGTTGTTTTCGGCTCGCGAGGACGCTCGCCCCACCGTTCGAAGTCAAGCAACTGGCGTTCGAGTTGAAACGTGGCCTGCTTGGGCGCGAGCAGAACCAGCGGCGGACCTTCCGGCGATGCCGCAAGGGCGGCACGGATTTCCGCCAGACAGCGAAATGTCTTGCCGCTGCCGGCCGGGCCGAGAAGAAAATGCGCCTGCACAGGCTTCTTTTCGCGCAAAGCCGCCCCATCGCAAAGCAATTTATTGCTAAAAATTGACAAAGACTGACTGGTCGGTGGCCATATTTTTTGTTTCCTTTCCCAAAAGTTGATTTATCATTCCCGCTGTTTGAAAAATCAGGGTTTTACTGAGGGAACAATTAAATTGGAAAAATTATGCCACTGACACATACCAAAGAGCTGTTTGCAAAGGCGTTGAAGGGCAAATATGCGCTCGGCGCGTTCAACGTCAACAATATGGAACTGATCCAGGCCATCGTTGAGGCTTGTGAGGAGGAAAAAGCGCCGTTGATCCTCCAGATCTCCAAAGGCGCCCGCCAATATGCCAACCCGGTTTACCTCAAAAAACTCATTGAGGCGGCGGTCAGCCTGTCCAATATCCCCATTACCGTCCACCTGGACCACGGCGACACCTTCGACCTTTGCAAACAATGCATCGATGAAGGGTTCACCAGCGTGATGATTGACGCCAGCCACGAGCCGTTCGAGAAAAATGCCGAGATCACCCGCAAAGTCGTGGAATACGCCCATAAAAACAATTGCTCCGTGGAATCCGAACTGGGCCATCTCGTCGGCGCACAGTTCGACGAAGGCGAAGAAGGCGGCGCCCATTCTGCGAGCGGCCACTACACCAACCCGGACGAAGCGGTCAAATTCGTCAAGGAAACCGGCTGCGATTCGCTCGCCGTCGCCATCGGCAACTCCCATGGCGCCTTCAAGTTCAAGGGGGAACAGCACCTGGACTTGGAACGGTTGAAATTGATCAAGAAAGCGCTCATGGATGCCGGCATGGGTGATTATCCGCTGGTGCTGCACGGCGCTTCCAGCGTCCCGAAATACCTTGTGGACGAGATCAACAAATACGGGGGCAAGATGCCCGACGCCCAAGGAGTGCCGGAAGCCGACATCGAAGTCGCGCGGCGCGTGGGCTGCACGAAGGTCAACATTGACACTGACCTGCGTCTGGCCATGACCGCCGGCATCCGCAAGGTGTTCGCGGAAAACCCGAAGGAATTTGATCCGCGCAAATATCTTGGCCCGGCCCGCGCCTGTGTCAAGGATCTGGTCCGGCACAAAGTCAAGGATGTGCTGTGCTGCGCCGGTCACGCCTTTGACTAAAATTCAAATTCTTCTTCATGCCCCAAGCCGGTCGGCTTGGGGCTTTTTGTTTTCAAAACCAGAAGCAACTTGAATTCAAATCGCTCCAAATGGTATGATGTTGGCACAGATTGCTGTTGGGTGGTGAATAAAGAACAAAAAACCGCCGGTTAGACCAGGGCGGTCAACCGGCGGAACCATATGACGTAAACAGGTGCCTTGCCTGGCACCGCGTTGGTTTAAAGCATTCCGGCTGCCAGATTCAGGTCTTGGGCGGTTGACTTGCGAAACCAGGTCTCATTGGCCCTGCGGAAGTGGAATCTTGCCGGAAAATCTGCGGATTAAATTCTGAAACCATTTGATTGTCCATGCGATGGACAAAAATTGCCATAAATGGCGACGGAGCTGACTGACTACTTTTGGGCAATTGATGGACCGCTTTCAGTCGCAATTTACCGTTGCCAACAATCTGTGCCACCATCACACAAATCAACCGCGTTTGACACAATGTTTGTGTCAATATGGCCCTGATTGTTTGGTGGTGTTTATGATTTATATATTTGTAAGTTATTTTCAATAAGTATAATACGACTATTTATGCAGTCTGGCATTTTTGAAGCTGGAACACATTTGAACGATTAACCAAAGGATAACTATATGAATCTGACAAGATATCAAAGACCTGAATTGGGTTGGGCCGGGTTTGGGCGGCTGTCGAGTTTGCGGGATGAACTGGATCGGCTGTTCGAATCGCCTTGGACCGAACTGGCCCGCACTTCGCAGCTATTGAGCGGCTGGACTCCGGCGCTCGATGTTCATGAGGACAAGGACAATTTTGTCGTCCAGGCCGAATTGCCCGGGATAAAACGGGAGGAGATTGACGTTTCGTTGCATGACGGGGCGTTAAGCATCTCCGGCGAGCGCAAGACGGAGAAGAAATTCGAGGAGGCCGAGGTTTATCGGACGGAACGCTTCTTCGGCAAATTCCAGCGGACGGTGGCATTGCCCGCGCCGGTGGCGGCGGACAAGGTCAAGGCGCAATACAAGGACGGCGTCCTGACCATCACCCTGCCCAAAACCGAGGCAGCGAAGCCGAAACAAATCGACGTAAACGTGAACTAAAATGCGGGGCGCGATGTTTCCATCGCGCCCGGCCCAAATTTCAACAAAGTAATAAAATTATGAAAGCAATTATACAGGCAGAACCGAAGGCAGCTGAACGCGAGGAGCGCCAGGAGTTCATCGTGCCGATGGTGAATATTTTTGAAACGAAGGACGGCTACGCCCTTGAAGCCGAGATGCCGGGCGTGAACAAGGGCGGCCTGGAAATCACGCTGGAAGGAAATGAAATCACCATTCTGGGCCGGCGCGCCGCGGAGCCGGTCAACGGCGAGTTTTTGCTCCGGGAACGTTCCGCAGCGGATTACCGGCGCGTGTTCGAGCTCGACCCGGCGATTGATGCGGGCAAAATCTCGGCCAGGATGGAGCAGGGCATGCTGACGCTGGCCCTGCCAAAATCCGAGCAGGTCAAGCCGCGCAAGATCACCGTCAGCGATTAAGCGGCTCGTTTTTCGGAACAGCTCCCGCGGCCGGCCGGCCGTGGGATTTTATTTTGCCAGGCTGGCTGGCGGGTGAAAAAGAGGCGGGTGAGACGATCACACACGATTTAAAATCGCCCGCACCCGCCAAGGTGCCCAGTTCTCATTGGGCAGTGCAAACCTAACCCATGACGTCGGTCTGGCAAGCGATTTTGGGAAAATAATTTACATCTTCGGTATTGGGTTCGTATCTTTTTTCAAACATCCTTACATCCGGTTCGGATCACCCGAACCATCAACGATGCCGAAGAGATACAGGACGCCGGAATTCGCATGGCTGTTGCTGTGCGTTGGGTTGCTCATTTTTGCCGCGCCGGCGGGAGTGGCCGACCCGTCCGATTCTCCGTTCATTGTGGATGTCTGGACCAGCAAGGAAGGGCTGCCGGAAAACGCCGTCATCTCCGTGATTCAAACCCGGGATGGGTATCTTTGGCTTGGAACACTCAATGGCCTGGTGCGGTTTGATGGAAATCATTTCACCGTTTTCAACGAGTATAATACGCCCGGTTTGAACAGCGACCGGATTGTTTACCTGTTTGAAGACAGCCACACGAATCTATGGGTCGGAACGGATACAGCCGGGCTGGTGTTGGTGAAGGATGGGAACGTTAAAAGTTTTGACATCGGGCGCGCCGGCCAGGAGGAAAGAATCGTGTATGCCTATGAAGATTTATCAGGCTGCGTCTGGTTCTACACGGCCGATGGACGCACCAGCCGGTTTCAAGATGGCAGGATGACCACCGATCCATCGCTGGTTTCCAGGGAATTGGTGCTTCGCGCCGCGAAGGTATTGGTCCCCGGCCAAGCCGGCAGTTTTTGGAGCATGCAAATGGGCCGCGTGCAAAAGTGGCGGAACAACCAAAGGGAACGCGACTTCGGAGTTTATCCGTGGGGAACCAGTACGATTGTCACCTCCGCCTGCGAAGACAGCGACGGCAACTTGATTGTCGGCACGCGGGGGGAAGGCGTTTTCTGGCTGGGCGCGGATGGGAACTGGCGGCACATCTCGACGGAGCAGGGCTTGTCGTCGGCTTTTGTGCTGTCGCTGTGCATGGACCGGGAAGGGAACCTGTGGGTGGGAACCGACGGCGAGGGCTTGGATCGAATCAAAAGAAAAACTTTCAGCACCCCGGTCGAACATCATTCCTGGGTGGTCCAGTCGATATCCGGGGACCCGACCGGCGGTTTGTGGACGGCTTTCAACGCCCATGGCGCGACCTATTGGCTGGCGAACACGGTGCAGGATTTCGGGGTGGGCCGGGGTTCCAATGCCTGGACGGTGCTGGTGGATCGCAAACAGCAAATCTGGGTTGGCACTCGCGGGGAAGGGCTGTTCCAATTTCAAACCAACCAGTTTCAGGCCGCAGCCGGCGCGGAAATTCTTGGCCAGCAAATCTTTGCCTTGTTGGAAGATCACGCCGGACAATTATGGGTGGGCACTCAGAATGGACTGGCGCGCGGGAATGGACAGGACTGGAAAATTTACACGACGCGTGACGGGTTGTCGGAAAACATTGTTCGCGCCCTTGCAGAAGACGCGGAGGGGAACCTTTGGATTGGAACGGAGAGCCAGGGCTTGAACTTTTTCAAGGCCGGAACGTTTGTTTCCATTCAAGCAACGGGAAACGGACTGCCCGGCAATGATATTTCCTGTCTTTGCCTGGATCCGGACGGGGTCTTGTGGGTGGGCACCTCCGGTCACGGCCTGGCCCGCTTTTACCAGGGAGGGTGGACCCGTTATTCAACGGACGACGGGCTGGCCAGCAACAGCATCGATTACATCATCGAAGACGACGCGGGTTGTCTATGGATCGGCTCCAATGTGGG
>JBEKSU010000026.1:0-21990 GCA_049516755.1 Verrucomicrobiota bacterium | reverse complement strand
GTGGTTTGTTGTGACCTGATTTTGCCGCGGATTCACCGGGGAGCCCGTATCGGGGTGCTGATCATTGCCGTCGTCGTCGCGGGACTTGCTTTTCCATCGGCCGCATCCGCCTTGAAGCTGCGGCAAACAAACGGTGATCTTTTGGCTGCGCAAGTATCTAAAAATGCTCGCCCCGACGATTTGATCATTGTCCATCCCTGGTATTTTGGCATTACCTTCGGGTACTATTATCGGGGATCCGCGGCTTGGACTACGCTGCCGCCGCTGGAAGATTATCGATATCACCGCTACGATCTGCTTAAAACATAACTTCAGATGACCAACGTCATTGAACCGGTCTTGAAACGGGTGGAAACCACACTCCGTTCCGGGCATGCCGTCTGGATTGTCGGGAATGTCCCGATGCCGCACCCCAATCAAGCTCCGCCGGTCGATTTGCCGCCGGCTCCCCGGGGGCCGGAAGGTTGGGGGGATCAACCTTATACGTTCGTTTGGGGTGCCAGATTCAGCTATCGCCTCGTCTATCAAATCACCAATGTCGTGACACTCGTTGGTCCCATGACCAACCAGGTCAGTCCGATGGAAGACATGACCTTGGCTATCGCCACCGGCTGGCGTTCCACAGTCCAAACAAACTCGCCGTAAGCCGATCAATCCAACCCGGAAGGAAGCATGGAAACGAAGAATAATCCCAAAATAAACTGGTTGTTCTTTGTGGCAATCGTCGCCGGAATCACAGCCCGGCTGCTGGTGGCAACGCGCGGTCACAATTTTGATGTGGATTCCTGGCGGATCGTGGCGGACGTTGTTGAACGCGGAGGCAATGTTTACGCTGAAACGGGCCGATACAATTATGGGCCGGTCTGGTTCCAGGTACTGCATGTTCTGGATTGGCTGGCCGGGCACAATCCGGCTGTTTTTCGTTACATCGTGGCCGGGTTTCTCAGTCTGGTGGATGTGGGCATATTTTACATTTTATGGCGCAAGTATGGCCGGCTGGCCGCCGGTTTGTTTTTCTTCAACCCCATCTCAATCATCATCACCGGCTACCACAGCCAGTTTGACAATCTGGCCATTCTGCTGGGCCTGCTGGCGGCATGGTTGGTGGGAGACGAATTTGACCGGCCGCTCGACCGCCGAAAGCTGCTGGGTTTGTCTGTCTTGGGGCTTTCGCTGGCAACCAAACACCTGTTGTTTGCCTTCCCCTTCTGGCTGGCGGTCAAGCAAAGGGGACTATGGCAAAAGGCCGGAATCATTTTGTTGCCCATCGGTCTGTTTCTGCTGTCTTTCGCTCCCTATTGGCCGGGCGGCCGGGCGGGAATCATCAATCATGTGTTCCTGTATCAGTCAGCCACCAACGGTTACTTTTACAACCTGTTCGTGCCGCTCTGCCTGCAATTTATGTTCAGCAGCCAGGCCATCTGGTTTTTTCTTCTGGCCGTCTTTGCTTTCGTCTGGAGGCGCAAAAACACCTTTGAATCCCTGCTGCTGTACACCGCCGTACTGGTCACCGCCTCCCCGGCAGTCGTCAACCAATACCTGGCCATCCCCGTTCCCTTCGTGGCCACGCACTTCAACGTTTTCACCCTGTTGTACACCGCCTTCGGCACCCTGCACCTGCTGGTGGATGTCAACGGATTGCACATGACCGGCTTGTCCCGGACAGTTTTTATTGATATCGCCATCTGCCTGTTGTGTCTCGGTCTGGTCTGGGTGACCTGGCGTCGGAACATAATGGATTTGATCGAATGGTGCGTCGTCGAGATAAAAGGCCAGTTCGGAGGCATGAAATAAATGATTTCGCTCGTTTCGGTCAGACGAGGATGCCACGGCTCGACGGTGCTGTTTTCTGTTTTATTTTTCGCAAACGAACTGACTCTTTACTTCAGAGATGCAACTTCTCAACGAGGCGATCAAGAACTCACGCCAAGTCGCCCAGACCAGCCCGAAACACAACATAAAAATGGGGACATCAGGATTTGCCCGGAGATTCCCCAAAATTGGTCCGGTTAGATGAAGGCCGTCATAGTCAATCAGTAGGTGAAAGAATCCGGTGGCTGTGTACATGATCGTGAACGGATTTACATTGGTCACCGTAAATGGAACGGGAATGGCCAGGTATTGGTTGGTGGTCGCCGGCGCCGTTGCGACCAGCACGCAGGTGTAAAAAAGCAAGGATTCCACAACTTTCTTTTGTTTGTATACAAAGGCGAAGAGAGCCAGCAGGAATAACCACACCGTCTGGCTGCCAAACATGGTCTGGATGAACGCCGGGACAAACATTCTGTAGAAACAGAAATGGTCGTGGTGGGCAGATTTATACCGGAAGACATTTTGAATGATTCCCTCGCTGCCGGCGTGCCAGTAGGGAGCGAAACTCAAGGCAAATATGCAAACGGGCACAAAAATCACCACCAGCTTTTGTCGCAGCCCCTTTTGCTTGACTGCCAGCCAGAAGGGAAAGGCAAACAAGACATGTTTTATTGTCAGGGACAATCCCAGAACCACCAATCCCCAAAACTTCCGCCGGTCAACGGGTTGATCAAATTCATCTTTCATCAGCAACACCGACCACAATCCCGTCAAAACCGCCAGATTATCAAACTGCGAGTGGTAGCCGGTGATGATGATTGAGATGGGGTTAAGGAAAAAATAGGCGGCGGACGCCTTCCCATATCTGCGCCATAAGACCAGAAAAATACCCACGTCCACCAGGCTGAGAAAACCGGGGATCAGGTAGCGAAAGACGGTTTCGTTGCGCCCGGCCAGCAGTTGAAATAAATGCAGGATATTGAACCAAACGGGCCCATAGTTATATCGATCCGTGCTGGCATAAACATTTCCTCCCTGATCAACGATGCCCGAAACAATTTTATAGGACTCAAAATCGTAATTGTGGCCGCGGGCTGCCATCAACAGCCGGGCCGCAAATCCGACAACAACAATCAGAAACAGCAATCCGCTCGACCAGGGGGAATTTTTGCTTTGTTCAGGCATCGTTGGCGCACGCCGTGGGGTATAAGTGTTGTTTTGGCAAATATTTGTCAAGCGACCAATTGTTCTTCCCTGCTGTATTTCAGTTCCACGCGGCTTGACGCCCCGGTTTTTCGCTGCGAACTTCCCCTTGCTTGGCGCAAAACGCGGCAGCGTCGGCGACAAGCAGCTTGTTCGCTGACATCTCGAAAGCTCCCGCTGTGCAATCCCTGGCGCGGCGACTGGAGGATGGCGGAGTGTTGACCTGTGCGGAGGTCAGCCAGGTGGCACAGCCGTTTTTTGCGGCCCTGCTCCGGAAAGTTTTCCCGCGCCGCCCGATCGTTGTCGTGACCGGCAACCTCCGGACGCAGGAAGGTTTCCAACAGGACATGGAGACGTGGCTGGGCGCGCCGCCGCTGTTTTACCCGGCCTGGGACGTGCTGCCGCACGAAGGCAAACTGCCGCATGCCGACACCATCAGCGACCGGCTCCAGACGCTGGTCACCCTGTCGCATGACGCAGCGCGCAACCTGCAATTTGCGCCTTTGGTTGTCACCAGTGTCGCCGCGCTTTTGCAGAAAACTTTTCCCCCCGGTGAAATCCAGCAACGCACCCGCACGCTTGCCCGCGGCGATAAAATCAATCCCCTCGATCTGATTGAATGGCTCGAAGAGCAAGGCTGCGAACCGGAAGCCCAGGTCACGCAAAAGGGTGAAATCGCCCTGCGCGGCGGCATTCTCGACGTTTGGCCGCTCATCAGCCCGTGGCCGGTAAGGTTCGAATTTTTCGGCGATGAGCTTGAATCCCTGCGCCACTTCGATCCGCTCACCCAGATTTCGCGCGAAGAAATTGCTTCCGTCACCCTGCCGCCCGGCGGCGAGCTGGGAATTTTGAAGCAACACTTTCAATCGGAGGGACGAGTTACACGAGTCCCCAATTATAAAGATGAAACAGGGACTCGTGTAACTTGTCCCTCCGAAACGACGGCCTCACTCGCCACTTTGGTGGATTATCTTCCACCGGAGACAATTTTCCTCCTCTGCGAACCGGAGCAACTCGCCACCCGCGCCGACGAATACGCACGGCAAATCCCTGAAAACGATCCATTTTTTCTCTCTTGGACTGATTTCCACGCCCAACTCGACCGGAAAGCCATGACACGGCTCGAAGTGAGGGATGCTGATGTTGGAGTTCAAGCTTTAGCTTGTTCCCCGGGCAAGCTGAAGCTTGGACTCCAACGCGCTGAATCGGAGTTCGGCGCTCTCGGCTTTGCTTCGCTTGACGCCTTTCGCCCGCTCGGCGACCGCGCGCCAGATCCGCAAATCGCCGAGGCGCAACGCCGCGAATTTTTCCACCAACTCCACCGCTGGCTCCGCCAGGGTTATACCGTTCATGTCTTCTGCAACAACGACGGTGAACGGCAACGATTTGAGGAAATCTGGAAGGAATACGGTTTTGAAAGTCCAAGGCCCGAAGTTCAAAGTCCAAAGTCGGGCGAGGGCGAACAGCCTTGGACTTCGGACTTCGGACTTTGGACTCATATTGGCACGCTCTCCCGCGGGTTCCTCTGCGAAGAGGCAAAACTTGCCGTCGTCACCGACGCGGAAATTTTCGGCCGCTATAAAATCCAGCGGCCACGCCGGTTGAAATCCCCGCACGCGCTGGCCACCCGTTCCGCCCTCGACATTGATTTCACTGAATTGGAGGAAGGCGATTTTGTTGTTCATATCCAATACGGCATCGGCCGCTACCTCGGCCTGAAAACCTTGCCCTTCTCTTCGGGCAATCGGCAATCTGAAACGGAGTGCCTCGTTATCGAATACGCGCCCCGCAATCCCGGCGATGAACCGCCCAAGCTTTATGTGCCCGTCACCGAGGCGCATCTCGTCGGCAAATACGTGGGCGCCGGCAAGGCGCGGCCGTCGCTCAACACGCTCGGCGGCACGCGCTGGAACAAGGCAATGGAACAGGCCGAGCGTGCCGTCCGCGACGTTGCCGCCGAACTGTTGCAAATCCAGGCCGTGCGCGAATCGCAGGCAGGCCATTCGTTCCCGCCGGATGTGCCGTGGCAGCGCGAATTCGAGGGCGCATTCGTTTTCGAGGAAACGCCGGACCAGCTTCGCGCCATCGGTGAAACGAAATCTGACATGGAACGTCCCAAGCCGATGGACCGCTTGATTTGCGGCGACGTCGGCTTTGGCAAGACGGAAGTCGCCATCCGCGCCGCATTCAAGGCCGTGATGGGCGGGAAACAGGTCGCCGTGCTGGTGCCGACGACGGTGCTGGCGCAACAGCATTTCAACACGTTCCGCGAGCGCATGGCCGATTACCCGGTGCGCATCGAACTGCTCTCGCGTTTCCGCACGCATCGCGAACAACAGCAGGTCGTCCGGGATCTGGCGGCCGGCGCGGTGGATATTGTCATCGGCACCCACCGGCTGATTCAAAGCGACATTGCGTTCAAGGAACTCGGCCTGGTGGTGATTGACGAAGAGCAGCGCTTCGGCGTGCTGCACAAGGAAAAGTTCAAGCGGCTGCGCACGCTTGTGGATGTGTTGACGCTCAGCGCCACGCCCATTCCGCGGACGCTTTACCTCGCGCTCACCGGCGCGCGCGACATGAGCACCATCCAGACCCCACCGCACGACCGCCTGCCGGTCGAGACCATCGCGGTGCAATACGACGAGCGCGTCATCCGCGACGCCATCCAGCGCGAGCTGAACCGCGGCGGGCAGGTTTTCTTCCTGCACAACCGCGTGATGACCATCGAAATCATGCGGTCGAAATTACAGTCGCTGACGCCGCACGCCCGCATCGTCGTCGGTCACGGCCAGATGGAATCGGATGAACTCGAGGCGGTGATGACGAAATTCGTCAACGGCGAGGCGGATGTCCTGCTTTCGACGACCATTATCGAGAGCGGGCTCGATATTCCGAATGCCAACACCATCATCATTGACCGGGCGGACCGTTTTGGCCTGAGCGATCTTTACCAGTTGCGCGGTCGGGTCGGGCGCTACAAGCATCAGGCTTACGCCTACCTGTTGTTGCCGCGGCACGCGAGTCTGCTGACCGACGTGCGCAAACGCATCAGCGCCATCCGGCAATACTCCACGCTCGGCAGCGGATTCAAAATCGCCATGCGCGACCTCGAAATCCGCGGCGCGGGCAACCTGCTCGGCTCGGAACAAAGCGGCCATATCACCGCCGTCGGCTTTGAGCTTTACTGCCAGTTGCTCAAGCAAAGCGTCAGCGCGCTCAAAGGTGAAAAGGTGAAACCGCGCGTGGAAGTCAGCCTGAAGCTGGATTTTCTGGAGACGACCGGGAGGGACGGCGTGTCGCCGTCCCAAAATATGGGGACAGCGACACTGCCGCACAGCTACATCACCGAGCCGCAACACCGCATCGAAATTTATCGCAAGCTGGCGCAGGCCAATGAAAAATCCGCGCTGGACCATTTGCAGAAGGAGCTGCGCGACCGTTTCGGCCCGCTGCCCGCGGCGGTGGAATTGCTGCTGCAGGCGGCCGAAATCAGGATTCTCGCCAGTGAAAAGGCGGTGACGGTGATCGAGGTCAAGGACGACAAGCTGATGCTGACGCGCCACGGCGATTTCATCACGCTCGGCGGCAAGTTTCCGCGCCTGACCAGGAAACAGGCCGGAGCACGGTTGAAGGAAATCAAGCGGTTGTTGCTGGCGATATGAACCCGGGCTCCAGCCATTTGACAAGCCACCGCAGCAAATTATTTTGGCGTAGCATGCTCGCCCATGGGCGCGTCGGTGAATTCAATCACGTCCGCAGTAATTGTAACCCGGGGAATGGAGAAGAGAATCAAGTACAACAACGACCGGTCTTCAGTTTCATTGGCCAACGCTACAGCCCTGCCCGTTATCGGTTCCTTAATTGACTTATACAATGACGCTTTGGCGTTGGCGTAGTTGGGGCTTACTATAGGAATAAGGCCTAAAAGCCTAAAACCTGAACTATGGCCGATAACGCCCGCTTGGACGACTTTATAATTCTTCCCGGCCAATGTGACAGAAGTGTCCGTGTGGCCGCCCTTTATCTCGCCCACATTTGCACATCCGGTTAGAATTGCCATGAAAACCGAGCACGCCGCGATGGATAAAATTTTCCGCTTCATCTGAATGCCTGTTTGTTCTTGCTGATTGTTTGCTGTTGCCGGCTGCCAAAATTTGCCGGTCACATTGCGGGGTTCAGCCTAGCGGGTTTTGAAAAATTGTCAGCTACGATTTCAGAATGCTAAAAAGCCCTCAAATTTACACGGTTTCTTCGTCTTATGGCCCGGGGTTCCTGAAATTCAGCATTGCCATTCCCGTCTTGGGCGGGTAAGCTGTTCAACTCTGACGTCGGGGCGTAGCGTAGCCTGGCTAGCGCGCTTGTTTCGGGTACAAGAGGTCGTGAGTTCGAATCTCACCGCCCCGACCATCTCTCAATTTTTGATTTGCGATTGGCGCTTTGCGATTTGAAAACCCAAACGGAAGATTCAACCAATCTGATCGTCCAACTCGCTTCCGTCGTCGAACGGCTGGATTTGGCGCGACTTTTCCCGCGTTCGCAGCCGTTGGAAGTCGAACTCGGCTGCGGCGATGCTTCGTTCCTGGCTGAATACGCCGGGCGGCATCCGGAACGGAACTTCATCGGCGTGGAGCGGCTCCTCGGCCGCATGCGCAAGCTGGATCGCAAAGGCCGCCGCGCCGGACTGACGAATCTGCGCGGCGTGCAAATTGAATCATCTTATTTCCTGCAATATCTTTTGCCGCCGCATTCAGCTTCTGCATTGCACATTTATTTTCCCGATCCCTGGCCGAAGAAAAGGCACCATAAAAACCGGCTCATCAACGACGCGTTTCCACGACTGGCCCGGGCGGCGCTCGCTCCGGGGGGCGAGGTTTATTTACGAACCGACGATGAAGAATATTTTATCCAAATGACCGGGGTGTTTGGCGCGAGCAGGGAGTTTCAGCGGATTGAAACGCCGCCGGAACTGGCGGAATTGCTCACGGATTTCGAGCGGGAATTTCGCGCGCGCGGCATCAACACCTTGCGAGCGGCTTATCAAACACCGGCATGAAGTTCAAACGTCAATGACCGGGCCGTCGTCCTTGTCGGATTTGGGCGGGTGTTGCCGGTGTTGAATCGTGACGCGGGTGTTGCCCATGCCCGTCAAGGCGTTCAGCGCCAGGGACACAATGCTGATGATGATGGCGCCGAGAAACGCGAACCCGAAACTGTCCACCTGGAAGTGCGGGCCCATCAACACCCCGACGAAGTAGAGCAGCAGAGCGTTGATGACGAGCGTGAACAGGCCGAGCGTGAAGATCAGGAGCGGCAGCGCCAGGAGCATCAGAATCGGCCTGACGAACGCATTGAGGATGCCGAGCAACAGGGACGCAACAATCAGATCGGCCGGCTTTTCATAACGAATATGGCCGCGAAGAATGATGGCCGCCACCACCACCGCAAGGGTGTTGATGAGCCAGCTTCCCAGAAAGCGGAGAAATGGCCTCGTTCCAGATTGCATATTCGCACATTAAAAATCAGCGTTTCTTAAAATGCGACAGCCGGCAGGGAAAAACAAGATGCAAACAAAAGGGGACGGGCAGCCTGTGAATAAGTTTTGGGGATGATCCCGTTTTGAGGCACGTAAAATGCATGCTTTCGATGGAAATATGCACGAAAACTCATTCGATGGCCAAGAAACTCGTGATGAGATTGATATAATACTTGATGGTTTGCCAGTGGAACTGCCGTCCGGGCACCGCTCCCTTAACGCCATTCGGTGCCATCTCGAAACACTCGCCTTGGAAAGCCATCGCATTCTGTATTCCGTAAGCATTGATGGGCAGCCGGTAAATCTTGCCCTGCCACTGCTTAATCAAAGAATTTGTTGCCGCGTCGAGGCCGTGACCGTCGCGTTGGAAGAGACGTCCCTCCTGCTGCTCAAGAAGGCGTTTCAACAAACGGACCTCGCCCGGGAATGTGTTGAAACCGCCCTCACGCTGGTCCTCATCAACAATGGCCGGGTGGCACACGAAGTCTGGTGGAATCTGGCCGCAGTTCTCAAAGAACCGGTGATTACCCTGAGCCTGTTGCCGGAAAATACCTGCGAGCCATTCGATAATCGCGCGTCGCTCACCCAACTCCGCAAATGGCAGCTGGAGCAAATTGCCACCATCATCCGGGAGGTGAACGAAGCCTGCCATTCAGAAGACACCATTCCGCTTTCCAACGCGCTGGAAAATCGCGTGCTGCCGTGGCTGCAAAGCCTGAGTGAACTCATCAGTCTGTGGCATGAAACCGCCCTGGCCGGTTCACGGCTCGGACTTGGCCGCGTCGTTTCCTGATTCCAAGCGAACGGATCCGGCCGTCAAATTGTCAGTGTGAGCCCTTGGACCGCCACGGGTCCGTCATGGTTGATGTCTGGTCCGAATCTTTTTACCGCGTTGACTCGCGCACAAAATATGACCGGACGAGCAACGGGCAGGATGGATTGGACGGATCGCCTGGACCGGCGCCCTTCCTGCGCCGGCTGGCAGCCGACGATGGTGCTTTCCCAATCAGGCCGGGGAGGGGCTATTTTTCAGTGCGAAGCGGTGGCAGGCCGCCGGTTTCCGCCAGTGTGGGATTGTGAGGACGATACACGGGCAGCGGCTGGCGTTTTGCTGCCGGTTTCTGACGATATTGATGTGAATGCCGCCGGCCGTGCTGCGTGCGAAAAACCGCCCAGGCGAAAACCGCCAGCGCCACCAGGAACAGGGCACCGAAATAAATGAGGACTTGAGAAACGGTGGATCCCGAGGGAATCAATGACTGGAGCGCATTCTCCGCATTCACTGTTCCTGCGCCGGCCAATAAACCTGGAATCATCATAATTGAGTAATTTTCTTTCCCGCCGGAACGGCTTGTTTTTCCTCGTCATCGGTGGCCGTGCCGGTGTTCAAATGTTGAATTTGACAGCACAGAACGTGCCGAAAAATATCCATTTATCCCGCTTTTTTGGGGTGTCAGGCTGAAATTCCACGCTCAACCATGGCCGGGCCGGGCTTTCTTCCGGTAACTGACTGGCTGTGTCTTCACCTCCCCGGCCGGCCGGCTGCAATCCAACATCCGCTTGAGCTCCTTGATCTGGTCCCGCAGCAGGGCAGCCTTCTCGAATTTAAGCTCATTTGCGGCGGCGAGCATTTCGTCTTCGAGTTCATTGATCGTTCCGGTAAGGTCCACATCCATGCCGGCGTCGTGGAGGACGGCATCGGCTTCCTTGCGCTTCGATTCGTAGGTGGCGAGGCTTTCCTCAACGGCCCGGCTGACGCTGCGGGGCGTGATGTTGTGCTCGCGGTTGTACTCGACCTGACGTTGGCGGCGGTATTCAGTGACGGCCAGAAATTTTTTAATGCTGTTGGTCATCACATCGGCGTAGAGAATGACTTCGCCGTTAAGATGGCGTGCGGCGCGGCCGGCAGTCTGAATCAGGCTTGTTTCGCTGCGCAGGAAACCTTCCTTGTCGGCGTCAAGAATCGCCACGAGTGAAACTTCCGGCAGATCGAGTCCCTCGCGAAGCAGATTGATGCCGACCAGCACGTCGAATTCGCCCTTGCGCAACGCGCGCAAAATTTCGACGCGTTCGATGGCGTCAATCTCGCTGTGCAGGTAGCGCACGTTGACGCCGATGTCGCGCAGGTAATCGGTCAACTCCTCGGCGGTGCGCTTGGTGAGCGTGGTCACGAGCACGCGTTCCTTCGTGTCGGCACGCTTGCGGCATTCCTCGATGAGGTCGTCAATCTGGCCTTTGAGGGGTTTGAGCGTGACTTTCGGGTCAACGAGTCCCGTCGGGCGCACGACGAGTTCCGTGACGCCGGGTATTGGAGCGCCGGCCTCCGGCCCGGCACGTTTTGCAAAAACATCTGACCGAGCCGTGCCGGAGGCCGGCGTTCCAGCGCTTTGCCTCGCCCACTCGATTTCCCGCGGCGCGGGGGTTGCGCTGGCGTAAATCGTCTGGTTTTGCATGGATTGAAACTCCAGAAAATTCATAGGCCGGTTGTCCAGCGCGCTCGGCAATCGAAAGCCGTGCTCGACCAGCACCGTTTTGCGCGAGCGGTCGCCCTCGAACATCGCGCCGATTTGCGGCACGGTGGCGTGCGATTCGTCAATGACGAGGAGATAATCCGGCGGGAAAAAATCAAACAGCGTGCATGGCTGCGAACCGGGCGCGCGCCCGCCGATGTGGCGCGAGTAGTTCTCAATGCCGGAGCAAACGCCCATTTCCTCCATCATTTCCAGATCATATTCCGTCCGCTGCTTGATGCGCTGGGCTTCGAGCAGCTTGCCGTGATTCTCGAACCAGGCGATGCGTTCGCCAAGTTCCTCGCGGATGGCCACGATGGCGCGTTTCATTTTGTCGCCGGTGGTGACGAATTGTTTCGCCGGGAAAATGGTAACGGCGTCGAGCGTCTCGATTTTGTTTCCCGTGAGCGGTTCGAAGCGGGTGAGCCGCTCGATTTGCTCGCCAAAAAATTCCACCCGCAGCCCGTCTTCGCGCCCGGCAGGACGAAGTTCCACCGTGTCGCCGCGCACGCGGAACTGGCCGCGGGTGAACTCGATGTCATTCCGGTCGTAGAGCAGGTCCACAAGGCGCGCGAGGAATTGTTCGCGTGACAATTCCAGCCCGACGCGGACGGGAATGACCATCGCCTCGTAATCCTCCTTGCTGCCGATGCCGTAAATGCACGACACGCTGGCGACGACAATGACGTCGCGGCGCGAGAAGAGGGAACTCATCGTGGAAAGCCGCAGCCGCTCAATCTCCTCGTTCCGGCTCGAATCCTTTTCAATGAATGTGTCGGTGCGCGGGATGTAGGCTTCGGGCTGGTAGTAATCAAAATAGCTGACGAAGTATTCGACGGCGTTGCGGGGAAAAAAACTTTTGAACTCGGCATAAAGCTGCGCGGCGAGTGTTTTGTTGTGCGAGATGACGAGCGTCGGTTTGTCCACGTTCCGGATGGCATTGGCGACGGTGAACGTCTTGCCCGAGCCGGTGACGCCGAGCAGCACCTGATGTTTCGCGCCGGACAACAACCCAGCGGTCAGCTTTGCAATCGCCTGCGGCTGGTCACCGGCGGGCTGGTAGGGCGCGACGAGTTCGAACATATCATGCGAAAGTAGGAGCGGAGTTGCCGGGTGTCAACGCGGGCTTGTGCAGTGATTTGGCGCCAAAACCGTCAGTGGCCGGTATCTCGTTCGGAAATTGGACAGTTTGACTTACTCCGAGTCATGGCGATTCGGGTTGGCAAGACTGGTTGATTCTGTCACCGGATTTTCCCAGGTGCTTGGCATTAGCCATGCTGGCTACTTTGAAGAGACTATGAATATTGTTAATCCGTCGAACCCTTTCCAAATCCCGTCTTGTTTACAGAGGGCGGACAGTCAGCAACGCCGCCGGGAGCACTTTAAAAGGGGATTTATTGCTGCTGTGGTTGCCATCGTAATCCTGCTGGTCGGACTTTTAATTGAAGGCTGCATGAGCGAACAGGCAACGACCACGCCCCTGCCGGCCAAAAAGTCCGCACAAGCGACAGGTGTGCCAGCATCCTGGACAACCCCGGCTTTGGCAGTGGAGCAGAAGCCAAAGCCAGCTCCTCAACCAAATTTCAACGCAACCAGCCAGAACCCGGCGGTTGTTTCCAAGGAGCCGGCAGCGACCGCCAGCCAGACCGAGACTCTTTATGTGGTCAAATCCGGCGACAGCCTGACCCGCATTGCCAAAGCCCACGGCACAACGGTCAGAGCTCTTAAAGCGGCCAACGATTTGCAGAACGACCGCATCGTTGTGGGTGCCAAACTGAAAATACCCACAGCTTGACCGCTTGTCGGCCATCTTGCTCCTTGTCCGATGGAGGAATGGACGCACCCGGTTTTGACATGGCAACAAGTCATTTTGGAGGGTGGGGTTACGTAAAATTGAAACGGCGCTGATCCAGCGCCGTTTCTTTTTTTGAGGGCATGGTTGATGGTTGACTGTTAATGTCGTTGATTAATTTTTACACTATTTCCCGCTTGCATTATCCGCCGTTAAGTCTATCTTCCCCTCCGCCTGAACACCGCGGATGCGGATGTTCATTGAGGCTGAGAAACAACAGTCAACAAACAACCTAACATTCAACCCTCCGTTGCCAAGGCAGCGTTTGGTAGTTAGGCAATGGAGTCTTCGAAGTCCGTTTCAACGGGCGACCAAGCCTCCCGCAGTACAACCCGGAATAGTTATGCTCACGATGGAAGAAGCCATGAAGCAAAGCGCGATGCGTTTTGCCGTCGGTGAAATTGTCAAAGGTACAATCATCGAAGTCCGCCCGAAGGAAGTTTTGGTGGACATCGGTTACAAAAGTGAAGGCGTCATCCCCACCAATGAATTTGTGGACGCCAACGCACTCAAGGTCGGCGACGAAATTGATGTCCTCATCGAAAAACTCGAAAACAAGGATGGCACGGTCGAACTCTCGCACGAAAAGGCCGAGTTCAAGCAAAATTGGGAGCGCATCCTCACCATTTGCAACGAAGGCGGTACGATCCAGGGCAAGGTCAAATCGGTCGTCAAGGGCGGCCTCGTCGTCAACATCGGCGTCGAGGCGTTTTTGCCCGCGTCGCAAATTGATGTTATCACGCCGAGGAATCTCGCTCAATTCGTCAACAACACCTACGAATTCAAGGTCGTCAAAATCAATCAGGAGCGGCAGAACATCGTGCTCTCGCGCCGCGAACTGATCGAGCAGGAGCGCAACGAAAAACGCGCCAAACTGCTGGCCGAAATGGTGCCCGGCGACATCCGCAAGGGCACGGTCAAGAACATCACCGATTTCGGCGCGTTCATCGAGTTGAACGGCATCGACGGCCTGCTCCACATCACGGACATGAGCTGGGGCCGGATCGCGCATCCCTCGGAAATTCTCAAGGTCGGCCAGGAAATCGACGTGGTTGTGTTGGACGTGAACAAGGAAAAGGAACGCGTCAGCCTCGGCCTCAAGCAAAAAATGGCCAACCCGTGGGACAACATCGAGACCAAGTATCCCGTCGGCGCGAAGGTCAAAGGCAAGGTCGTCAGCCTCGTGCCTTACGGCGCCTTTGTGCAACTGGAGATGGGCGTCGAAGGCCTCGTTCATGTCACCGAATTATCGTGGACCAAGCGCGTGGCCAAGCCCAGCGACGTGCTCAAACAGGATCAGGAAATTGAAGCCATTGTGCTCGGCATCAACCGGGAAGAGCAGAAAATTTCCCTCGGCATCCGCCAGTTGGAATCCAATCCGTGGGACAATGCCGAGGCGAAATACGCCGTCGGCGCCCGGGTCAAAGGCAAGGTGCGCAACCTCACCAGTTACGGCGCATTTGTGGAATTGGAAGAGGGCATAGACGGCATGATTCACGTGTCCGACGTGTCATGGACGCGCAAGATTAATCACCCGTCCGAAGTGCTCAAGAAGGGCGACGAAGTCGAAGCCGTCGTGCTTGAGGTGGACCGCCCGAACCAGCGCATCGCACTCGGCATCAAACAGCTCTCGCAGGATCCCTGGGCGAACATTGACCAGCTGTACAAGGTCGGCGACGTCGTCACCGGCAAGGTCACCAAGCTCGCGAGCTTCGGCGCGTTCATCGGTTTGCAGCACGATATCGACGGTCTCGTGCACATCTCGCAGGTCAGCGAGGAGCGCGTGGACAAGATCAAGAACGTGCTCAAGGCCGGCCAGGATGTGACCGCCCGCGTCATCAAGATTGACAAGGGCGAACGGCGCATCGGCCTTTCCATCAAGGCTGCCAGCTATTCTGACGAACAGCTCAAGGAAGAGCAGAAGATTTTCGATGCCCTCAAGCCCGGCGAAGACCTCGTGGCGTTGCAACACGCCTTCGACGCCGCCGACGAGGCGAAACAGGACGAAAAACCCGAGTAATCACTCGAACAACTGAATTCACACGCAGGCGGGCCGGCAACGGTCCGCCTGTTTTATTTCGGAGGGGCGAGCTCTGTGAGTCCCAATTATCCAGGGACTCGTGTAACTCATCCCTCCGAGGAAGCCAGCGAGCGATGCTGGTAATGCAGGATTTTGAACTCCGGCGTGTCGCGGATTTCTTCCGCCAGCACAAACCGGTCTTCGAACGGCGGGAAAAAGGCGTCGCCTTCGACTTCGCGTTTGACCAGCGTCAGGTAAAGGTCGGAACAGCGCGGCAATACCTGCCCGTATATCTCCTCGCCGCCGCAGATGAATATGTCGTTCGGAAATTCCTCCGGGTTCAATTTTTCCAGCGAATTGAAAATGAATATTTCCGTCTCCTGCTTCTCTCCGAGCCTGGAAAAATGGAATTGATACGCCCGCTTGAGATATTTTCCGCTGCGCCACTCATGGTATTGCCCGAAAATCTCCGGCATGTTTTTGATGAGCCGCTGCGGATGCCGCGTCAGGATCAGGTTCTTCCGGTTGGGCAGCGGCTGCCCCAGGCTTTCAAACGTCTTGCGCCCCATGACGATGACGTTGCCCATCGTCATCTTTTTGAACCACTTGAAATCCTCCGGCAGATGCCACGGGATTTTGCCGCCCGCGCCAATCACGCGGTTCATCGACATAGCAGCAATGGCTTTGAAGTGTTTCATCGGGATAATAAAACCACGAATAAACACAAATCTACACGAATTAAAAATGATTTTGTTGCTTAACGTTCGTGTCCATTCGTGGTTGAAAATACTCACACCGCAATCGGCGCTTTGATGGCCGGATGCGGGTCGTAACCGGTCAATTCAAAATCCTCGAACTTGAAGCCGTGGATGTCCTTCACCGCCGGATTCAATTTCATCTGCGGCAACGCACGCGGTTCGCGCGACAGTTGCAGCTTCGCCTGCTCGACGTGGTTGCTATAGAGATGCAGGTCGCCGAACGTGTGAACGAAAGCGCCGGGCTTCAGGCCGCAAACTTGCGCAACCATCAGCGTGAGCAGCGCGTAGCTGGCAATGTTGAACGGCACACCCAGGAAAATATCAGCGCTGCGCTGGTAAAGCTGGCAGCTCAACTCGCCGTCACTGACGTAAAACTGGAACAGCGCATGGCACGGCGCCAGGGCCATCTGCTCGATCTCGCCCGGATTCCAGGCGCTAACGATGTGTCGCCGGCTGTCGGGATTCTTTTTGATCTGCGCGATAACGTCGTGAATCTGGTTGATGGAACGTCCGTCCGTTGTGCGCCAGTCGCACCACTGCGCGCCGTAAATGCGGCCGAGGCTGCCGTCCTTGTCCGCCCATTCATCCCAGATGGTTACGCCGTGTTCGTGGAGATATTTGACGTTCGTATCGCCGCGCAAAAACCAGAGCAGCTCGTAGATGATGGATTTGGTGTGGACCTTCTTCGTCGTAAGCAGCGGGAAGTTTTTCCGCAAATCAAATCGCGCCTGTGCCCCGAACACGGAAAGCGTGCCGGTGCCGGTCCGGTCGGTCTTTGGCTTCCCGTGCTCCAGAACATGCCGCAGCAAATCGAGGTACTGAATCATTGCGGGGAAAATTTAACCACGAAACACACGAAACACACGAAAAAGAAATTTCCGTTTCCACAGTAAATCAGTGGCGACACTCGCCCTCGC
Source organism: Verrucomicrobiota bacterium (assembly GCA_049516755.1). GTDB lineage: Bacteria > Verrucomicrobiota > Verrucomicrobiia > Limisphaerales > UBA11358 > UBA11358. The sequence continues at coordinate 5,385 of JBEKSU010000026.1, read as the reverse complement.
TCCGGCCCTCTCCCCCAGGAGAGGGAGAATCCTTCGCCGTCTCACGCAAAACAATGCGACGCGATTTGCCGAACCGACATACGCAAAATAAAATCAGCCAATAGCTGTCCCTTCTCCTGGGGGAGAAGGTCAGGTTGAGGGCGGGAGTTAAAGGCGAACCATTTGAAATCGGCTCGCCACGCCTGACGATTGGTGCAAAACTGGAGGCGCAATGCGAATCCTCGCCCTCGATCACGGAACCAAGCGCATCGGCGTCGCGGTGAGCGATGAAACCAAAACCATCGCGCAGCCGTTGGAATTCATTCCCGCCGAACCGTTCGCGGATTTTTTGACGCGGCTCCGGCAGTTGATCCGCGAAAAGGAAGTCGAACTGATTATCGTCGGCCTGCCGCGCAACATGGACGGCAGCTACGGCCCGGCGGCGGAAAAAGTTCAAACATTTGTTGCTGCGTTGAAGGACGCCGTGGTCGTCCCGGTCAAAACCCTGGACGAACGGCTGACGTCGGCGCAGGCGAACCGGGTGTTGATCCAGGGCGGCGTGCGCCGGGACAAACGCAAAGAGAAGGTGGACAAAATGGCGGCGGCCATTTTGTTGCAGAGTTTTTTGGATGGGATGTGATTTGATTCGGAGGGGCGAGTTACACGAGCCCCTGATTGAATTGAATTAAAAATTGGGACTCGCGGAGCTCGCCCCTCCGAAAATTTGTGAGAACACTGAAATTCAAACTTACCATCGCCTACGACGGCACGGGCTACGAAGGCTGGCAGGTCCAGAAAACCGGGACCGGCGTGCAGGAAATCGTCGAGACGGCGCTGGCAAAATTGTTCCCGAGCAAACCGCGTTTGCATAGCGCCAGCCGCACGGACACGGGGGTTCATGCGCTGGGCATGGTCGCGCATTTTGAAATTCCCGGGGCCGAATGCAAGCTGTCCCCGCGCCGGCTCGCGCTGGCGATCAACGCGTGGCTGCCGGAAGACATTCGCGTGCTTTCCGCTTCTCGCATGCCGGAAAAATTTCACGCCCGCTTCGACGCGGCGGGCAAGCAATATCGTTACTTTGTCTGGAACCACATGGCCATGAATCCGCTGCTGCGCCACAGCGCCTGGCAGGTGACGCGTCCGCTCAATCTAAAAGCCATGCGCGCCGCCGCGCCGCTGTTTGTCGGACGGCGCGATTTCAAATCGTTCGCCGCCAGCCGGAATTACGAGATGAAATCCACCGTGCGCCGGCTCACCCGCTGCGACATTAAAAAGTCCGGCCCGCAACTGACGTTTATCATCGAAGGCGACGGTTTTCTTTACAAGATGTGCCGCGGCATTGTGGGCACGCTGGTGCAGATCGGGCTGGGCAAATTTCCGGCGGATGAAATCCGGCGGATGCTGGCGAAAAAGGACCGGCGCGTGGCCGGCATGACCGCTCCGGCACATGGGCTGGTGCTGTGGAAAGTCTTCTATAAGTCCAAAGCCCAAAGTCCAAAATCTGAACGCTATGCACGTTGTCCTGGTTGAACCGGAAATCCCGCCGAACACGGGCAACGTGGCGCGCCTTTGTGCCGCCACGAAAACGACGTTGCATTTGATTGAGCCGTTCGGGTTTAAGCTCGACGACGCGCAGCTCAAGCGCGCGGGCATGGATTACTGGCAGCACGTCGAATGGCATCGGTGGCTGAACTGGAAAGCATTTGAAGAAAAGCTCCCGGCAAACGTGCGGCTCTGGTTCGTCGAATCAGGCGGGCCGAAGATTTACACCGAGGCGAAATTCCAGGCAGATGATTATCTGGTTTTCGGGCGCGAGACCGCCGGTTTGCCGAGGCAGTTATTGGAACAAAACCGTGACCACTGGTTGCGGATTCCGATGTTCAACAAGCAATCCCGTTCGTTGAACCTGTCAAATTGTGCGGCGCTGGTGTTGTTTGAGGCGCTGAGACAGCAAGGATTCAGGGGTGAGATTTGTTGACCGGTCAACTCACCTTGCTTTCGAGCCTTTTGACTTCTTCCTTGATCAGTTCCGTCGTCCGGTGTTTGGCCAGATAAACCTGGTCCACGGAAATGCCGAACGAGGCGGCCACCTTTTCCGGCGGCCATCCCTTGTTCACGTAGAGATCGAAGATTTGATACTTTTGCGGGTCAAGCTGGCGTTTAATTTTTGACATGGCGGCATCGAGCAGGTTCTTTTCCCATTCCGCGTTCCACAGCGCGTCCAGTGCCGGGCTCGCCGGATCCACCACCTTGTCCACCGTACGGGTGCCAGTCGCAGTGTCTTCGGAAGCCGGATGGCCGGCGGCGTAAGCGGGTCCGCGCTTGCGGAGTTGGTCGGTGATGCGCCAGCGGGTCATGTTCAGGAGCCAGGTTTTGAAGGAGCCGATCGCCGGATCATATACGAAGGTGGGCATGTGTTTGGCGACCGAGATCATTGTTTCCTGCACCACGTCCTGCGCTTCGGCCGCGGTCAAGCCGCCTTTGAGGGCGACGCCATAGATGAGTTTCCAGTACGTGTCAAAAAAATCCTGCCAACTTGACTGATCCTGCCAGTCTTTGAGGCGTTGAATCAGCGTTGCGCGCGTCGGAATCAATTCATCCATCGGCTCGGCCATTTAACAAGTAATGTAGTCTGAAATCGCGGTTGGCAATAAAATACACCGTCATCGCGAAAATTGTTGAAGAAAAGGGTGTTATATGTTTGTCTCAGCATTGTTCATCAGTCAGATGCGTGAAGGGATTAAAACGCTTGAATTTGTTTCCTAAAGCCGGGCACGGTCTTTTGACAGCCGCAATGATTTGGGGATTCTCGGCTTGCGTTGAGGTGTCTTTTGCGCAGCCGGCGACTGGTGGCGCTGCCACGAACGAAATCCGGATTGTGGTGCTTCAAGGCAAGGTGGAGGTTTCTCCCGCCACGGCCGCGGCCTGGGCGCCGGCGCAAACCAACCAGGTCGTGCATCCATTCGACCGGTTGCGCACCGGCGCCGACAGCCGGATGGCGCTCCTCTGGTCGGACCGGAGCGTGGTGTCTTTTGGTGCCTTGACGGAGCTCGAAGTGTTGCCGCCGGATTCATCCGATGCGCAATGCGGGCTGCATTTGCTTCGGGGCATCGCCTCCTTTTTCCATCGGGACGAACCGGGCCGCATCCGGGTCATCACCCGCGGCGCCGTCGCTGGTGTGGAGGGCACGGAATTTGTCGTGACTGCGGATGAAACGGAACACACGACGTTGTCCGTGATCGACGGCAAGGTCCGGTTTGGCAATGAACAGGCCACGCTCTTGCTGACCAATGGTCAGCAGGCCGTCGTTGAGCCGGGCCAGGCTCCGGTTCGCACCACTGGTTTCATTGCCAACAACATCCTGCAATGGTGCTTTTACTATCCGGCGGTGATTGCCCCGGCGGATTTGCCGTTCACGCCCGAAGAGCATCAGATCCTCGGCGAATCCCTCCAGGCCTACCGCTCGGGCGATCTGCTGTCGGCGCTGGCCAAATATCCGGCCGGCCGGCAACCCGGCTCTGACGCCGAGCGGGTTTATTATGCCGGTCTGCTGTTGGGCGTCGGCCAGGTCGAACCAGCCGGGGCAATGCTTGCATCGCTGTCTGACACCAATGCCTCCAGCCGTCCGCAACGGATTGCCGCGGCCCTGCGCCAGCTCATCGCTGCCGTGAAGCGACAGCCGGGCATGGCAGCGGTGCATCCGCAGTTGGCCACGGAATTTCTGGCGGACTCTTATTATGAACAATCACGCGCCATACCCGGCGTTTCATTGCCAGCCGCGCTGAATTCCGCCCGGCAGGCCGTCACCAACTCGCCGGACTTCGGTTTTGCCTGGGAACGGGTGGCGGAATTGGAATTCAGTTTCGGTCATAACGACCGTGCGCTCGAAGCCTTGGAAAAAAGCTTGGCGCTAGCGCCGCGCAACGCGCAGGCACTCGCACTGAAGGGATTCCTGCTTGCGGCGCAAAGCCGCACCGGCGAAGCCATCAGCTGGTTTGACCAGGCCCTTGCCGTGGACTCCGCTCTCGGCAACGCGTGGCTGGGCCGCGGTCTGTGCCGAATTCGCCGCGGCGACACCCAGGGCGGACGCGAGGACCTGCTGGTGGCCGCGGCGCTGGAGCCGCAGCGCGCCGAATTGCGGAGTTATCTCGGCAAGGCTTACGCAAATGCGGGCGATTACCTGCACGCGACCAGGGAGTTTCAACTCGCGAAAAAACTGGATCCCAGGGACCCGACGCCGTGGCTTTATTCCGCCCTGCTCAATCAGGAGAACAACCGGATCAACGAAGCCATTGGGGACCTGGAACAATCGCAGGAATTGAATGACAACCGGAGCGTCTATCGCTCGCAACTGCTGCTGGACCAGGACCAGGCGGTGCGCAGCGCGAATCTGGCGGCGATGTATCAGGACGACGGCATGGACGACGTGGCCGTGCGCGAAGCCGTCCGCGCGGTGAATTTTGACTATGCGAATTACTCGGCCCATTTATTCCTGGCCAACAGTTACGCTGCGCTCGGCGATCCGAACCTGATCAATCTCCGGTATCAAACCCCGACCGAAAATGAATATCTGCTGGCGAATTTGCTGTCCCCGGTGGTCGCCGGTACCATGTCACCCACGATTTCCCAACAGGAATATTCCCCGCTCTTCGACCGCGACCGGCTGGGGGTCGTTTCGAGCACGGAATATCTGAGTCGCGGAGCCTGGACGGAATCCGGCGCGCAATTTGGCACCTATGAAAACTTCGGCTATGCCGTGGAAGGTTTTTATCGTACCGACAACGGCCAGCAGGTGAACAACGACGTTGAACAGCGCCAGCTCTCGGGAACGTTCAAGCTGCAAGTCACACCGCAGGACATGGTTTATTTGCAGATAAAACAGTACGATGCAAACAGCGGGGATTTGCAGCAATATTACAATCCGACCAATGCGAATCCGGGTTTCCGTGTGAATGAAGATCAAACCCCGAACATTGCGTTGGGCTATCACCATGAATGGAGTCCCGGCGTTCACACCCTGTTTTTCGCGGCACGCTTGGAAGACTCGCTTACGGTGACCAATCCAAACGATCAAACCCTCTTAGCGGTTATACCACCACCCGGAACGGTGGCTTCGTTGCAACCGGTGACCATGCAAGAGCATCTCCAAGATGATTTGACAATTTACTCAGGAGAGCTTCAACAAATCTGGCAGACACCGGAGCATAATACCATTATTGGTACGCGGATTCAGTACGGAGATTTTGATGTTCACAACTTGCAAGACACGCCAATTTCCTTTCCCACGTTGTTTCCGGTGCCATCCGCTGATCAAGACCTCTCTTCCTTATTCCGGCGTTTCTCCGTGTATGGCTACCATCAATGGCAGGTTTTCGATCCCCTGCAATTGATTGGCGGCGTAACTTA
>JBEKSU010000025.1:0-22656 GCA_049516755.1 Verrucomicrobiota bacterium | reverse complement strand
TGAGCCCGAGGGCGGCGGCGATTTTGCGCGCTTGAAACGGCATGATGCCCACGGCGGGATCAATCCATTCCTTGAAAATCTTTTCCGGCATTTTGGCGGCTACCTCCTCGATTTCCATGCCGCCTTCGGTGCTGGCCATGACGAGCGGCCGGCCCGTGGCGCGGTCGAGCAGCACCGCGAGATAAAATTCCCGTTTGATTTTCGCGCCGCTGGCAATGAGCAGCGTCTGCACGCGGCGGCCGCCCGGGCCGGTTTGTTTGGTGACGAGCACCTGGCCAAGCATGTTTCTGGCGTGCGACACCGCTTCGTCCACCGACGAGGCGACCTTCACGCCGCCTTGAAAACCGGTCTTGAAAGTTCCTTTGCCGCGCCCGCCGGCGTGGATTTGCGATTTGACGACCAAGCGGGCGCTGCCGCCGGCGGTGATTTTTTCCGCCGCGACGCGGACTTCGTCGGGCGATGTGGCGGGGATTTCCAGCGGGACGGCGACGCCGTATCTGGCGAGCAGCTGCTTGGCCTGGTATTCGTGGATGTTCATTTCAAAATTCGACCCGGCGCATTAAAAACGATTGCAACCGAAAATCAAACTTTTAACACCGGGGAAATGGTTGAGGGTTGAAAGTTGAGGATGCAGTGTAGTGGCCGCTGTTCGTCGAACGGCTCGAGCCGCAGGCTTGACACAACAACGCCTTTATTCTTCCCATTGTCGCGTCGTAGTGAAATGAAGAAGGATTGCCCGCGTCGAAATCCGCTCGTTGCGCTGGAATCAAAAGAAAGCAGGCGGAGGCTGGAGCTTTTTTATGACGGCCTGGCCGGCTTGACCAGCCGGAGGAGCAGGTGGTTCAGTTCTTCGATGTGCGGCGGTTTGTCAACCATGGCATCCACGAACGAAGCCATGGCCCCGCTTTCCTTCACAATCGTCTCCCGTCCGGTCATCATGATGATGGGCGTTTTAGGGGATTCGGCCTTGATCGTCCGGGCCACCTGGTAGCCATCAATATCCGGCATGCCCAAATCAGTTATGACCACTTCGTAAGGATCGCTTTTAAGCATGGCGGTGCGGAACAATTCCATCCCGTACTTTCCGCCGGAGGCAACCCGCACCCGATACTCGAAGTGGGTGAGACAATCTTTCATCATTTCCAGAATCTGCTCGTCGTCATCAATGCAAAGGATGTGCAAGGAGCGCCTCGGCGTGGTTGGAGCTTTGTTCCCACCCGTTTGACTGGCGGTTTGCGGACCATGCCGGCAATCCTCCCGCGGATTCGGCGATGCATCACGCCGCAGTTCCGAATATGACACAGTCATAATCTGTTCCTTTCATCCCCAATATTTTAAATCAGGTCGTCCACCCAACCGACCTGGCAACCCGTGCGATTATTTTAGCAGAAACGTGCCAAAACCTTAATAAATAAGGGACAGGTTGCGGGATTTGAGGGGTGAATTGCACCCATTGAGGGGTGGAACTTCGAAAGAAATAAGGCTGGACGGCCATTGCCACCCGGTATTTAACCGCTGAAAACTGACGCGGCCCGCCGCGTGAGACTGAAAGTCTTTTACGCGGATTGCATGCTCCGCAAACCCGCACGCCGGGCGCGAATGGCCAGCCGTCTGGCTTTCTTCGACCCGTATACCCAAAAAGAAAATGCTTTTCTCCGGGCGACATACGGCTTCGGACTCCAGGTTGCCACCCAATACTGCCGGGTCTCGCCGTTGCGCCGCTTCACCATCCTCTGCACACCGACAATGCTGGACGACCCCTTGCGCCTCCGCATTTCCGCCCACCAGCGTCGATGCATCCGTATCGGCGGCCCCAATTTCGTCAGCAACCTCCGGTAATGCCTTTGTGCCGCTGCCAGCGCCCGTTTCCGCCCGCCATATTTATGGTCGGTGAAAAATGCGGAATGGGTTTTGCCGTTGCGCTGCAGCCGCACAAAATACCCGTGATTGTGCTTGGCCGGCTGGTCAATCCGGCTGATGCCTGGAGTTCGCGCGGTGGTCTTCATATTTCTCTTTCTCGTCCGCCAAAATTACAGAAAAGCGGCCGAGGCATCGGATGATATGTCCTCAAGGCTTGTCGCGCCAGCTTTGTCGCGTGGCTTTCCGAGCCCGCCGCGTGAGGCAACGCCTTTTACGTGGGCTTCACATAAATGTCGTATAGCAGTTTTGCCGTGATGGCCAAAACCATCGAAATAAAAATTGGCCGGATGAATTTTGCGCCTTTCGCCACCACCATGCGCGAGCCGAGACGCGCGCCCAAAAGCTGGCCCAAACCCATCGTCAATCCCGACACGAACAAAACATTCCCGCCGAGGAGGAAGAACAGCAGTGAGCTGAGATTGCTGGAGAAATTCATGACCTTGGTGTAGCCGGTGGCTTTCACGAGATTAAAACCCAGGCCGAGCACGAAAGCCATGGCCCAGAACGTGCCCGTGCCGGGCCCGAAAAAACCATCATAAAAACCCAGCAGCAGCCCGAAGCTCACGTTGAACCACACCCGTGACAGGCGCGGACGCGCGGCGGCGGCGCCGAGGTCCGGTTCCAGGAGGAAATAAACCGCCACGACCATCAGCAGGACCGGGATTGCGTGCATCAGAAAATCCCGCGGCAGCCGCTGCACCAGCCACGTGCCCAGTGCCGCGCCGAGGAATGTGACGGCAAATCCGAGTTTGCAGTCGGACGGCGACACCGTTCCGGCGCGGGCGTAATGCCACGAGGCGCTGCCGGAGCCGAACGTGGCCTGGAGTTTGTTTGTGCCGAGGGCGAGCCTGGGGTCAATCCCCAGATTCATCAGCACCGGCAGGGTGATCAAGCCTCCGCCGCCGGCGACCGAATCCACAAACCCGGCCACAAGACCTGTCCCGAAAAGCAGCGGCGATTGCCAGGGTTGAACCATGGCGCGAAGATAATACTGGCTCGCGTCCGGCTAAAGCAGAAAGCCGGTTTTGACCACGGATGGACACGGATTGAACCGCCAAGAACGCAAAGGTGGGGACGCACCGCCGGGGCGTCCGAAACATTACACCCCCTTGTCGCGCCGACTTGTCATGAGGTGACCTTCCCATCGCAGTCCCAGAACGTGGGACGAAATTGGAAACTTTATGCCGGCACGCCGCGTGAGGCCGAAGGCCTTTTATGCGGGAAATTTGGCGCAGAAATCTTTTAACACCACGGACAGTGTTGATTTCAAAACCGCATCGGGAATCAGGAAGGGCTTTTCGGTGATGGTGATTTCGGCTTTGCCAGCCATCAACACGAAGCTCCCGGCCAGCTTCCCGACGACGTGCCCGGTAAAATCGCCCCGGATGTCGCCGTTCGGCCCAAACGCATAATTACCTTTGACCTTGGGCTGCTCCGGGTTGGGATGACAGAAGCCTCCGACCAGTTCGTTGCCATTGATCTGGACATCATGTTGTCCGGCCAGCGCTTGAAGTTCGGGGAAGGTCGGGGGTCGTCCCAGCGGATGCGTTATAATGAAAGGCATGGGGGCAAGGCTAAATGCCAAATGCTAAAAGCTAAAGTTCTTTTAAGTTTTCCAGTGGCGCCAGCTTGTCGCGCCGAATCCCACACACGGCAGCAGGAGGAAGTTCCGCATACGAGTCGAAGGTGGAAGCCTTCAGCGTTCAACCTTGGCTGTGCAAGGCAGGCATTCAACGCTCAACCCGCAACTCCGACTTGCGTCGCGAGCAGGCTTTGAACACTGTTTCATCGGAAATGCATTTAAAGACCGTCGATCAATGGATGCTCGCCTGGGTGGCCGTCACCAGCGCCTGGGCTTTTCTCCTGTTCGGGTTCGATAAGTGGCGTGCCGGACGAACCGGCCGTCGCCGCGTCGCGGAATCCTCCCTGTGCCTGGTCAGCGCACTGGGCGGCTGGCCAGGCGGATTGCTCGGCATCATCGTTTTCCGGCACAAGTCCAGCAAGCCGTCCTTCCTGTTCAAGTTTATCCTCGCCTTGGTCGTCTGGGCCGCGCTTGTCGCCGGAGCGTGGAAGCTGGCCAAAAGCTAAATGCTGAAGGCTGAAGGCTATAGTTTATGAGCCGCAGGCCCATCTCCGCGCTTGACTTGAATGGTTTTTCGGCGAGATATGGGGTCATGATTACACGAAAGAAATTTGTTATTGTCGCCGCAGTCATTCTCGCCACCGCTGCTGTCGTTGCGCTGGCGCAATCAGCCGCCAAGCCGGTCATGCATTCATCCGTGTTCAATTTCAGCAGTCTCAAGGCCGAAACGAAGCCGTCGGGCGAACGCCGGCAGGTGTTCGATTCACCCACGGCCACGCTCGACCGGTTGGAATGCCATATCACCACGCTCAATCCGGGCGAGGTACCTCACGCCGCGCATCAGCATCCGGAGGAAGAGCTGGTCTTCCTGAAGGAGGGGACGCTCGAAGTGATGCAAAACGGCCATACGAACCGGGTGGAAGCCGGCGGGGTGATTTTCTGCGCGTCGAACGAACCTCACGGCTGGCGGAACGTCGGCACAAACCGTGCCGTTTATTATATCATGAAGTGGGTTGCGCCCGGCCAGTTGAAGGCCAAACCGTAGCGCTGAAGAAAAGCTAAAGGCTGAAGGCTAAAGTTTATAAGAAGACGGAAAATTAAATTTCAGCCCTTCGTAATCTTGTTTTAGCATTTAGCATTCAGCCTTTGGCCTTTGCGTGTTTCAACCATTTCCCTTGAATCGATGGCGGAGGGCGGGCAAGTTGGCCGGCCAATGAGCAAATTGTTCGCCCGGCTGAAAAATTTCGTGCTGCCAGTCGCGCTGTGCCTGGCGTCCGGCCTGTCGCCGACGCATGCCGCCGGCTTCAACGGTCAAAGTTACATGCCGATCGCGGATTGGGCGCGCGCGAACGGCTTGCGTTGTTACTGGCTCAAGCGGGGCGACGAAATCGTGGCCACCAACCGCACGACCCGCCTGGTTTTTGACAAGGATTCGCGCATGGCCGAGTTCAACGGCGTCAACGTGGCGCTTTCCTTTCCGGTGGCCTCGGACCACGGCACGCTGCTCATCGCCCAAATCGATCTCAACTCAGCCATCCGGCCGCTGATGTACCCGTCCCGGTTTGCCGACCTCAAACGCATCACAACCATCTGCCTCGATCCCGGCCACGGCGGCAAGGATACGGGCAACCACACGTTCTGGCACAGCGAGAAGACTTACACGCTGGCACTGGCGCTGGAATTGCGCGACCAGCTCCAAAAGGCCGGATTCAATGTCATCCTGACGCGCAGCAAAGACACCTATGTCGAGTTGCCCGACCGACCGGCGCTGGCGAACCGGCTGGGCGCGGATTTGTTCGTGAGCCTGCACTTCAATGCGACGCCGACCGGGAAAGACGATGTCGAAGGGCCGCAGACGTATTGCATCACGCCCGTCGGCGCCAGTTCCACCGATGCGCAAGGCGAAGGCGCCAATTATGGCCCGACCACGGCAAATCGCGTCGAGCAAAAGAGCCTGTTGTTGGCGTATCAAATGCAGAGGTCGCTGGTGCAAAACCTGCGCGTGCCGGACCGCGGCGTGCGCCGGGCGCGTTTTGGCGTGCTGCGCGATGCCACGATGCCGGCCATCCTGATTGAGGGCGGTTACATGACTCACCCGGTTGAAAGCAAAAAGATTTACAATGCCGCGTATCGCCGACAGATGGCGCAGGCGATGGTGAAGGGCATTCTGGCCTATCAAAGATTGGTTTCCCCGCCGCCACCCGTGGTGCCAGCCACCAATCGTCCGATGGTCAATTCGAACCGGGTTTCGACTCCAAAACCCGCGCGCCGTGAAAACGTAATCACTAATGACTAAGCCCTGATGACTAAATAAATCCCAATGACAAAAGCTCAACAAACAATGCCAGCCTGCGCATTGGACATTTCGGCTTCGACATTCCTTCGTCATTAGGGTTTAGTCATTATTCATTATTCAAAATGAGCATTGTGACCAAAACCGGGGATGACGGCACGACGGCATTGATGTATGGCCGGCGGGTGCCGAAAACCCATCCGGGCGTCGAGGCGTGCGGCGCGGTGGACGAGTTGAACGCTGCGCTGGGAGTGGCGCACGCATCGGCAAAACATGATTTCGTACGCAACAACCTGCTGGTGATTCAGAAGGACCTGATCGTGTTGATGGGCGAACTGTGCGTCCAGCCGGAGGACTTGCCCCGTTACGTCAAGGACGGCTATTCGCTGGTCACGCCAACGATGACGGCAACGCTCGACGCGCTGGTGGGTGAAATTGAGGCGCAGAACGTGAGTTCCAAGGGTTGGGCGACGCCGGGCGCAACCCCGCTGGGGGCGGCTTTGGATCTGGCACGGACAATTTGCCGTCGGGCGGAACGGTGCGTATGCGTACTGAAGGAGACCAGCGAACTTAAAAACGGGGAAATTGTAATTTATCTTAACCGGTTGAGCGATTTGCTTTGGCTGTTCGCGCGTTGGGTGGAGACAAAGACGGATTCTCATGGGTAGGGCTGCGCCGCCGGGTTAAGTGGCCGTGGCTGTAGTACGGTCCTACTTGGAAATGCTACTTTATCGTTCAACCTGCCTCTAAACCGGCAAACAGGGATGTTTTATCCCTGTTACGAACCAGTTACAGCCGATAATGCCACCTTGTGAATAAGTTGGAGGTTACTCACCTTTATGTTACCCGGCGAAACACGGCAAAAACCTCGTTCCCGATGCGCCTAAACGACTTGATTCGAAGAGGTAGGGCTTCCGCCAATCGGCTGAAACCTCTGCCGTCAGCAATGGCGGGAGCTTCGCGCCCGCCGAAAATTCTCGGACAGATCGTCAGATACAGTTCGTCCACAAGACCGGCCCGGAACAAGGCGTCATTTAATCCGCCGCCGCCTTCGCAGAGCAGGCGTTTGACTCCCCATTCTCTGCGCAACCAGCAAAATGCCTCGTGGAAATTGATTTCCTGCCGGCCACAGACCTTTACTTCCTCCGCTAAAACCCGCAGTTGACGCAACTTGGCCTTTGATGCCCGTCCGGTGGTAAGGATGATGATGGGCGAGAGACGGTGTTTGAAAACTTCCGCATCTGGACTTAGCGAGCCGTTGCCGCTGACAATGACGCGCAAATTGCATTCCATCAGCCCATTTTCGAGACGCAAGCGCCGGAATCCGGCCGGACCTGGTCCAAGATTGATGGCCGCAGAATCCACAGTGCGCGCCCCGGCCATCACCGCGTCCGCCGTTGCCCGCAATTCCAGCAAGTGCCTGTGGTCGTGCGCGCTGCCGAACGACGACACTGCGCGATTTGCCGTTGCAATTTTGCCGTCCGCCGTCATCGCCATGTTCACGAAAACAAAAGGCAGTTTTGGGTTTCTGGCTTTGGATTTTGGACTCATAAAATCAACATCGCATCGCCGTAGCTGAAGAAACGATAACGTTTGCGGATCGCCTCGTCGTAGACCGCCAGGATCATGTCGCGTCCGCGCGTTTCACCCGGCGCGGCGAACGCGCTGACGAGCATCAGCAAGGTGGAGCAGGGGAGATGGAAGTTTGTCAACAGCGCGTCCACGATTTTAAATTGAAACGGGGGATAAATGAAAATGTGCGTCCGACCCTTGTAAACATTGAGTTTTCCGTCGTGCATGGCGGCAATGCTTTCCAGCACGCGCACGGTCGTTGTGCCGACGGCGAACACACGGCGACCGGCGCATTTGGCCTCGTTCACCGCTTGGACGGTCTCTTCACCCAGCTCGAATTGTTCTTCATGCATCTTGTGCGCGGCGAGCGCTTCGGCCTTCACCGGCGCAAACGTGCCGGGCCCGATGTGCAGCGTGACAAAACAGATGGTCACTCCGCGCACGCGAATTTCATCCAGTAATTTCCCGGTGAAATGCAAACCGGCGGTTGGTGCTGCAACCGAACCATCGGTCCGGGCATAAACGGTTTGATAACGTTCCTTGTCACCGGCCAATTCATCCGGATTGGCACGGGTGATGTAAGGTGGCAGCGGGACTTCGCCCAGCCGATCCAATTCGCGGCGGATGTCCGGCGTGCCGGAAAACTGCAGTCGCCGGTGCCCCTCATCGTTCACTTCCACGACGGTGGCGTTAATCCGGGCCGATTGGCGGTTGTCCTGAAGAACGATTTGCGTTCCGACGCGGGCACTTTTGCCGGGGCGCAGCATGACCCACCAGTCGTTGGCCGCATTTTCTTCAAGCAACAGAACTTCAAATTTGCCGCCGGTCCGGACATTCGCGCCGCGCAGCCGGGCTGGAATCACGCGCGAATTGTTGAGCACCAGCACGTCGCCCGCACGAAAAACCCCAAGTAAGTCACGAAAGTGACGATGTTCGATGTTCCCATCGGCACGGTTCAGAAACAGCAGCCGTGATTCATCACGCTGAGGCGCGGGATATTGCGCGATCAGTCCGGGTGGCAGGTCAAAATTGAAATCAGCGGTTCGCACGCAGCGAGTTTCAAGTGTCAGGTTTCAACTTTCAAGCCGTCATGCATAAGATTTCAACTTAAAGCCTTAACCCCCAGCTTTTTTGGTTGTGAATAACTTTTGAATAAATCGCAAAATTTGTATTGACATGGGGTGGGGTAAAGTGGATATAAATGGGTCGTTGTGGGGAGAAAAGCAGTTTGGGGTCGGGTTGGTGGATATATGAGTGCTGCGGTGAATAAAGAGCCGACTTATTATAATTCACTCTATCAGCATGGAGTGGATGAGAAGCGGCGCGTCCAAATCCCGGCCAAGTGGCGGCCGGACAAGCCCGGTACGGAACTGACCCTGATGCTTTGGCCAAAGGCGAAGGAAGGCCCCTGTTTGCGCGTATTGCCGCCGGCGGAGATGGCGAAAATGGTAAAAGCCATTGACGCGATGTCCAACGGCGACCCGAACAAGGTGGTTTTGAAACGTTTCATCGGCAGCGAATCGGTGCAGGTGAGCGTGGACAAGGCGGGCCGGATTTGCCTGCCGGAAGGCATGGCGCGCGCCGCCGGCATCAAGGACGAAGCCATGCTGGTCGGGTTGCTGGACCGCTTCGAGATTTGGAATCCGCAGAATTACGAAAAGGTCAAGGCTTCCGATGCCGTGCTGGCGCACGAAGCCTTCAAGCTGATGGAATAATTATGAATCTAGGAAGATTATTGGTCGCCGGGAAAAGCGTCATCAACGGTTGCGCGGAAATTTCGTATCGCGCCAACCGCCACGTTTATCTGCCCACATTCGGCCGGGCGCAAAATCCATTCAAGTCGCCGGAAGAGGCGGAGCCGGCAAAACCGGTGAAACCGGCAAAACCGGCCGCGGAGGTTGTCGCCGCCCCAATTAAAAAAGCGGTCACACCCGTCGCCGCCAAGACGCAAAAAATCCCGCCCTGGCCGCGCCCGGCGCGCGCGACATCCTGGGCCAGCAAATTGATTCCGATTTCGATCTGGCGCGGTCCGGCCCCGGCGGCGCCCGGCGTCCCGTGTCCGGTGCAGTCCGAACTTTCGCTGGACAGTGTGAAGGTCGTGCATAACGACCTCAGCGACGCCGACGTGGAAGTGGTGCCGATCAAATCGCGCACCGCGGACAAGACGGCCGTGCCCATGTTGCCGCCCCCGGAAAAGCCCTGGGAATATCTGGCGGAGCGGATGTTTCACGCGACGGTGGATTAACCAACGGAAAAACGATGCGCAGTGCCGGATTTCGTTCACAAAACAGTGATGGCGGCGGAGGTGCTGAACGCGCTAAAGCCGAACCCGGGCGGGCGGTACGCCGACGGGACGCTCGGTGGGGCCGGACACGCGGAGGAAATCCTGACCGCGAGTTCGCCGACTGGATGGCTGTTTGGGTGCGATCGCGATGGCATCGCGATTGAAGCCGCGAAAAGGCGGCTCGCGGAAAAATTTGCCGGACGTTTTGAGATCCGGCAGGGAAATTTTGCGGAAATGGCCGGCTGGATTCCGGCAGCGGGATGCGACGGCGTGCTGCTGGACCTGGGCGTGAGTTCGCCGCAATTGGATTTGCCCGGACGCGGATTCAGTTTCCAGCACGACGGCCCGCTGGACATGCGGATGGACACGCGGCAGACATTGACGGCGGCGGAACTGGTGAACGGCGCCGGCGCGGAAGAGCTGGCAAAGATTTTTTGGGAATTGGGCGGCGAACGTGAGTCGCGACGGTTTGCGAAGGCAATCGCTCATGACCGCGAAAGCCGGAGATTTGAGACGACGCGGCAACTGGCGGAATTGATCGAACGGCTCAGTCCGCGCCGCGGGAAAAAGGCGCATCCGGCGACGAAAATTTTTCAGGCGCTGCGGATTGCGGTCAACGACGAGATGGGCTCTTTGAAACACGGGCTGGAAGCGGCGGTGAAAATTTTGAAGCCGGGCGGGCGGCTGGCGGTCATCACGTTTCATTCGCTCGAAGACCGGGCGGTGAAGGAATTTGGCCGGGAACGGACGTGCGATTACACGTACAGCGGCGAGGTGGACGTGCCGGAATTGCGCCGTCCGCGCACCCCGGAGTTGAAATGGGTGACGCGCAAGGCAATCAAGCCCGGCGCGGTTGAGTTGAGCGATAATCCGCGCAGCCGTAGCGCGCAATTGCGGGTGCTGGAGAAAATTTAGATGGCAAAAAATCGAAAAAATCAGTCGGCGGCAATCCGGTTTGGGCCGGCGCTGAAGGCGTTGTTTTTGTGCCTGCTGATTGCCGGCTCGGCGGTGGGTTATGTCTGGCAAAAAAGCCAGATTTACCAGCTCGGCCAGCAGATCCGGCAGCGCGAGGTCCGTCTGGCGCGGTTGCAAAACGATGACCGGAAACTCAGCGACCAGCTTTCAATTCTGCGGTCGCCGACAATGCTGGACCGCCGCGTCCGCGAGTTGAATCTCGGTCTTCTGCCGGCGCAACCCATGCAGGTTTTGCGGCTGGCGGAACCGGCGTTCGCGCCGCCGGAAAGTAAAAATTCGACGCGCCAGTTCGCGGAACGACCCGCTGGCGCGATGACCCAATAACATGAAATTTTGGCCGCCGCTCGTGACGCCGTCGGGTGAGGAACCGATCGCCGCGGGCGGCTGGCCATTTTTGCGATGACCAAACGGCTGCAATTGAAACGAGTGCTGACCCTGTTGGGGCTGCTGTGCTTGGCCTTTGTCGGCCTGGGGTTCCGCCTCGTCGAGCTGCAGGTGTGGCGCCACGATGAACTGGCCGCCAAGGCGCAGCAAAACACCCAGCGCGAGTTCTGGCGCGCGCCGCGCCGCGGCGACATCCTCGACGCGCACGGCAATCTGCTCGCCACGAGCATTTTTGTGAAAACGGTGTGCGCCGACCCGGTCCTGATTGGCAACCAGCAGACCGTGGTCGCCCGCCAGCTCGCACCGCTGCTGCAAATAAGCGAAGGCGAGCTGTACCAGCGCCTGCTTCCCCGCCTGATGAAAAATCAAAAGGGTGAAACCGTCACCAACCGTTACGTCGTGCTCCAGCACAAGGTGGCGGACGAAACGTGGCAGAAAATCCAGATGACGATGACCAACCTTTCGTTTGGCGTGGACGAGAAAAAATTGTCCCGGGCCGACCGCGCCTTTTTCCACGATTTGCGCACCAGCGCGATTTTTACCGATCCGGTGGACGATCAATTGCGCGAGTATCCGAACGGCCCCCTGGCGGCGCATGTGCTCGGCTTCGTGGGAACCGAGAATGGCAGCAACCACGTTTCACAAACGGTCGGGCGCGACGGCGTGGAGCTGATTTTGAATTCGGCGTTGAGTGGCGTGGCGGGCTGGCGCGTGACGCAAACGGACCGGCAGAAGCGCGAGCTGGTCGCGTTGCGCGACGAAGACGTGCAGGCCCGCGACGGCTTGAACGTGGTGCTGACCATTGACGCGGCGGTCCAGCATATCGTGGAAACCGCCCTGGCCGACACGATGCAAAAACACACGCCCATCAGCATCACCGCTGTCGTCACCCGCCCGCGCACGGGTGAGATTCTGGCGATGGCGACACTGCCTAATTTTGACCCAAACAATCCCGGGGCTTCGCCCGCCGATGCGCGCCGCAATCGCGTCATCAGCGACCTGATGGAGCCCGGTTCGACGTTCAAAATCGTCGTCGTGTCCGGAGCGTTGAACGAAGGGGTTGTGCGTTTGACGGACACGTTTGATTGCGATCAGGGGCACTTTGCCTTCGCCGGCCGCGTTTTGCACGACCACGAAGCTTATGGCGTGCTGACAACCGAAAGCATCATCACCAAATCGTCAAACATCGGCGCGGCGAAGATTGGCATCCGCCTGGGTGAGGACCGGCTTTACGATTATGCGCGGGATTTCGGTTTTGGCCAGCGCACGGGCATTTCCCTGCCGGGTGAAGCGAAGGGAATCTTGTATCCGGTGAAGAATTGGACCAAGGTTTCCATCGCGCAAATTCCCATGGGACAGGGGATCGCGGTGACGCGATTGCAAATGGCCATGGCCATGAGCGCGCTGGCAAACGACGGCTGGCTCATGCGGCCGATGCTGGTGAATCGGCTCGAGGACCGTAATGGGAACGTGGTGCAGCAATATGCGCCGCAGCGCGTGCGGCAGGTCGTCAGCGAATCCGCGGATAAATTGATGGTGGAGGCGCTCAAGACCGTCGTGACGCCGGAAGGCACGGCACCCGGCGCGGCGATGAAGGATTACACCGACGCGGGCAAGACCGGCACGGCGCAAAAAGTCGAGAATGGCACCTACGCCGAACATAAATTCTATTCCTCGTTCGTTGGATTTTTCCCGGCCGACAATCCGGAACTTTGCATCTCGGTCGTGATGGACGAGCCAAAGGAAGGTTATTATGGCGGCCAGGTTTGCGGGCCGGTCTTCAAGGAAATCGCCGAACGTTGCGCCAGTTATTTGAACATTGCGTCGGACAAAAATTTACAGCCGGGAGCAACGTCGCCGCCGCTCGTGGCGGCCGGCGGCTTGCGAGCCCCGGCGGGGAACCAGAATCCGTGAACCGACGGTGAATCATTTGCAGTGGAAACACGCTCTTTGAAATTTGTCGCCGGGGCCTGCGCCGCCGAACTCAGGCGCGGGTCGGCGGAAACGCCCGTTCAACGCGCCGTCATTGATTCGCGGCAGGCGAAGCCGGGCGACCTGTTCTTCGCCATCAAGGGCGAGCGCTTTGACGGCCACGATTTCTTGAACGAGGTCGCGGCCAAAGGCGTGGCCGCCGTGGTGATCGAACAGTCCCGAGTCCAAAGTCCAAAGTCCAAAGTTTCTTCCGGCTCGGCGAAGGCGACATTGGACATTGGACGTTGGACCTTGGACCATCCAACCTGCGCGGTGCTCGTCGTGGATGACGCGCGCGTGGCGCTCGGGAAATTCGCCGCGGCGTACCGCCGGGAATTTGATCTGCCGGTGATTGCCGTCGGCGGCTCCAACGGGAAGACGACGACGAAGGAATTGATCGCATCGGTCCTGCGGCAGAAACTGGCAACGGTCTGGAGCGAGGCGAGCTTCAACAATGACATCGGCGTGCCGCTGACGTTGTTGCGCCTGGGAAAGTCGCACCAGGCAGCGGTGCTCGAAGCCGGCACGAACCATCCGGGCGAACTCGCGCCGCTGGTGAAGATGATCCGGCCGAAATACGGCGTGTTGACCAACATCGGCCGCGAGCATCTGGAATTTTTTGGCGACCTGGCGGGCGTGGCGCAGGAGGAAGGCTGGCTCGCGGAATTGCTGCCGGCGGACGGCAGGCTCTTTGTCAACGGCGACGGCGAATGGACGGAGCCGGTCATCCGGCGCACGCGCGCGACGGTCGTGCGCGTCGGGCTCGGTGAAAAAAACGACTGGCGGGCGCGTTCGATTCGCTTGGACAAGAACGGCGTGACCTTTCGCGTGGACGCGCCGAAGGCTGAATTCAGCGGCGAGTATCGAATCAATTTATTGGGGCGGCATCAAGTGACGAACGCTTTGTTTGCTGCTGCGGTCAGTGAGGAACTAGGCTTGGGCCGTCCCGCGGTGCGGGACGGCCTGGCCGAATGCCAGGCGGCGGAGATGCGCATGCAATTTTGGGAAGCGGGCGGCGTGCGGGTGCTTGACGACGCCTACAACGCGAACGCGGATTCGACGCTCGCGGCGCTGGAAACGCTTTGCGATCTTCCGCTGCAGGGCCGGCGCGTGGCGGTCCTGGGCGACATGAACGAGCTGGGCGCGCACAGCGAGGCGGCGCATGCGGAGGTCGGGCGCCGCGCGGCGGAACTTGGCATCGGGCAGATGTTTGTCATCGGCAAGATGGCGCCGGTCACAGCGCAAGCGGCGCGCGCGGCGGGGTTGAACCGGGTGATGGAGTTTGCGGACGTGGAGGCGGCGATGAAGGCGGTGAAGGATTTTTTGAAGGCAGGCGATGTGGTTTTGTTGAAGGCGTCGCGGGCGTCGCGTTTGGAACGCATCGCCGGCGCGCTGAAGTCGGAAAAGTCGTGAGCCGGAATCATGTTTTATTATTTGAGCCAGCTGATGCTTGATTGGTCGAGGGGAACGCCCTGGGCGGGCCGCCTCTCGGCGTTGCGGCTGTTTCATTACATCACCGTGCGGAGCGCGGGCGCGGCGGTCACGGCATTGCTGCTGAGCTGGTGGCTCGGCCCGCGAATCATTCACTGGCTGAAACAGTTGAAATTCGGACAGGACTACGCCGACAAGGCCGAGGAGGCCGGGGGTTTGGCCGCGCGGGTCTTGAGCAAGAAGGGAACGCCGACGATGGGCGGCATTTTGATCGTGGCGGTGTTGTTTTTTTCCACCGTGCTGTGGACGCAGCTGGACAACAAGCTCGTGCTGCTGACGCTGCTCTCGGTGCTGGTGCTCTCGGGGCTGGGATTTTACGACGATTACGCAAAAATCATCCAGCAAGCCGGCGGCGGCACTCCCCCGCGCGTCAAGCTGGTGGCGCAATTCGCGCTGGCAACCTTTATTGGCATCTATTTGTTGATGACACCCTCGACGAACAAACTGGTCACGGAGGTCATGGTTCCGTTTTGCAAACATCCGGTGGCAACCGGCGCGGGCGCGATTGGTTTGCTGGTGGTGGTGCTGGCGATTGTCGGCAGCTCGAATGCGGTGAATTTGACGGACGGCCTCGACGGCCTGGCGATCGGCTGCACGTTGATTGTGGCCTTTGTGTTTCTCGTGTTCACGTACGTGACCGGCAACGCCCGGACGGCGCTCTATTTGCAAATTCCTTATGTGGCCGGCGCGGGCGAGTTGACGGTGTTCTGCGCCGCGTTGATCGGCGCGGGCCTTGGTTTCTTGTGGTTCAACTGCCATCCGGCGCAGGTGTTCATGGGCGACACCGGGTCGCTCGCGCTCGGCGGCGCGTTTGGCATCATCGCGGTGCTGATCCATCAGCCGTTTGTGCTGGTGATTGCGGGCGGCGTGTTCGTGCTGGAAGCCGTCTCGGTGATTTTGCAGACCGGCTGGTTTCGCTTCACGCGGAAGCTTTATGGCACCGGCCGGCGGATTTTCTTGATGGCGCCGCTGCATCATCATTTCGAAAAAAAGGGCTGGTACGAGTCGCAGGTGGTGATGCGATTTTACATTTTGTGCGTGCTGTTTGCGGTCGTCGCCCTGGCGACGCTGAAATTGAGATGAAAATGACACTGCCATTGAAGAATAATGAAGTTTTAAGCGGTCGCTTTGCTCCTTGCACAAGCGGCCTCCGCCTGTTAATAACTTTGGCGCAAGCGGCCAGACGCGCAACGACCGGCGGAGTGTTCGTTTCATCAGCCGGTTTGAAATTTTGCGACGCCTTCAGCCCGTCGCCCATGAACAAAATAAATTTAACGCGCCGTGAAATTTGCCGAGGGAGAATTTCGCTGCGAAAGAAATCAACCCACCTCGAAGAAAGGACGCAATCAGCGCCAAATCAATGAATAATCCGAATCCGTTCGTACCTAAAGGCTCCCTGTTGGCGGAACAAAGCAAACGCCGTTCACACCTCAAACTCGCCGTCTTATGCGCGGTTGCGATCGGCGGCATCGGCCTCATGGGCATGCTCATTCAGGGCTGCAAACGCGAACAGGTCAGCGAAGAAAATCAGAACCCGCCGCCGGCTGACACCAACACGGTGGCCGTGGATACGAATCCGCCGCCGATGGTTGCCTCCAATCCGCCCGTGGCCCCGCCGCCGGTCGTGGTGCAGCCGCCCCCGGCGCCGGCCGGGACCGAATACGTCGTTGTGCATGGCGATACGCTCGGAAAAATTGCGAAGCGGAACGGCGTGACGCTCAGTGCTCTTAAAGCGGCCAACCCCGGCGTGGAGCCGACCAAGCTGAAAGTCGGACAGAAACTGACCATTCCGGCCGGGGGCACCACCCCGGCAGCAGCCGGCGCTTCCGCCGGGTCTGATACCGGCATGGGTGGAGAAACCTATACGGTGAAATCCGGCGATTCGCTGACGAAGATTGCGAAGGCGCACGGCACCACCGTGAAGGCGCTCCGGGCCGAAAACAACCTGACCACGGACCACATCAAGGTCGGGCAGAAGCTGAAGATTCCGGCCAAGGCAGAAGCTGCGGCTCCGGCGCCCGCGCCCGCGCCCGTGGAGGCCACGCCGCCGCCGGCATCCGCGCCCGCGCCCGCCGGCACGCCTGCCGGTCAATAAACGTTGGATTGATAGCGGCTGTTCCCGCCATTGCGGGATTTGAGGCTTTGAAATGAAAGTCGCCGTCACAACCTTGGCGTTTTGTGTTGCCGCCCTGCTGGCGCTGGGGCTGGTGATGCTCTACAGCTCGAGTGTGACGCAGGTCGGCGGGCACTACCTGATGATGCAGCTCATCTGGTGCGCGTTCGGCTTTATCCTCTGTGTGGCGGCGACCGCCCTCGATTATCAATGGCTCAAAAAGTTTGCCTGGCCGGTTTTTCTCCTGTCGGTGCTTTTGCTCGTGCTGGTGCTCGTCCCGCACATCGGCCGGAAAATCAATGGCGCGCGCCGCTGGTTCGATTTCCACCACGGCGTGCGCTTTCAACCCTCCGAGCTCGGGAAAATCGCGCTGATCATCATGCTCGCGTGGTATGGCGACCGTTATCAGCGGCAGATGCAGACCTGGAAACGCGGCATCCTTTTCCCCGGCGCGCTTATTGCGCTGATGCTCGGCCTGGTCTTCGTCGAACCGGACCGCGGCACCACCATCCTGCTCGCCGCCGTCAGCGGCACCATGCTGCTCATCGCCGGTGTCCGCTGGAAATATATTGTTCCGCCCGTTTTGCTCGGCCTCGCCGGACTGGCGGTTTCCATTCTGCACGACCCGATGCGCCTGCGCCGCATTTTCAGCTGGTGGGACATGGAACAGCACCGGGAAGGCGTCGGTTATCAGGCATATCAGGCCATGATTGCGCTCGGCTCCGGCGGCTGGATGGGACTTGGCCTGGGCAACGGACGGCAAAAGCTGGGGTTCGTTCCGGAAGACCACACCGATTTTATTTTCTCCATCATCGGCGAGGAACTCGGTTTGATCGCGACGCTGCTCGTCGTGCTGGCGTTCGTCATCATCGCCGTTTGCGGGATTTACATTGCACTCCGCGCGCGCGAGCCGTTTGGCAGCCTGCTGGCGGCCGGGGTCACGTTTTTAATCAGTCTTCAGGCCGCCATCAACATCGGCGTTGTCACCAGCGCGTTGCCGAACAAGGGCCTGCCCCTGCCGTTCATCAGCTACGGCGGCTCGAATCTGCTGGCCATGCTCACCTGCGTGGGGCTGTTGTTCAGCATCGCCCGGCATGCGCCCGCGCGGGAAAAGGTCCGGGCGACTGCTCCGGTCATTGACGAGAATCCTTTTGCCGCCAAAGCCACCACATGACTGCGCCCGGTGCCAATCCGCCCTTCGTCGCCATCGCCTGCGGCGGCACGGGCGGGCATCTGTTTCCGGGTCTGGCGGTGGCGGAGCAACTTAAGAAACGCGGCTGCGCCGTGGCCCTGCTGGTTTCGCCCAAGGAAGTGGACCAGGAAGCCGTGAAATCCGCGCGCGACGTGGAAATCGTTACGCTGCCCGCCGTGGCCCTGCAAAACCGCAACTACCTTTCCTTCGCGCGCAGCTTCTGGCAGTCGTGGCGCGCTTCGCGAAAATTATTCCAATCGCGTCCGCCTCATGCCGTGCTCGCCATGGGCGGATTCACCAGCGCGCCGCCCATCCTCGCCGCCCGGAAATCCGGCGCTCTTACGTTTTTGCACGAATCCAACACCATCCCCGGCCGCGCCAACCGCTTTCTGGCCCGGTTTGTGGACGAGGCGTTCGTTGGTTTTCCTGACGCCGCCGGCCGTCTGCGCGCCCGCGAGGTTACGCCGACCGGTACGCCCGTCCGCCCGCAATTTCAGCCGGGCTACCCGGGACCGTGCCGCGCGGCTTTCGGGCTGGAACCGGATCGCCCCACCGTTCTGGTGATGGGCGGCAGCCAGGGCGCCAGCGGCATCAACGAGATGATCCTGTCCGCGCTGACGCTGCTCGACGGGCGCGACTGGCAATGGCTGCACCTTGCCGGCGCGAAAGATTTTGAAATCGTGCAATCCGCCTATGACCGGCGCAGCCTCGATGCCGTCGTAAAACCGTTTGTTGCGAAGATGGACCTGGCGCTCGGCGCGGCGACCGTGGCCGTGAGCCGCGCCGGCGCATCGTCGCTGGCGGAAATTGCCGCCATGCGCCTGCCATCGTTGCTCGTGCCGTTTCCGGCCGCGGCGGACAATCATCAATTTCACAATGCGCGCGCGTTTGAAGCCGCCGGCGCGGCGCGATTGCTCGAGCAAAAAAATGCGACGCCGGAAAAGCTGGTGGCCTTGCTGTGCGAGCTGGTGGAAGGCCAGGCCGCCCGCGCCAAAATTCAGGCCGCGCTGGCGCAATGGCACGCGCCCCGGGCGGCGGAGCAAATCGCGGAAATCATGCTGGCTGCCATTGCGCGGCAACAAGAGCAGGCAGTGGCGCCGGTATCAAAATGTTCCTGTGGTTGCGCCGACAGATCCACGAAGCAGGCGGTGTCATTGGGAGCATGACCCCGACTGATTCCAATTCAAATGACCGATGAAAACCGCGGCGCAAATTGCCGGCGAACTGGCCGGACGCGTTTCACTGGCGACCGATATCTGCCGGGACGAACCGCTGGCAAAGCACACCACCCTGCGCATTGGCGGACCGGCGGACGTGTACGTCGAGCCGGCATCGGAAACCGACCTGGTTGCGGTGGTGAAGTTTTGCCGGGAACGCAGCCTGCTGTTGGTCGTGATTGGCCGCGGCTCGAACCTGCTCGTGCGCGACGGCGGAGTTCGCGGCGTGGTGATTTGTCTGGCGCACGCGTTTTTCAGCCGCATTGTCGTGTCCGGCGAACGTCTGCGCTGTGGCGCCGGAGCGAAATTGAAAAATGTTGCGGTCGAGGCCAAACGCAACGGTCTCAGCGGCGTGGAATTTCTCGAAGGCATTCCCGGCACCGTCGGCGGCGCGCTGCGCATGAACGCGGGTGCGATGGGCGGCGCGACGTTCGATGTTGTCGAGTCGGTGCGGCTTATGGACCACACCGGAAAAATCCAGGAACGCAGCCGCGCCGGGGTGCCGGTGGAATATCGAAGCTGTCCGCTGCTGAAGGACCACATCGCGCTGGGCGCGGTGTTCAAATGCCGGCCCGCGCCGCGCGAGGAAATCGAGCAACGCATGAAGGCGTTCAGTGAAAAACGGTGGGCCTCGCAGCCCACCGCGCCAAGCGCCGGCTGCCTGTTCAAAAACCCCGATGCAATCCCGGCGGGCAGATTGATCGACGAGCTGGGGCTGAAAGGCACGCGGGTCGGCGGGGCGGTGGTTTCCGCCGAGCACGGCAATTTCATCGTAAACGACGGCGAGGCGACGGCGCGGGACGTCCTGGAATTGATTGCGATTTTGCAGCAACGAGCGAAAGCCGGACGCGGCATCGTGCTGCAGACGGAGATTGAAATCGTCGGCGCGGATTGAGCGAAGTTTTGTTGACAACCAAAATGGTTGCGTTATGGTTGCGGCATGATCACGATCACCATCAAGGGCATTTCGAAGGAGGCGCACCGCGAATTGAAGCGGCGCGCGGTGACGCACGGGCGCAGTTTGAACACCGAGGCGATTGCCGTGCTGGAATCCAGCGTCCGCAGCACGCCGGCTGATTCCAGCGCGGTCATCCAGCGGGCGCGGGAGTTCCGCAACTCTCTGAAGTTCCGGGTGACGGCGGCGGACTTGAAGCGGTTCAAGGAAAAGGGCCGTGCGTGATTGTCGTGGACAACAGCGTGCTGGTCTATTTCTGGCTGCCGAGCGCGTTCGCGGAATGGGCGGAGGCGGCCAAAGCGCAGGACGGCGTTTGGGCGGCTCCGGTTTTGTGGCGGGCGGAATTCAGGAACGTGCTGGCGGAATATTTGCGGAGAAAGCTTTTGACCGAGGCAGAAGCCAACGCCGCCTTTTTGAATGCACAGAAAGATTTGGGTGCGCAGGAATTCACGGTGCCGACGGAGCGCATCCTCAAGCTGGTGCTCGCTTCGGATTGCACCGCCTACGACTGCGAATATGTGGCGCTGGCGCAGGATTTGGGCGTACCGCTGGTGACGGCGGACAGGCAGATTTTGCGCGAGTTTCCAAAATCCGCCGTGGCGCTGGAAAAATTTGCGAGGAAACGGAAGTGAGCAGGAAATTGAACATTACGGTGATGCTGGGCGGTCCGAGCGCCGAGCGCGAAGTGTCGCTGCGCTCCGGCGCGGCGGTGGCGAAGGCGCTGCGGTCGCTCGGCCACGACGTGACGGAAGTTGATCCGAAAGACGGCCAATTCGATTTGCCGCGAAAGACCGATGTGGTTTTTCTCGCGTTGCACGGAACTTACGGCGAGGACGGCACGGTGCAGCGGCGGTTGGACAAACTCGGCGCGCTTTACACCGGCTGCGACGCCGAATCGAGCCGCATCGCTTTTGACAAGGTGCTGACAAAAAAACGGTGCGTTGAAACCAAGGTTCCGACGGCAAAATATCTGGTTGTGAATTCCAAAACCGTCCCGTGGCCGAAGAGCTGGCAACCGCCGCTGGTGGTGAAACCGGTGCGGCAGGGGTCAAGCGTCGGGTTGCAATTCGTCGAGCAGGTCGGGAACTGGCAGCCGGCGCTGGCCGAAGCCCTGAAACATGATTCCGAGGTTTTGGTTGAGGAAAAAATTGCTGGCCGCGAAACCACGGTCGGCATCCTGGGCGGCGAGCCGCTCCCGATTGTGGAAGTCCGGCCCAAAACCGGCGGTTACGATTACAAAAACAAATACACGGCCGGCCGCACGGAATATTTTTGTCCGGCGGAATTTGATGCGGCGACGGCGAAACGGATTCAAGATGCGGCGCTGGGCGCGTTCCGGGCGGTGGGCGGACGCGACTATGCGCGGGTGGATGTAATGGTGCGTCCGGGCGGTGAGCCGGTGGTGTTGGAAGTGAACACGCTGCCGGGGATGACGGAGACGAGTTTGCTGCCCAAGGCGGCGGCGGCGGCGGGGCTGGATTACGCGCAGCTCTGCCAGCGGATGGTGGACCTGGCGTTGAAACGTAGCGGTCGGGAACATTGAACGCTGAACATCGAACATCGAACGTCGAACGCGAAGGTCGCAGACGAGCGGGTTGTTTGAAGTTGAATGTTGGATGTTCGGTGTTCCACGAAACTGAAATTTAAAATGTGGTTTAGGCGCGAACAAAAAAACCGGCGGTTGCACCGCTTTCATGTCCTGGACGTGAAACTGCGGTCCGACCAGGTGCGCGCGACGCGCACGCGGCTGGCGGCGCTGTCGGCGGGCATCCTGTTCGGCACGGTGTTCGGTCTTTATCTGCTCTGGCGCACGGGCGAGTGGGCGCTGGACAAGTTCGTTTACGAAAACTCCGAGTTTGCGGTTCAACATGTTGAAGTGAAAACCGACGGCGTGATTGCCCCGGACCAGTTGCGCCGCTGGTCGGGCGTGAAGCTCGGCGACAATCTGATTGCGCTCGATTTGACGGCGGTGAAGCGGAATCTGGAACTCGTTTCCACCATCGGTTCCGTCTCCATCGAGCGCGTTCTGCCGCGCACGTTGAAAATCAACGTGACCGAGCGGGATCCGGTGGCGCAGGTGAACGTCCCCCGCGCCGGCGCGGGCGGCGGCATCGCCGTGGCGGTGTTTCAACTCGATGCGGACGGTTATGTCATGCTGCCGCTGGACCCGCGTTTGTGCGTGGTTCCGCTGGCTCAGGTGAGCGACCAGTTGCCGGTGATTGCCGGGCTGAACGTGTATCAATTGCAGCCGGGGCATCGCGTCGAATCGCCGCAGGTCCAGGCGGCGCTGGAATTGATCGGCGCGTTCAGCCGTTCCCCGATGGCCGGGCTGGTGGATTTGCGGCGCATAGACGTGTCCCTGCCGGGAGCCGTGGTCGCAACGACGGGACAGGGTGGTGAAATTACTTTCGGTTTGGACAATTTGGAGCAACAATTGCGGCGTTGGCGCGAAATATACGATTTGGGACAGCGCATGAACAAAGCGGTGGCGTCGCTCAATCTGGCGGTTTCCAACAACGTGCCCGTCCGTTGGATGGAAGCGGTCGCAATGCCGTCCGCAGCGTCCAGAACAGTCAACCCCGCAACTGCCCGGAGGTAAAAAATGTTTGATGATTCATCCATTATCGTCGGTTTGGAAATCGGCACGTCCAAGGTCTGCGCCGTCGTCGGCGAGCGAAGCGCCGACGGCTCGTTGAATGTCATCGGC
>JBEKSU010000024.1:0-22699 GCA_049516755.1 Verrucomicrobiota bacterium | reverse complement strand
CAATTCCGCGCGGGCGTTTATGCTGTATTGATCACCGCCACCATTTTGATAATGGGCATGTTGATTCAAGGTTGCCGGACCCAGCAATCACTGTCAGCGGGAGCGGCCATTCAACCGGTTGTCCGGCCAGATCTCCGGACGCCGCGACAGGCGACAAATCCATTGCCAACGCCGATGGCACAGACGGAAACAGCGGCGGAAACGAACTGGATAACCCCCCAATCCGCCAGCCTGCCCGAAAACGTTACTTTGCCGGAGCCGGGACCAACCCCGGTCGCGCAGTCCGTTCCGCCTGCCCCCGCGCCATTGCTGGCGACACAAGTTCACAAGGCGTCTGCACACCATGCCCATGGTGTTTATGTGGTCAAATCCGGGGACACCCTGAGCCGCATTGCCAGGGCCCACGGAACGACCGTCAAGGCACTGAAAACCGCAAATCATCTGTCCAGTGACCGCATCTTCGCAGGCGAAAAATTGAAACTGTCGCAGGCCAAATCCGTGACCTCCAACTCAGTTCATAGTTAAACAGCGTCCCTCGGACAGGAACCGGGAACTGATCAGGCTCGCACCCGTAATCTGGCCCATAAAAAGGCCCGGCACCCACCGGACATGATTGCTGAACCAACATTTCAATCGCTGCCCGTGCCTTCATCTCCTCACATCGGGTGGTTGAACGCGTGCCACGCGACCGGAAAATTCCACATCCGGACTTGTGATGTCGGCTTGGGCGTGTTTGCGAGCCGCGATTTGATGCCGGGAGAAATCATTCTGGCCATCGAGGGGCCCGTCATTGATTTTGCCGAGACCAAACGGCGCGGGCCGCGGGAATGCATGGCCATCCAGATCGGCCCCGACCGATACATCGACACCCAACCGCCCGGCGTGCTCGTCAATCATTCATGCGAACCCAACGCCGGCATCCGAAAAAACCGATACCTCACGACTTTGCGAAGAATCCGGCGGGGACAGGAAATCCGTTACGATTATTCGACCACGATGGAGGAACATTCCTTCACCATGCAATGCCTCTGTGGCGCGCCCATGTGCCGCGAATGGGTCCGGGATTTCTCCACCCTGCCCCGGCTGCTCCGGGAACGGTACCTTACCCAGGGCATCGTGATGGATTTCATCCTTAAATCGCAGCCGGATCAACATTGCCGGCAGGCTCGACCCAATCTCCGGACCAACTCATGAGTGGTACAGGAAAGTGAGCTGGGTCGGTCCTCTCTCCAAAATCGTTCGAAATATTCCGAAGCCCAATGCCATATGAAGACGTTTCGGATCTATTGTCTGCTGGTCCTGGCCTTGTGTGTTCTTTCCGGGTGCGCTGCTTCTCCGAGGGATTTGTCTTCTGAGAGCGCAACTGAGCAAGACCTGTACTGGTTGACACCTCAACAATTACAGGGTTCGTATGGCGCGTGGGATTATTGACATTCTGAACGAACAAATGACGGGTTTTTGTTATAGGCACTGAAAGGCACCGGCCTTCAACCAGAGCTTCAGCCAATAATTAACCTTTTTGGCAGAGTGGCAAATCCAGCCTCGCGCTCCTGACACCCGATGGCAAAAAGGGCGCAGAAACCACCCCTTCCGCCAGTTTGCTGGTCATGAAATTCGACAAAGCTTCCGGTCCGCGATAAAATTCTGTCGTGACGAATCTGCAAGTCAGCGGCATGAGCTGCAACAACTGCGCGCGGCATGTCACCGATGCGATCCAGGGCGTGCCCGGCGTGCGCAGCGCAAGGGTGTTGCTGGAGGCCGGGCGCGCATCGGTGCGCTGGGATGACGGCGTGCCGCAAAATGTCCCGGCGGTCGTCGAGGCGGTTCAAAAAGCCGGATACAAGGCGAAGGAAATCCTGGATGACGGTTCCGCCATCAGTGAAGCCAAACACCGAAGCTGGCAAATCAATCTCTGGCTCGGCGTCGCTGTTACCGCCGCGCTGATGGCCGGCGAATGGGGTTTCGGCCTCGGCCTGAGGCCATGGTTTCAATGGCTCTCCTTTGCATTGGCTGGCGTGGTCCAGGTTTTCGCCGGGGGGAAATTTTACCGCGGCGCGTGGAACCAGCTCAAAATCGGCAGCTCGAACATGGACACGCTCGTCGCGCTCGGTTCGACAACCGCGTTTGGCTACAGCGCGTGGGCGCTGCTCGGCGGCCTGGGCGGGCATGTTTATTTCATGGAAGCTGCCGCCATCATCACGCTTATCAGCTTCGGCCACTGGCTGGAAGCCCGTGTGAGTGCGCGCGCGTCGGGCGCATTGGAAAAATTGCTGGAGCTCGCGCCGCAAACCGCCCGGAAAATTCAGAATTCAGAATTCAGAATCCAGAATCCAGAAAACCAGCTCCTCAATCTGAAGACGCTGACCTTTTCCGAATCCGCATTCCGCAACTCCGATAAATCGCGAGCACGCGACGAAAGTCGGTGTCCGCAATCCGAAATGGAAGTCCCCGTCGCCGAATTGAAAATCGGCGATCTGGTCGCGCTCCGCCCCGGGGACCGTGTGCCGGTGGACGGCGTGGTGACCGGGGGCGATTCCGCCGTGGACGAGGCGATGCTCACGGGCGAGTCTGTTCCGGTGGACAAAACCCCCGGCGGTGAACTTTACGCCGGCACGGTGAATTTGAGCGGCCGGCTCGTCATGCGTGTGATTGCCACCGGCGAAAGCACGGCACTGGCGCATATCATCGCCGCCGTGCAACGCGCCCAAACCAGCCGCGCCGACATCCAGCGTCTGGGCGACCGTGTGAGCAATGTTTTCGTGCCGATTGTCGTGACCGTTGCCATTGCCGCTGCGCTCTGGTGGGGGCTCGCGCCGGAATCGGCCCGGCACGTTCACGATTTGCTCGCGCCATATCTCTGGTCCGCGATGACTCCCTCCGGCGCGGCCGCAGCGTTCATCATCGCGGCGGCGGTTTTAATAGTCGCCTGTCCGTGCGCGATGGGTCTGGCGACGCCTGCCGCCATCATGGCCAGCGCCAACACCGCTGCGCGCCGCGGCATCCTGATCCGGGATGGCGTGGCGTTGGAAAAGGCGGGCAAGGTCACCGCGGTGATTTTTGACAAAACCGGCACGCTGACGATTGGCAAACCAGAGGTGGCGGCGGTGCAGAATCCAGAATCCAGAATCCAGAAGTCAGAAGTTGAAAATCTGGCAGCGGCGCTGGCACGTTCCTCGACCCACCCCATCAGCCAGGCGATCGCGAAATTGTCGGCGAAAAAAATCGAATTGAAGGATTGGAAGGAAATTCGTGGCGCGGGCGTGGAGGCAAAAATCCAACCCTCAATCCTCAACGGTCAACTCTCAACTGCCCGGCTCGGCTCGTTGCGCTGGCTCAAGGAATCAGGTGTGGATCTGGCGTCGGGCGAAAAGTTCATCGCGGAATGGTCCGGGCAGGGCGCGACGATTGTCGGTCTGGCTGTGGACCAGTCACTCGCTGGTTTGTTCGCCATCAAAGACACCGTCAAACCGGGGGCGCGCGGCGTAGTTGACAAACTGCGCCGGCAGAATTTGAAAACGTTTTTGTTGACGGGTGACAACGCGCTGACGGCAGCCAGCATCGCGCGGGAAGCCGGCATTGAAGACAAGAATGTGTTTGCCGAAGTGCGGCCGGAGCAAAAGGCGGACTTCGTGAAGAAACTTCAGGCGCAGGGCGAACGCGTGGCATTCGTCGGCGATGGCATCAACGATGCGCCGGCATTGGAGCAGGCCGACCTGGGCATTGCCGTGAGCCGGGCCAGCGACCTGGCGCGCGAGGCGGCGGACATCATTTTGTTGAAATCCGAGGTTGAGGCCGTGCCGGAGGCGCTCGGTCTGGCGTGGGCGACGTTGCAGACGATCAAACAAAATTTGTTCTGGGCGTTTTTTTACAACGCGCTGGGAGTGCCACTGGCCGCGCTGGGGTTTATCAGCCCCATTTTGTGCGCGGCGGCCATGGGCGTGTCGGACTTGATTGTGATTGGCAACGCGTTGCGGTTGTTGCGCTGGCGTTGAGCACAACGGGACGGTCAATGGATGGGAAGTTTGGCCGGTTCGCCGTTGATTTCCAGATCCACCCAATCCGCGGCTAAATTTTTAAAGCGCACCGGGATGGGCCCGTCGGGCGTTTGGGTCAAAGCCGTTTCGCCGAGAAAGATGGTATAAATCTTCGTTCCGCATTGGATGGTCACCGACGATTTGGCGCCGTTTTCAGTGACTCCTTTCACGAAAAAATGCCTGATCAGCACTTCAAGCGGTTTCACCGGGATCGGTGGCGTTGTGTTGGTGGGCACGCCTGGCGCCGGCGGATTGGTTTCCAGGACAGCCGCCACCGGCGGTTTTGCCGGGTTGGTGGCCGTGCCGGGTGCGGGCAGGTTGGTCATGGTGGCGGCTGCTTTGACTGGCTTGGTTGAGTTGGTGGGCGCGCTGGGAGTGGGCGGGTTGGATTTGGGGGCGGCCTGTTCCGCCGGTTTGATTGGCTTGGCCGGCGCGTTGGAGGCGGGCGGACTTGCCTTTGGCGGCGGCAGATTTGTTTTAATGGCGGTTTGGTATTCTTTTTTTATCTCCTGCTGCTGTGCGGCCGCTTCAAATTCATCGGGGTTTCTGGCCGACGGCCGCAAGTCGTCCATAAGCGATCCCAGGATGAAGAGGTTTATGCCGAACAGGAGTGCGTAGGAAATCAGGGCGGTAAAAAGGACGTCAACATAAGGCGCCTGGGTGATTTTTTTAAGGGACAACAACAGCACGGCACTCACGATTGGAGTGGAAATGTATGAAGCAAAGTAAATCCCGATGAAATGGCCAAGGGTCGCTTCCAGAATCTGGTCCAGGCCGGTCGTGAGCGCCGCCGCCCCCAGCAACCACCAAAATTTGTAGGTGAATCTTTGGTCGAGCTTTTGAATCTTGATCATGCCCCAAAGCAGTCCGAGAAGGATCGCCGTTTGAATGGCGAACTCAATGAGCCGGGACAGAAGGATGCCAGACATTGAGTTATTCTTCGTCAGGGCCGTCCAAAAATACAATGTTTTTCTTGTCGCAATTGCATTCCGGCCGGGCGCTCAGAACAGAAGTGTTTGCGCGACCG
The DNA here is from genome assembly GCA_049516755.1 of Verrucomicrobiota bacterium. Taxonomy (GTDB): domain Bacteria; phylum Verrucomicrobiota; class Verrucomicrobiia; order Limisphaerales; family UBA11358; genus UBA11358. The sequence continues at coordinate 17,638 of JBEKSU010000024.1, read as the reverse complement.
GCCAGGGTTGGATGAGAATGGCCCGCGCAACATGAGCCATTATTGGGCAACGTTTGTCGAATTGATCGCGACGCCGTTCGAACACGGGCCGTTGATTTGGGGCATTGTGCCGCTCTATTTCGCGCTGCTCCTGAATGAGGTGACGTCGGCCAAAGCCAGCTTTCGGACGGCGATCCAGACGGGTTTCAGCTGTCTTTGGGCGGCCGCCCAATGGCTTTATCCCTGCTGGTGGCCGCGTCATGAAATCGGCTCCATGCAGCCGATCAATCTGCTGGTAACCGTTCTGGTGGTGATCCTCGGCACGGGTGCGCTGGTGAGCGGGTTCCGCAAACGGTTTCCCCGATATGGACGTTTCCTCGGCCACACGCGATTCGCCAATTATTTCATGATTACGATCTTCCCCATCCAGTCCCATTACCCGGGCATGGATTGGACGCCGGACCGCCTGATCGCCATCATCGTGTTTGCCGTGCCCGTCTGGCTGGTTTTGCACTTCGGCCTGATGCCGGTTCGAGGCCGGTGAAGATTCTTATTCCTCGCCGTTGCCGGATACCGCCTTGCGTTCCCAGCGCCGGGGCGGGCGTTCGGGCAGGCTCGTGTCCACCTTGGCGTAATAAGTCTCCTCGCCGAACCGCGCGTCGGCTTCCTGCTGCAATTTTTGCGACGGCGTGACGCTGAATCGTTCGTTCGTGTCCATGAAGATGACTTCGCCGCCCGGACGCATGAAACAGAGCAGCAACGGGCATTTGCCCGGATGCGCCGCGACCAGTTCGCGCACGGAATCCAGTTGCTCCGGTTTCAAATGGGCGGTGTGCAGCCGCAGATGGACCTGCCGGGTGAATTTTTTCGGGGCGTCTTCCAGCGGCATGATCTCCTGCGGAAAAATTTTCGGACGGTCGTCGCCGGTGTTCACTTCGCCGATGACGAGAATGGCCTTGTTGGGCGTGAGCAACTCGCGATATTTGTCGTAGTTCTCGTTCATGCAAAGAATCTGCACCGAGCCTTCGAGGTCTTCGAGCGTGACCATCGAGTAAGGCTTGCCGCTCTTCTTCGACACGCCATTTTGCACCGCCGCGATCAATCCGCCGATGCGCGTGAGGCTGCGATTTGGCAGCTCCGCAAGCTTCGCCGTGTTCGCCAGCGCGTATTTTTCCAGAATCGGCGCAAAGGGCGTCAACGGATGCCCGGTGACGTAAAATCCCAGCAGCTCTTTTTCGTGCGCGAGCAGCTCGTGCTGCGGCCATTCGGGCAGGTTGCTGATGGAGTCCGGCATCGGCGGCGCTTTTTCCTCCAGCGCGCCGAAAAGCGAGCTTTGCCCGCGCTGGCGATCGGCGGCGATGCTGGCGGCGCGGCCCAATGTGCGTTCGATTTGGGCGCAAAGCGTGGCGCGCGTCTGGCCGAAGGTGTCACACGCGCCGGATTTGATGAGCGCTTCAAGAATTTTCCGGTTCACCGTCCGACCGTCCACGCGCTCGCACAGATCCGAAAGCGAAGTGAACTTTCCGCGTTCGTTCCGCGCCTTGAGAATGGTTTCCACCGCGACTTCGCCCACGCCCTTGATCGCGGCTAGGCCGAAGCGGATGCCTAGACGTAGCGCAGCCGTCCCGGCTGCATCCGAACCCGCAGGCGGGACGCCTGCGCTACGTTCCGCCGGAGCAAAATAAACCTGGCTTTCATTCACGTCCGGCTGCAAAACCTCGATGCCAAATTCCCTCGCTTCGTTGATGTACTGGCTCAGCTTGGCGGTGTCCGACATGTCGTTCGTCATCATCGCGCAGAAAAACTCGACCGGATAATTGGCCTTCAGGTACGCGGTTTGATACGCGACGATGGCGTAGGCGGCGGCGTGCGATTTGTTGAACCCGTAGCCGGCGAATTTTTCGAGCAAATCGAAGATCTCGTTCGCTTTTTTTTCGGGGATGTGATTTTTCTCCTTGCAGCCCTTGACGAAAATGGCGCGTTGCTTGGCCATTTCCTCCAGCTTTTTTTTGCCCATGGCGCGACGGAGCAAATCCGCGCTGCCGAGCGTGAAACCGGCCAGCACCTGCGCGGCCTGCATCACCTGTTCCTGGTAAATCAAAATCCCGTAGGTCTCGCGCGCAATCGGTTCGAGCAACGGATGCTCGTATTCAATTTTCACCTCGCCGTGGCGGCGTTTGATGAATTCCGGAATCAGCTCCATCGGGCCGGGGCGGTAAAGCGCCACCAGCGCGGTGATGTGTTCGACGGAACTGATTTGAAATTTGCGGCACAGATCGCGCATCCCGCCGGATTCCAGCTGGAACACGCCGAGCGTTTCCGCGCGATTGAGCAGATCATAGGTCTTTTGGTCGTCGAGTGGCAGATGGTCGATCGGCACTTCGATGCCGTGCGTGCGTTTGACCATTTCGCACGTGTTGCGGATGACGGTGAGCGTCTTCAGGCCGAGAAAATCCATCTTCAGCAAACCAAGTTCGCCGACGGGGTTCATCGCGTATTGCGTGACGAGCGTGCCGCTATCGTCCTGCTTGAGCGGCAGCAAATTCACGAGCGGCTGGTCGCCGATGACGACGCCGGCGGCGTGGACGGAGGCGTTGCGGGTGATGTCTTCCAGAATGAGCGCGGTGTCAACCAGCTCGCGCGTGACCTCTTCGGTAGCGTATGCCTCCTTGAATTCCGGCGATTGCTTGAGCGCCTTTTCCAGCGTCATTTTCAGTTCGAACGGAATCATTTTCGCCAGCCGGTCGCACTCGCCATAGCTCAAACCCATCACGCGCCCCACGTCGCGCACGACGGATTTCGCGCCCATCGTGCCGAAGGTGATGATTTGGGCGACGGAATCGCGGCCGTATTTCTCGCGGACATACTCAATGACATCGGCGCGCCGGTCATCGGCAAAATCAATGTCAATATCGGGCGGGTTGACCCGCTCGGGATTGAGGAACCGCTCAAACAGGAGGCCGTAGCGGATCGGGTCCACGTTGGAAATCTCCAGCAGGTAGGTGACGAGGGAACCGGCGGCCGAACCGCGCGCCACACACGCGATGCCGTGCTCGTGACCGTAGCGGATGAAATCGCCGACAATGAGAAAGTAGCTGGTGAACCCGGTCTTTTCGATGACCGTGAGTTCCAACTTTAATCGGTCCATCACGGCCTTAATGGCGGCGGCAACTTCGGAGTCGTTAGCTTTGTAGGAGCCGACGTGAGGAGGCTCTGACTTTGCTTTCGGTTTTGAATTGAGACTCCTCACGTCGTCTCCTACGGAAGATTGATACGTCGGCAACCGCGTCGGATCGTCAATTCCCTCAATTACAAATTCCTTGCCTTCAGCCTTGGTGTGAATCGTGTAGCGGCGGAACAATCCTTCCGCGATCAGTTTGCGCAGATAACCTTCGCGCGTGAAATGTTCCGGCGGCGCAAAAACCGGGAAATGCGATTTGCTGAAATCAATCTCCAGGTTGCACTTCCCGGCCACTTCGAGCGTGTTCTTGACCGCCTCGGGTGTGTCGGCAAAGCGCGCCTTCATTTCCTCTGCCGTGCGCAGGTAAAACTGCTCCGGCTGGTAACGCATCCGTTTGGTGTCGGCGAGCTGCGTCTGGGTGCCGATGCAAATCAGGCAATCGTGCGCGTGCGAATGACTTTTCTCGATGTAATGAACGTCGTTCGTCGCGACGAGCTTCAGGCCGAATTCCTTTGCCCACGCGATGAGGTGCTTGTTGACCTTCGCCTGCTCCGCAATGCCATGGTTTTGCAGTTCGAGGTAAAAATTGTCCGGGCCCAGCGTCTGCTTGAACCAATCCACCGCGTCACGCGCCTTGTCCAACTGGTCCTTGAGTATCCAATCCGGGATTTCGCTCGCGAGACAGCCGGACATGGCAATCAGGCCTTCCTTGTGCGCCGCGAGCAGTTCCTTGTCGATGCGCGGCTTGTAATAATAGCCCTCCAGATGCGCGGCGGTAGTGAGCTTGATGAGATTTTTATAGCCGGTCGCGTCCTTCGCCAGCAGCCCGAGATGATGATACGCGTCGCGCCCGCCGCTGCTCGTTTTTTTCTCCAGCCGGCTTCCCGGCGCGACATAAACCTCGCAGCCGATGATGGGTTTGATGCCCTTTTCGCGCGCCGCCTTGTAGAAATCAATGACGCCATGCATCACGCCGTGGTCGGTGATGGCGAGCGCGGGGAATTTCAGTTCATGCGCCTTGTCCACCAGCCGGTCCAGACGGCAGGCGCCATCGAGCAGGGAATACTCGGTGTGCAGATGCAGGTGAACAAAATCCGCGTGCGACATGGAGACAGTTTAACTTTTCACCACCAAGACACCAAGACACAAAGTTTTGAAAAGGCTCACCCCAGCCTTTGCCGGTGAAGCGTCGGATCCCGGCGGCTTTGTTTAGTTTCCGATTGAATGGTCTTGTTACAACACTTTGCAAACCAATCCGATTACTAGCATTATCACCAAACCCCCTGCGCCCAAAAAGAAGCCTAAAATAAAGTGCATTGGCGTTCGTTGTAACTCAGGTGCTATCTCGCTGTTTTTAAAAACTGCAGTCTTTCCCCACACGTCGCCGTACCGCTGGTTAAGTGGAGATTTTCGCATCGAATCATAACCGACTAAACCAAAGAATAGGCCATCTACATAAAAGCCCAGGGTTCGAATCAAAGCACCCTTGAGATTGCTAGGCTTACCGTCTTCGCTCACGACACGAATGCCACAACAAAGTTTTCCTAGCGTCGCCCCGTGGATTCCTTCACAAAAGAAGTGATACAAAAAGTTGCCCAGAAAACTGAAACCAATGCTGATGAGACTTAATTCGCGAATACGGTGTTGCCATCCGGATGGCAAATGTCCAGTTGCATTTAAGATTGCTATCGGAATAAGGACCAGAATTCCCGCTGAGAATCCAAGAAGCAGTTTGGAAAAAGTGTCAATGATTCTGGCCAGCGCACGTATCCAAAATCCGGCAGTGGTTAACTTAACTATTGGTGGCGTGTTTAGATTCTCAAACTCGGTGCCACACTCTAGGCAGTTCGCTGCCTCGTCTACGTTGTCCCGACCACAGTAACCACACTTTTTCATTTCCTGAAAAAATCCTTGATGACGGCGGCCACGCGCTGGATTTGCGGGTCGGTCAATTCCGGGAAAATCGGCAGGCTGAGACATTCGCGCGCGGCTTTTTCGGCGACGGGAAAATCGCCGGGCTTGTGGCCGAGACTGGCATAGCACTTTTGCAGGTGCAGCGGCAGCGGGTAATGCAGCGCGCAGCCGACACCATTGGCTTCGAGATGTTTCCTCAAATCGTCGCGGCGCGGATGGCGCACCACATAAAGATGATACGCGCTTTCGGCCCAAGCGGCTTCGCGCGGCAGTTGCAGCGGCGTGTCCGCCAGCAATTCGTGGTAGCGATGCGCCACCCGGCGGCGTTCCGCCGTCCATTTGGCCAGATGTTTCAACTTCACACCCAGCACCGCCCCCTGGATGCCTTCCATCCGGTAATTATATCCGATTTCGTCGTGATAATAACGCACGGTGGAGCCGTGTTCGCGCAGGGCCCGGGCGCGTTTGTCAAAAGCCGGATTGTTGGTCAACAGCGCGCCGCCCTCGCCGCAGGCGCCGAGGTTTTTGCCGGGATAAAAACTGAAACAGGAAATTTCGCCGAAGGTGCCGACGGTTTTGCCCTTGTATTTGGCGCCGTGCGACTGGGCCGTGTCCTCGACCAGCGGCAATTTGTGTTTTTTGCAGATGGCCAGAATCGGATCGATGTCAAACGGATGGCCGTAGAGATGCACGGGCATGACGGCCTTGGTGCGGGGTGTGATGGCGCGTTCCAGCAGCTTCGGGTCGAGATTGAAGGTGGCATCGTCAATGTCCACAAAAACCGGTTTGGCGCCGACGTAGGAAATCGCCCAGCTCGTGGCGACGAACGAGAAGGGCGTGGTGACGACCTCATCGCCGGGGCCGACGCCGAGCAGCAGCATCGCCACGTGCAACGCCGAGGTGCCGCTGTTGAACCCGGCGCAATGTTCCGTGCCGATGAATCTGGCGAAATTCTTTTCAAACTGCGCCACGTCGGGGCCGAGGCAAAAGGAGCAATTGTCAATCGTCCGCGCAATGGCGGCGTCCAGTTCCTTGCGGAGCGGACGCAATTGCGCCACGAGGTCGAGATAGGGAATTTTATCGTCCATGTCGTGCTGAAAATAATCCGGTTGTGCAGCGATAAACAATCCAAATATTTCATAGTTTGTTGCAGTAGCGGTCAGTAACCATTGCAACATAACCATGGAAGCGGTGGTATTTATGAAGCGCTGCTGCAATTGAAAGTTTTCACGCCGACGTCAAAAGATTTTGCAGACAGGTGAAAACCTGATCGGGCATGATGGCTGCGAGGCAATGATTCGCACTCTGGCAAATACTTACATTGCCACAGGAGCACAAACTTCCCGTCAGAATCTGATGCTGTTCGCCGACGGGCGCCCACCGCACGGGGGGACTCGGGCCAAACAGTGAAATCGTCGGCACACCAAGCCCGGCGGCAAAATGCAGGGGGCCGGTGTCGCCCGAGACAAACCCCGCGGCGCGCTTGAGAACGGCAATGTACAAGGCCAGGTCGGGAATCGGCTGCAACACCGGTGCATCCGGGGCCAGCTGCTTGAAATGGCCCAGCAACGATTCCTCGCGAGCGCCAGTGCCTGTGGCGAAAATTAATTTGAGACCGGCAGCGGCGGCCAATTGATAAAGCGCCGCCCAGTGCGTCAACGGCCATTCCTTTTTCGGCTGGCTGGATGCAAGATGGCAGATGATTTTTCGCTCCGGCAGGATTTTTTGTGCCGCAACGTCCAGCGCCGGGTCGCTTTGAATTTCAGTTTCGAGCGGGCCGGATGCGATGTCCCACCAAGTAAGCAGACTCATCATCCGGGCCGATTCGTGCCCCGGTTTGTTTTCCAGCACGACGCGCTGGTGGTAGCAAAACCGGCGGCCAAAAAATCCGCCGCGCTGCGCCCAGCCGAGCCGCCGGCGCGCGCCGATCAGAAAACTCAGGATGGCGCCGCGATCATTGCTGGCGAAATCCACCGAACGGTCGAAGCCTTCGCGGCGCAGCGCGCGGACCACCGGCCAGGTTTGGCCCAGGCTCGCGCTTCCGCGCCGGCGCGGCATCGGCCAGACACGGTCGAGCCACGGCAGATGCTGGAACAGCGGCGCGGTTTCCTCCGGCACCAGCAGATGCAATTCTCCGTCCGGAAATCGGTCGCGAATCGCCCGCAACGCCGGGGTCATCAGCACTGCGTCGCCGAAGTATTTGAACTGGAGGGCAAGAATTTTTTCGGGCCGCGCATTCACGACGCAAATTGCAGTTCGTACAGCTTTTGATAAATACCGCCGCGCTGGATCAACTCCGCGTGCGCGCCGGTCTCAATGATGCGGCCCTGGTCCAGGACGACAATGACATCAGCGTGGAGAATGGTCGAGAGCCGGTGCGCAATGCAAATGGTCGTACGGCCCTGCATCAGTTCGTCGAGCGCGGCCTGCACGGCGCGTTCGGATTCGGTGTCGAGTGCGCTGGTGGCTTCATCCAAAACCAGAATCGGCGCGTCCTTCAAAACGGCACGGGCGATGGCGAGGCGCTGGCGCTGGCCGCCGGAAAGCGAGACGCCCTTTTCGCCGATGACGGCATCGAAGCCTTCGGATTTTTGCGTGATAAAATCATAGGCGTGGGCGTGCCTGGCGGCGGCAAAGATTTCCTCGTTCGTCGCACCGAGGCGGCCCAGCTCAATGTTCCGGCGGACGGTGTCGTTGAACAAAATGTTCTCCTGCGCGACGACGGCGATTTGATTCCGCAGGTCGCGCGTGGAAACGTCGCGCAAATCCACGCCGCCGATTTTGATCTTGCCGCGCACGGGGTCGTAAAAACGCAGGAGCAGATTGGCCAGCGTGGTTTTGCCGGAGCCGCTGGCGCCGACGAGCGCGACGAGCTGGCCGGCCTTGACGGTGAGATTGATGTTGTGCAGGATGGTCTTCTCGCCGTAGGAGAAATCCACATTTTCAAACTGGATATCGGCATGGCTGGCGTGGAGCATTTTCGGCTGCGCGGGTTCCGGCACGGTATTTTTCAGGGCGAGCAGCTCAAAGACGCGTTCGCTGGCGGCGCGGGCCTGATGCAGCTGGTTGTGCAGCCGCGTGAGCGACTTGATGGGCGGGTAAATCATCACGATGGCGAGGATAAACATGAAGAAATCCGACGCCTTGGGCCGCTGGTCGGCCGGCAGGTTCTGCACATAAAAGAAAACCAGAGCGATGCCGGCGGCGCCAAAAAATTCCATGAGCTGGCTGGGGATTTCGTTGGCGCGAATGACCCGCATCAACTGGCCGACGTATTTTTTGGTGATGGCGCGGAATTCGGCGCTGACGGTTTCTTCAAGGTTGTAGGCTTTGATGACCCGGTTGCCGGTGAAGGATTCGTGCATCAGGTTCGTAAGTTCGGCGTTGAATTTCTGCACCGCGCGCGCGGATTTGCGGACCTTGCGTCCATAAATAATGATCGGCACGATGCACACGGGGAAAACCACGATGGACACCAGCGTCAACGTGGGCTGGAGGATCAGCAGGACGACGAGCGTGCAAAGGATGGTTACCGGGTCTTTGACGGCGGAGGCAAACGAACTGCCGACGATGCTGTAAAGCACTTGTGTGTCGTTGGTGATGCGCGCGATCAAATCCCCGGTGCTGGCGCGGTTGAAAAATCCGAGCGAAAGATTTTGCAGGTGGCTGAACAGTTTTGTGCGGATATCGGCGATGGCGTGCATGGCCGACCAGTTCGTCAGATAAACACTCAAGTAGGACAGTATGTTGCGGAGCAGCACGATGGCGGGAATGGCGCCCGCCACCAGCACCCAGCCCAGTTGCGAGGTGGGGGCGGGCAATTCCGGCGCCGCCGAGACCAGCCGGTCCGTGAAGGGATGAATCCAGTGCGGCGTCTTCGCCAGATGTTTGGCGAGCTGTTCGTGGAAATTAGTCGAGCCGGTGAAAATCAGGTCCATCACCACCTTGGCGGCACCCAGCAGCGCGCCATTGGTCAAGGCGTACAGAATGCCGCAGAGCAGGCCGAGAAAAAACCGCCCGCGATAAGGCCGGACGAAGCCCCAGAGTTTTTTCAGAAAATCGGTCATGCCGTTCATTTTTGTCAGACGCCGCGCAAAGTGAAAGTTTTGTTTTCACTTGCCGCGGCACTGCAGGCTTCTTTAGTTTCGGTGCCGAGGGCCCGATGATTTACGATTGTTTCACTTTTTTCAACGAACTGGAACTACTCGAATTGCGGCTGCACGAGCTGGCGGATGTGGTTGACAAGGTTGTGCTGGTGGAGGCGACCAAAACCCATTCCAACAAATCCAAACCACTGTATTATCAGGAAAACCGCTCCCGCTTCGGCGAGTTTCACGACAAGATCATTCACATCATCGTTGATGACCTGCCCGATGCGAAAGACCCGTGGGTGTTGGAGAATTATCAACGGAACTGCATTGTACGCGGGCTGGTCAACTGCCGGCCGCAGGATTTTGTGCTGGTCTCCGACCTTGACGAGATTCCCCGCGCCACCACCGTTACAAAGGTCAGCCGGGAAATGCGGTTCCGGGATGATTTTTTTTCAAACCTCGCCCACGCGGCGTTGAATTCACGGCTGGTAAAAGGCGTTTTTCATCGGAGAGGATTCCGGCGCAGGTTGCGATACAACCATCCGTTCATCCTGAAATTCCGGCAATCTCAGTACAAGTATTTCATGAATTGCCGGACGATGCAACCGCCTTTCGGCCATGGCACGCGGATGCTGTATTTCCGGGATTTTTCCTGTGCCGAAGAGATACGCCACAGTGGCTTCAAAATTGTGGAAAATGGCGGCTGGCATTTTTCATGGATGGGTGATGTCCAGCGGGTCCAGGAGAAGTTGGCGGCGTATGCACATCAAGAATGGAATCTGCCGCAGTTTGCCGATGCGCAGCACATTCGGCAGGCGATCAACGAGGGCAGATCACTTTTTGACGGAGATAAACGGTATGAATTCGTCCCGCTGGACGCCTCCTTTCCGCGCTACCTTTGGGAGCATCCGGAGAAGTTTTCCCCCTGGATCAAACTGGTTTGAAAAAAACGGCATTTGTCCACCGACGCAGAACCGGCGAACGGTCTGTCGGCGGGACAGCACGTGAGTTCCTTTGCGGGCGGCCTGGCTGATTTTGATGAAAGCTTGCCAGATGCCCGGCCAACCGGGAAGATTTGCCCGAAACAATCCGTCAATTCCCGAAATCCATGCGGTCAGCTGATAACAAAATCCTTGTCGTTGGCTTCCGAACCGGCCGGCTGGCAAACCGGCTGGTGTTGTTTGCCAACATCATTGGCTTCGCCGCCGAACACGGCTACCGCGTCGTCAATGTCGCCTTTCATTCCTACGCCCATCTCTTTGAAAACACGCGCCGGGACATTTACTGCCGGTATCCGATTGCCCGACGCCGGAGCCTGTTTGATCTGATCCCTGGCGCCGCGCCGGTTATCCGCAAGACGCGGATTTTCTACCAGCTCACCCGCCGCGCCAGCGATTGGAACGACCGTTTTCCGATCCTGGGTAAGAGCGTGTTCACGCTCCGGGAGATTCCCAACCAGACCATTTTACTGGACACCGCAGAGGTGCAATCCCGGATGGCCGACGCCAAAATCGTTTTTGTGCATGCCTGGGCGATTCGCGCGCCCGACTCCGTAAAACGGCACGCGGAGAAAATCAGGGACTATTTCCGGCCCATCGGGATTTACGAAAGTGCGAGCCGCGAAGCGGTGGACCGGTTGCGAAAGAACGCAGAAATGGTCGTCGGCGTTCATATCCGCCATGGCGACTATCGCACATGGAAACAGGGGAGATGTTTCTTTCCGGTGGCGCAATACGCAGCCTGGATGCACGGATTGGCCGAGCAGTTTCCCGGCAAAAAAGTGTCCTTCTTTGTTTGCAGCGACGAACCCCAGCACGCAGGAGAGTTCCCCGGCCTGTCAGTCGGAATTGGCGTCGGTTCCCCGCTGGCGGATCTTTGCGCCTTGGCCAGATGTGACTACATCTTTGGTCCCAGCAGCACCTTTTCGCAGTGGGCATCCTTTTACGGGAACAAGCCGCTGCTTAACCTGTACGGCAGTGATGACCGGGTGGAATGTGAATTATTCCGCGTTTCCTATCTGGAGGAGATACCCTGATGACTCGGAGTCACACGGCAAATGAGCACAACTGACCGATGGCACGACATTATTCTTTTGCGGGCACCGCAACGGCTGCGATACAATGCGCGCGGTCCTATTGCCGGACGAGGCGATGGCGCCCGACTGCATACTGAACCATGATTACCCAGCAACGCCTGCCGCTTTCCGTGTGTATGATTGCCGGCAACGAAGCGCACCGCATCCGTCGCGCGCTCGAAAGCGTCGCCGACTGGGCGGGCGAGATTATTGTCCTGCTCAACGCCGACGTCAGCGATGGGACCGACAGGATCGCGGAATCATTCGGAGCAAAAGTTTTTCGCGAGTCGTGGAAAGGTCACATCGCTCAAAAAAATTCGGCCGCGAAAAAGGCGAATTCCGAATGGATTTTGGGATTGGATGCCGATGAAGCCGTTTCTCCAGAATTGCGCGATGAGATTCAAAAATTATTTTCCGAACCCAAAAAACTACAGCCGTTCGCCGCGTTCAATTTTCCCCGCCTCTGCTGGTATTGCGGACGTTGGATTCGGCATGGGGATTGGTATCCGGATCGCTCCACACGGCTTTGGCGCAGGGGGCGGGCGGAATGGGGCGGCGTTGATCCGCATGACAAATTACGCGTGCAAGGTGCGATCGGAAAACTCCATGCCGACTTGTATCACTACAGCCGGGAATCCATCAACGCGCACTTGCAGAAGATCATTCCCTTCAGCGACGAATTTATGCACCAGCACCTGGCGGCGGGACAAAAAGCGGGAATATCTAACCTAGCCATCCGTCCGTTCTGGCGCTTTTTACGGGCTTATTTCTTTCGTTTTGGATTTTTAGACGGTTGGCAGGGATATTACATTGCCTGGCATAACGCCTTTGCGACTACAGTCCGTTACGCCAAAATCCGTGAAGCCCAATGGCGCAAGAAGTCAACAGAATGAAACTTTCTTTGATCGTCAGCACCTACGAGCAACCGGCGTCGCTGGCCAAAGTGTTGCGCGGCATTGACCGTCAGGAGCGGCAACCAGATGAAATTTTCATCGCTGACGACGGCTCCGGCGATGAAACGCGCGCCATCATTGACCGTTGGCGCGGTGAGGCGCAAGTCCCCGTCCACCATCTCTGGCACGTTCACGATGGCTTTCGCAAAATTGTCCTGCTCAACAAGGCGGTTGCCGCTGCCGTTGGCGAATATCTTGTTTTTTTGGACGGCGATTGCGTTCCCCATCGAAAATTTTTGGCCGACCATGAGCAGCTTGCGGAACGCGGGTATTGGGTGCAGGGGCGGCGCTGTTATGTGGAGGAGCGATTTGTGCCGTGCTTCGAGCCGGGGGTCACCCCCGTCTGGCGATGGATGCTTGCGGGCCGCATCACGGGCTTGGCCAAGGGAATTCGTTTGCCGCAGCCGGTCATTTTCCGCAACAAAAAACAGCGCGGCATCATCGGATGCAACATGGCCTATTGGCGGGAGGATGTGGTGGCAGTGAATGGTTTCGATGAAGACTGCAAAGGGCGTGGCATCGGTCCCGATTCCGACTTGGGCACGCGGGTTTACAATCTCGGCCGGCTCCGCAAGTTTGTTTATGCCCACGCCATCGTTTACCACCTCAATCATCCGATTCTGCCGCGCGAGAATCTCCCAACTAAGCGGGTGCAACTGGCGGAAACTATTCGCACAGGAAAAATCCGCTGCGAACATGGCCTTCATCAGCTATCCTGAGACTTTTCAAATCTGTCCTCCTGCTTGTCATGGGCAACCTGAGTCAAAACGAAAACATTCTGCTAATTCGCCTTAAATCCATCGGCGACGTTCTGTTTCTGCTGCCCGCCGTTCACCTGGTCCGGGAAAACTTTCCCCGCGCGAAAATCACCTTTCTCACATCCCGGGAAAATGCATCGCTGTTGGAGGGTTTCCGGGAGGTGGACGAAACCATCGTGCTGGATCGCGCACGCTTTCAGAGTGGAAATCCCAAGGCCATTTTGTCGGAGGCGTTTTCCCTGTTTCGCCAGTTGCGCCATGGAAAGTTTTCATTGGTTGTGGATTTTCAAGGCTACGGCGAGACGGCGTGGCTGGCTTGGTTGAGCGGCGCGCCGCAACGCTGGGGCAGCGTGTATGGCCCGGGACGGCGCTGGGCTTACACGCGCGGCGTGACACGCAACGACCGCATTCATCACGTTGATCGGTATCTCTCGTTGCTCGAGCAATGCGGCCTTCGTCCGGGAACAATCCTCAACGAATTTGTTCTGCCGGACGATGCTTTAAATGCGGCGCGACAGTATTTTGCCGCGCACAATCTGGATACCGGTCGGCCCACGCTCTTTTTCCAGCCATTTACCAGTACCCCCAATAAAAACTGGCCGCTTGACCGGCAACTCGCTATTGCGCGGCACTGGCGGCAACGTGGACTGCAAATTTTGTTTGGTGGCAGTCCCGTGGAACAGGCTGCGCTGGAACCAGTCCACCAGGCCGGTTTCCCGGTTTCCGCCGGAGTGCCGCTGCTCGTTACCGGGGGGCTGATGAAACTTTCTTCCCTTATCCTTGGCGGGGATACCGGTGCCTTGCATCTGGCGGTGGCCATGGGCCGGCGGGTGGTGATGACCCGGGATTCCATCGCCCCGGGCAGTCCTTATCCTTATCAGCATCCGGATTGGGCGGTCATCCCAACGAATGGCCGGCACGTTTCCAGCATCGAGACCAGCGCGGTCATCGAGGCATGCACCCGGGCTTTCAGCGAACAAGCCGGTAATGCTTCTTGTTGAATCGGAAGCCGAACCACTTTTCCAACTTCAGCATGAGACGGTGTTTTTTTTCGCGCGAACTCAACTGATAATTCGGATCAGCTTGAAAAATTCCTTCCGCTTTTGGCAACCAGCCTTGCACAACTTTCGGATGCGCGCTGGGAAAAAGCTTCAACGTGGCCGGATCAATTTTTGTGTAATCCGCCTTTGCTGCCGGCTTGTCATCCCAGTATTTATGAACGGCGGAAGCTTTCAAATGCATCTGCGCTTCGCTGCGCACCCAGCCGTAATGAAATATCGTTGCACCCGTGTGCGTTGCGCGCGGGTAACGGCCCTTTTTGTGTTTCTCCAGCACGATGAAAAACAATCCTTCCGGCCCCCAGGCCGGAATCGTGTTGCGGAGGATGCGCACCTCGGAACGATACCAGCGCGGCGACCAGACGTAGGTGTTCGCGTTGCCGTAAAAATGCAGGTAGTCGAACGCGAGCGCCTCGACGCGCGGGTCGTCCAGATGTTTCTCCATCGCCGCGCGGATTTTCGGCAGGTCGTTTTCATGGACGACCTCGTCGCCTTCGAGATAAAACGCCCAGTCGCCGGTGCAATTGAACAGGGCGATGGATTTTTGCTGGCCGTAAACGAAACCTTTGATGCTGTAATCGCTTCGCATCCGCTCGTTCCATTGCGTCGGAATGATGCGGATTTTGGGGTCGCCGATTTCGCGCAGCGCTTTTTCCGTATCGTCCTCGCAGGGACCGAGCGCGATGACAAATTCATCCACCAGCGGTAAAACCGAGCGGATGGATTCCACAAACGGGTAACCGAGCATCTGCCCGTTGCGCAAAAAGGTGAACCCGCTGACTTTCATGGGGCGATGCTAACCCGCATTGCCTGTCAGTCGCCAAACAATTTTTTCAATCGCTCGCGCGCGGCGGCTTCGCGCTGGTTGCTCCCGGCCTTCGGCGTCCAGGTCTGGCGGATAAATTCGAAATACTCGCAGAAATTGCCCGTGTGCTTTTCCTGCACCGGCTCGGCCCGCCGCTCGCGGCATTGCTGGGCCGCGCGCGGGTCGTAGTGCGCGCAATTCAGGCAGACGCGCAGGTCGGCCCGGCATTTCATGCAGGTCTCGCCGCGCCCCGGCTGGCCGGTCAGCGTCCATTCCTCGCCGCAATTGTGGCAATGTCGGGTCATCGGATTTATGATTTTCGATTCACGATTGACGTGCAGTCAAATTTTAACCTCGTAAATCGCAAATCGTAAATCGTAAATTCCACCAACCCATCGGCATGAAAAAGGTTTTGGCTCCGCTTTTCTGGCTTCTGCTCGCCCTCGCCGGCGCGGGTGCTTATGCCACGCTGGCGTTCCGCCGGGGCGAGCCGGTCAATTCCGCCTATATTCTCATCGCGGCAGTCTGCACCTACGCCATCGGCTACCGGTTTTACTCGAAGTGGATCGCCGCGCGACTGCTGGCGCTCGACGACCGCCGCGCCACGCCCTGTGAGGTCCACGACGACGGCCGGGATTTCGTAAAAACGAACAAATGGGTCGTCTTCGGCCATCATTTTGCGGCGATAGCCGGGCCGGGACCGTTGGTCGGGCCAGTGCTGGCGGCGCAATTTGGTTACCTGCCGGGAATGTTGTGGATTCTCATCGGGGTCGTGCTCGGCGGTGCGGTGCAGGACTTCGTCATTTTGTTCTGCTCGATCCGGCGCGACGGCAAATCGCTCGGCCAGATGGTGAAGGAGGAATTGAATGCCCCGGCGGGATTCATCGCGGTGCTGGCGATCCTGGCCATTCTGGTGATTTTGCTCGCGGTGCTCGCGCTCGTGGTGGTCAAGGCGCTCGCGGAAAGTCCCTGGGGCATTTTCACCGTGGGTGCGACCATTCCGATCGCGCTGTTGATGGGCTGTTACCTGCGCTTTGTGCGCGTCGGAAAAATTCTGGAAGCCTCGGCCTTCGGCGTTACGCTGCTGCTGCTCGCGGTGTGGGGCGGCAAGCTGGTTTACCAAAATCCGCACTGGTCGCAGTTCTTCGGCCTGCGGGACATCAGCATCGCCTGGATCATCATTGGTTATGGAGTCATCTCCAGCAGCCTGCCGGTGTGGCTGCTGCTCGCGCCGCGCGATTATCTGAGCACGTTCATGAAGCTCGGCACGATCTGCGCGCTGGCGTTCGGCATCCTGCTCGTGCTGCCCATGCTCCAGCTGCCCGCGCTTACGCTATTCACCGACGGCTCCGGCCTGGTCATCGCCGGCAAGGTCTTTCCGTTTTGCTTCATCACCATTGCCTGCGGGGCGGTTTCCGGCTTTCATGCGCTTATCGCCAGCGGTACCACGCCAAAACTCATCACCCGTGAAGGGTATGCTCGGTCCATCGGCTACGGCGCCATGTGCTGTGAATCATTCGTGGCCATTATGGCGCTCATCGCCGCCTGCACGCTCGACCCCGGCGTCTATTTCAGCATGAACGTGAAGGGCGACCCTGCCGTGACCGCGGCCCTGGTCACCGCCCACGGCTTTCCCGTGACCACCGGTCAAATGGATTCGCTGGCCCATGAACTGGGTGAAAAAAACCTGTTCGGCCGCACCGGCGGCGCGGCCACACTCGCCGTCGGCATGGCGCACATTTTTTCCAAGGTCGTCAGCGGACGCTGGCTCGACCTCTGGTATCACTTCGCCATCATGTTCGAGGCGCTGTTCATCCTGACCACGGTGGATGCCGGTACGCGCGTGGGCCGTTACCTGCTGCAAGGCATCCTGGGCCGCGCCTGGAAACCGCTGGGCGATCCGAAAAATGTCCTCGCCCCGCCGGTCGCTGCCGCGCTGATGGTCGGCGCATGGGGATATTTTTTGATTCAGGGCGTGCGCGACCCGCTGGGCGGCGTCAACTCGCTCTGGCCGCTCTTCGGTATCGCCAACCAGATGCTTGCCGCCATTGCACTGTGCCTGGCTACAACGATTATTTTAAAAATGCAGTTGCAAAAAAGTAGCGCAGGCGTCCCGCCTGACGCCCATGAAGCAAATGTTCCACTTGCAGCCGGGACGGCTGCGCTACGTTCACCTTGGCTGGCGATCATCACGCTGGTTCCGCTCATCTGGCTGGTGGCGGTGACTTTCACCGCCGGCGTGGAGAAAATTTTCCATCCCGACCCGCGCATCGGATTTCTGGCACAGGCGCAAGTGTTGGGTGAAAAAGCACCTGTCTTGCAAAATGCGCTCGACAACGCAAACGCTGTGGGCAATGTGCCCGCCATTGACGCTGCTCAGAAGGCGTTGCGCGCGAATCGCACGCTCCGGTTCAACAACGTGCTCGACGCCACCGTCGCCGGAGTTTTTCTGGCTCTTGTCACGGCGATTGCTTTGCTAAGCTTGCGCGAGTGGTTTTTGCTGCTGTCGCGGCGCAAACCAGCGGTGTTGCACGAGACCGAGCCGGTCTGGTTGCCGGATTATGCCGTGGCCGAAGGCCGGCCGTTGCACATCGCCGGCACGGCGGCGCTGGCCCTGGCCTTGGCGAAGGAATGGTCCGGCGAATCGCACATGGAACGCGTGCAGCAACAGGCGCAGGCGGTTTGCGAATGTCATCCCGCGACCGCTCAGCAGATTTACGTAGCTGCCACCGAACAGCGGTTCAACGGTGTGCGGCGGTGTTGTTGAGCAAACATGAAAATCGGATTATTTGGCGGTTCGTTTGACCCGGTGCACCTGGGACATT
>JBEKSU010000023.1:0-23054 GCA_049516755.1 Verrucomicrobiota bacterium | reverse complement strand
TGGTTCGGCTGGCAGCTTCTTTCCGCCACGCAAACCGTGGATGGCAGACTCACCACAACAACGCTTTGTCATTTTGCCGGGTGCCTCGCCTGTTATTTCATCGGCGCAATTGTTTTCGGACGCGCCTGGCATTGGCTGCTCATCGGTTTGCTGATGGCGTTTGCATTCTGCCTCGTTCGAGGAATCAACCAGCGGCTGTTCGAATTTCCGCAAAGCCGGCAAATGCTGGTGGAAGGCGGGCGTACCGGCTGGACAAACATTCCGCCGGAACTGTTTATGGAGATGAAACACAATCAGGTCATCATCACCACCAACGGCGTGGACGTGCCAAATCCGGCCATTCTCGCCAAGTTTGCCAGCGGGCGTGTCATGGGCACGTTGGTTTATCCCAACGCCCTGGCGGGCCTGATTCTGCTGTTATTACCGTTGTCGCTCGTTTTGGCGTTCAAGAGCTCAAAACGGCTGCGACCAACCATTCGCGCAATGGTAATCACACTGGCCATTTTTCTGGGCGGCGCGGCATTTTTTTGGACCGGATCGAAGTTGGGCTGGCTGATTGCGATGACGATGGGCGGCGCGTGCCTGTTTCGCCTGCCGTGGGCTGCCCGATTGAAATGGGCGGCTCTCATCGCGGTAATGGTGATTGGACTCGGAATTTTTGCCATACGTTTTCATGGCTACCTTGCCGCCGGCGCCACCAGTGTCGGCGCGCGGTTTGATTACTGGCGTGCAGCGGTGGAAACCACATTCCAGCATCCACTGTTGGGAACGGGGCCGGGCACTTTTCAACGGCCATACGAACGGCTCAAATCGCCCACCGCCGAAATGGCCCGGCTGGCCCACAATGACTACCTCGAACAATTCTCGGATTCGGGCATTGTCGGCGGATTGTTCTATGGATCCTGGATTGTGCTTGCCCTGTTGACGATCGGGCGGCGCGTCTGGCGTTCTGCCGACCTGGCAAGCTTCGCCGTTTTTCTGGGAGTAATTGCCTGGTTTATCCAAGGTTTGGGCGAGTTCAGCCTCTATGTTCCGGCACTGGCTTGGACGGCTTTCACCTTGTTGGGCTGTTTGCTCGCCACGACAGCAAATCAAATCGACAAACATCCGGAGACCGATTATTCTGCCGGTCGCACATGAAAATTCTCTTTCTCAACGGGCCGAATCTGAATCTGTTGGGACAGCGTGAGCCTGAAGTCTATGGCCGCGTGACATTGGACGATATTGAGGCAAAAGTACGTAAGCGGGCCGCACAGTTGAAGGTGGGGATTGAGTTCCGGCAATCCAATCTGGAAGGCGAACTGGTTGAATGGATTCAGCAGGCAATCGGGAAGTTTGATGTGATTGTAATCAATGCCGCTGCTTACACCCATACCAGCATTGCGCTAAGGGATGCCATTGCGGCGGTAGGAATACCGACCATCGAGATCCACCTTTCAAACGTTCATGCGAGAGAAAGGTTCAGACACAAATCGCTGATTGCACCGGTCTGTTGCGGGCAAATCACCGGCTTTGGTCCGAAATCATATGTTTTGGCATTAGAAGCGGTAGTTGACGTTAAAGTTGATAAGAAACGGCGATAAAACAGTGTTTTTATTGTAAATTTATCGATTATTGTTTGATTTAAACTTTTCTATTTTGCAACTTGACGATAATCATTCAAATGGCTAGGATTTAATCCAAGTTAACAATGATTCAAGCAGAGTCGAACTTCGGCTGCTGCTTTTTTGGTAATTTGGTATAAATAATTGGAATTCGAGTCAACTTTAACGAAAACGTGCCGTGGATATAAAAGACATCAAAGCAATAATTGACCTGATGAAAAAAAACTCCATAACGGAGTTTGAACTGGAACGTCAGGATTCAAAAATCAAGCTAAAGCGCGGCTCGAATGGTGGTGCGCCGATTGTTCAGTACGATGAACCGGTGATGGCCGCCGGTGCAGTTCCAGTTTTGCCGCCGGTTGCTGTTGCGCCGACACTGGCAGCAGTGCCGCCAGTTCCAGCCACCGGCGAAGTAGAGGTCAAATCACCGATGATCGGCACTTTTTACCGCGCGCCATCCCCGGAAGCCGCAAGCTACGTTGAAATTGGCACTGAAATTAACCCTGAATCCGTCGTATGCATCATCGAAGCAATGAAAGTGATGAATGAAATCAAAGCTGAAGTCAAAGGCGTCATCACGCAGGTCCTGGTGGAAAACGCCAAACCGGTGGAATTTGGCCAGCCGTTGTTCAAAGTGCGGCCGGCCTGATTTCGGGGACGGAAACATTCGTTAATCCTGTTTGCTTTCACTGAAAGCCCATGTTTGAAAAAATTCTGGTCGCCAATCGCGGCGAGATAGCCGTTCGGGTCATCCGCGCTTGCAAAGAATTGAACATCCGCACTGTGGCCGTTTATTCGGAGGCGGATGCCAATTCCATGCACGTGCAACTGGCCGATGAAGCCATTTGCATTGGCAAAGCACCGGCGTCGGACAGCTATTTGCGCATTGACCGCATCATCAGCGCGGCGGAGGTCACGGATGTGGACGCGATTCATCCCGGCTACGGTTTCCTTTCGGAGAACGCGCATTTCGCCGAGGTTTGCGAGAGTTGCAACATCCGTTTTATCGGCCCCAATCCACGCACGATGCAGGCGCTGGCCGACAAGGCGGTCAGCCGTGCACTGGCTAAAAAAGCCGGCGTGCCCTTGCCGCCCGGGTCGGAAGGCGTTGTGGAAAAGGAATCCGAGGCCTTGACCATCGCCAAACATATCGGTTATCCGGTGATAATCAAAGCCATTGCTGGCGGCGGCGGACGCGGGATGCGTGTGGCGCATAACGACATTTCGCTCATGAAAGGTTATCACACGGCGCGAAACGAGGCGGAAAAGGCGTTTGGCAATTCCGGGGTTTATATCGAGAAATACATCGAGAATCCGCATCACATCGAAATTCAAATTCTCGGTGATCACAAGGGCCGCATCATTCATCTGGGCGAACGTGATTGTTCGGTTCAACGCCGCAACCAAAAACTTATCGAAGAAGCGCCGTCGCCGTTGCTCGAGTATAAATTCCGCAAATTGCGCGACAAAATCGGCAAGGCCGCCGTGAAAATCGCCGAGGCCGCACACTATACCAACGCCGGAACCGTCGAATTCATCGTGGACAATCACGGCAATTTTTATTTCCTCGAAGTCAACAAGCGGATTCAAGTCGAGCATCCGGTCACCGAGGAAGTCACGGGCATTGATCTCGTGCGTTATCAAATCCTGCTGGCAATGGGCGAGTCACTGCAACATTCGCAAAGCGATATTCAAATCAAGGGCCACGCCATCGAATGTCGTATCAATGCTGAAGACCCGTTTGACGAGTTCCGTCCCAGCCCGGGCCGGATTGAGATGTATTTTCAACCTGGCGGCCGCGGGGTGCGCGTGGACACACATGCTTATGCGGGTTACACGATCCCATCGACCTACGACTCAATGATTGGCAAGCTTATCACCACCGGCAAAGACCGGCGTGACGCGATGGATCGCATGAACCGCGCCCTCGCCGAATACATGATTACCGGCATCAAAACCACGGTGTCCTTCCAGCAAGCCATCATGCAGGACCCAAATTTCCGGCGGGGTGTTTATTCGACCGGGTTTGTCGAACAATTGCTGGGCGGCGCCCGGCGTGAATTGATTGAGGAAAAAGCCTGATGGCGGGTTGTGCGCCAATGGTCTTCCGTTTCCAGAAATACATTTGACAGCTGCCGTACGCCGTTTATCTTGAACCACTAAATACTATGGCTGATATTCCTTCAAACATACCAGGCGCGCCCGCAGGCGCTGTGCCGCCGGTAAAAAAAGAAACCGGCAAGGTCCAGCCCAAAAAAGAGACCGTCCGCATCAATTTGCCGCCAAAACCATCCACCGCACCGACCATCAAATTGCCGACGCTGCCGCCCGGCGGGCCTACCGGCGCTCCCAGCGCGGTGCCATTAACCAGTGCGACAAAAGCTACAACGGCGCCGGCTGCGGCCGCGCCCCGAGCCGCTGCCGCTGCCGCCGCGCCCGTGGCGCAAACGCGTCCCGCTCCGGCGATGCAAAGGGCGGCGCCTGCTGCCGCTCCCACGATTGGCGCGTTGGACAACATTCTGATCATCGCTGCGGTTGTAGCTGCATTGTTTGCCGCCGGCACGGTGGTTTGGATGCTCCTGATCCTCAAAAATGCAATCGGCTGAAGCCGGTTTTGATCACATTGTTTCGCGTGCCCAAAACCCATCCCATTTGACGTATGGCTTCTCCGTTGATCATAACGCTCACGCCGGAAAATTTTGCGCAGCAGGTTTTGCAATCGCCGGTGCCCGTGCTCGTTGATTTCTGGGCCGAATGGTGCGGCCCGTGCAAAATGATCGCGCCGCTCCTCGACGAACTGGCCGACGAATACGATGGCAAGGTCAAAATCGGCAAGGTGAACATTGACGACCATCAGTCGCTCGCCGCCGAATACGGCATCCGCGCCATTCCCACGCTGCTGTTGTTTAACAAGGGCGAAATCGCCGAGCAAATGGTTGGCGCCAAGAGCCGGCGCGATTTCAAGGCCAGCCTGGACCGCGTGGCGGCCTGACTGCTGCCGTCCCGCAAGGCGGGATTATGCCGCTCATCCTCTCGCCCCGACAATTTACCCAGCGGGCCGAGTTGTATCATCAATTCGGCCAGCTCCTGTCCGCCGGAGTCCCCATCATTCGCGCGCTTGAGCAAATCGAACGCCACCCGCCCGCCCCGGATTACCACCAGCCGTTGCAACAACTGCTCCATGAAATTGCCAAGGGCGCGACACTGGCTGAATCATTGCAGCGTCTCGACTGGCTGCCCGCATTCGATCTGGCATTGATTGGGGCCGGTGAACAAAGCGGCCGGCTCGATGCCTGTTTCCGCATGCTCGCCGATTACTACAATGACCGCGCCCGGGTTATCCGGCAGGTGATATCCCAGCTCATTTATCCCGTTGGGCTGGTTCACATGGCCACCTTCATTTTTTTAATCGTGCTTCCGTTCGCCGCGTCGCAGTTCAACGCCAGCCTGCCCCTCCTGTTCGCCAAGGCCGCGCTCATCCTCGCACCGCTTTATGCCGCCGTCGGCTTGATGGTCTACGCCATGCAAAGCAAACACGGTGAAAACTGGCGGGCAAGGATCGAAGCTTTCCTGCGCCTGGTTCCCATCCTCGGCAAGGCCCGCCATTACCTCGCCCTGTCCCGGCTTGCTGCGGCGCTTGAGGCGCTCATCAGCGCCGGGGTCAACATCTTTGAAGCCTGGGATCTGGCCGCCGCCGCCAGCGGCTCGCCCGCTTTGCGCCGTGCGGTTGCCGCCTGGAAATCGCGTGTGGTTGCCGGCCAAATGCCCTCCGAAGCTGTCAGCCGCTGCCCGCTTTTCCCCGGGACCTTCGCCAACCTTTACGCCAGCGGCGAGGTCAGCGGCAAACTGGATGATTCGCTCCGCCAGCTAAACCGGATCTACAACGAGGACGGCACACGCAAGCTGAACGCCTTTGCCACCTGGATGCCACGGCTCGTTTACATACTGGTCGCGTTGGTGATCGCTTACAAAATCATCCAGTTCTGGACTGGCATCTATGGTTCAAACGGTGACCTTTCTCATATTCTGAAAGGGTTTTAATTCCGCTTTGCGCGTGGGACCGTTGCCCGTTACTTTCGCCGCATGACATTGACCGAATTGCTCGCGAACGAGGAGCTTCGCCAACGGGAGTTCCCCGTCACCCGCGACAAAATATTCCTCGCGCACGCCGGGGTTTGCCCGCTGCCGCATCGCGTCGCCGAAGCCGTTACCGAATGCGCCAAACACGGCACGCTGGGCGACCAGGAAGCCTTTGTCCTGCACCGCCTGGACGAGGCCCGCAAACTCGGGGCACAATTGTTGCATTGCCAGCCGGAGGAAATCGCGCTGGTCGGGCCAACTTCGCTGGCGCTGAGTTTCGTCGCCGCCGGGCTGAATTTTCGCAAGGGCGACAACATCCTCATTTATCACGACGATTACCCGTCGAACGTTTATCCGTGGATGGCGCTGGCCGAACGCGGCGTCGAAGTCCGCCTGCTCAACACCCGCGGCCTCGGCGTCATCCGCCCGGTGGACGTGATGGGGCAGGTGGATGAAAACACCCGGCTCGTCGCGCTCGCGTCCTGCCACTTCATCAGCGGTTATCGCATTGATTATCAGGCCATCGGCAAGTTTTTGCGCGAACGCGGAATCCTGTTTTGTCTCGATGCCATTCAGACGCTCGGTGCGTTTCCGACGACGGTTGAGCACGTGGATTTTCTCGCCGCCGACGCGCACAAATGGCTGCTCGGCCCCTGCGGCGCGGGCCTGCTCTATGTCCGGCGCGGGTTGCAGGAAAAACTGAACCCGCCGGTTTACGGCTGGCACAACGTGCGCTGCCCGAATTTCGTCGCGCAGGAACAAATTATTTTTCGCAACGGCGCGGCGAAATACGAGGCCGGCACGCATAACCTGCTCGGCCTGGTCGGTTTGATCGCCGCCCTGGAACTCGTGCTGGAAACCGGCATCGAGGCCATTGCCGCCGAACTGCTG
Source organism: Verrucomicrobiota bacterium (assembly GCA_049516755.1). Classification (GTDB taxonomy): domain Bacteria; phylum Verrucomicrobiota; class Verrucomicrobiia; order Limisphaerales; family UBA11358; genus UBA11358. The sequence goes on along the minus strand of JBEKSU010000023.1, from coordinate 16,479 downwards.
CGCAAACGCGCATGGTTGGCCCCAGCCTTGCAGGCGAAAGGTTTCACAGTTTTGAATGCAGATGCGAAAACTGAAAACACCAGCGGCATCATTTCATTTCACCAGCCGGGCAAGGATCCCGCGGCGTTGCAAAAAAAATTGACGGACGCTGGCGTCGTGGCGTCATTGCGTGCAGACCGCAAAGGACAAAATTACATCCGCCTTTCGCCGCATTTTTACAACACTAACGCCGAGTTGCAGCGCGCGCTGGAATTGCTGTAACCGCAGCAGGAAGTTACGGTTATGACTCATCCAGCCGGCTGTATTCACGAATGGAAGCCCGCCACCAGGGTGCCAGCGATTCACCCGTTCGCAGCCACGCTTCATGATACAGCCAGACCAGGGTGTGCGCGTCAGCCATGATTAAAAGCCGTTCGGCCGGTGTCAATTTGTCCGGACCGGCAGCCAGCAATTTTTCGCCCAGCGCGCGGACTTTCGGGCCGCCGACCCCCAGCGCGGCGAGTTGCTCGGCATAAACCGGATTGAGTTGCTTCTCGCGCAGCAGCGAAACGTGAATGGCGTTGACGTAAGGATCGAGCACCGCCTCCGCCAGCCCCGTGTGGGGAGGGCGCGGGGAAGTGTCTTCGGTGATTTCATGGACTTTCATGTTTGCGCGGAGGGCGACCAGTTCCGGCGGCGGCGCGATTTCCTCCGGCGTGAGGAACAATCCCAGCTTGCGCGTCCGCGCGCCGAGGCTGCGCCGGCTGGTGAAGACGCTCAAGGGAATGGACAAAACCATTCCCGCCAGCACGGGCGTGAACCACCAGAACAGCGACGGTCCCAGCCACCACATGAAGCCGCCCCAAACCAGCCCGATCAGCGTGTGTCCCCAGTGTCGCCGGATGGCATAGATCCACGTCGTGCCGCCGGCGTCGCGTTGTTGCGGCCACCAGCCGACACTGACGCCCAGCAGGTTGCTGACGACAAACCGCGTGTGCCACAACATCAGCAATGGCGCGTGCAACGTGGAAAAAATTGTTTCGCAAAAGACACTGGTGGTTGCGCGCGTCAGGCCGCCGAACGCCCGCCGTCGTTTCGAATCATACGAAAGGTCGATGAGCGCCAGCGCCTTGGGCAGCATGATGGCGACCATGCAGATGATGAAAATGAGCAGGGCATGGTCGGTGCCGCTGAAGTCGCTCAGATAGCGCGTGAACGCCCGCACGGTGATGTCCGAAAGACCGGTGTGTTTGTGGAACCAGCAGATCCAGTTAAAAGTGATCAGAAATGCCAGCCATAAAGGCCCGGCGAGATAGCCGCAAATACCCAGGATCAGGTGCAGCCGGCTCACCCCGCGCAGTCCTTTGGCAAAGAGCACCAGGCCATGTTGCAGATTGCCCTGACACCAGCGGCGTTCGCGCTGGGCATTGTCAATCATGGACTGAGGCGCTTCCTCATAGCTGCCTTCAAGGTCGTAAGCGAACCAGATTTCCCAGTTTTCGCGCAACATCAGCGCCGCCTCGACAAAATCATGGCTGAGGATCTGGCCCCCGAACGGCTTGCGTCCGGGCAGTTGCGGCAAATCACAATATTGCATGAACGGCTCGGTACGGATGATGGCGTTGTGGCCCCAATAATTTCCCAGATCGAGCGCCCAGTAATTCAATCCGGCAATAAACAGCGGCGCGTAAAGACGGTTGGCAAATTGCTGGATGCGTCCGAATAACGATTCGGCGTTGACCGTGGCCGGCACGGTTTGAATCAGGCCGACGGTCGGATGCGTTTCCATCAATTTCACCAGGTCCACGAGCGTTTCGCCGCGCATGACACTGTCGGCGTCACAGACCATGAAGTAGCGGTAGCGGCGGCCCCAGGCGTTGAGAAAGTCGCGCACGTTCCCGCTCTTGCGGCTTTCGTTGTTCAACCGGCGGCGATAGTGAATGCGGCCCAGCGCGTCCAGTTCATGAACCAAATTATACCAGTGCCGTTCCTCCTCGATCCATTTGTCCGGATTGGTGGAGTCGCTCAGGATGAAAAAATCGAAGCGTTCAAGCTGGCCGGTTTTTTCCAGGGATTCATACGTCGCGCGCAGTCCTTCGCAGACGCGAACGACGTCTTCGTTGTAAACCGGAAAGACAATCGCCGTACTGATGCCGGCAATGCTCTGGCCGCGATATTCCTTCAGCCGCGTGATGCAGCGGTCGTCGCCGAACATCCGCAACACAAAGCCATACAGTCCGTGCATGCAGCCGATGGCAATGAATAAAAACAAAATTACAAACAAAACCAGCAGCACGGTGCTCGACGCGGACCAGCCCTTGCGCCACAGCAAATCGGCAAAGAGCATTGAAACCAGACCCGTCAACAGGAGCGCGCAGGAATAAAAAATGAACAGCCGCCAGCCATGCCACTCCATGCGCGACGCGGCCATCACCCGCAATGGCGGCGACTGGCTTGGGGCCGGGGAGGATGGGGAAACACCGGTCATGGCTCAATGCGTGATGATGAAAATGGCCACCAGCAACAACGCGAACAGCGTCCAGGCAAGAACCATTTTGAGATAGGGCAGCTTGCCCAGATTCGTAATGGTTGTAATCGGGCCGAGGTCGAAGGGGCGCGGCGTCATTTTTGAGAGTTGAAAATCCGGTCCGGCGCGCAGATAGGTTTCGCGCATGGCGGTGATGAACTCCCTCGGCCACGGGCCGGGCCGTAAAAATTGTTCCTGCCATCGGCCCGGCATGTCGGCGAGCAGCAGCGCGAGCCGCCCGCGCGTGGAGAGCGTTTGATCGGCGTTGGTCGGCGGTTCCTGCAACACCTCGGCGAACCATTCAATCACAATGCGGTCCATTTCCTCGGCGGCGAGCTGGGTGGCGGAGCGTTCCGGCTCGATGGGCGCGCGGTGGGCGGCGCGTTCGAGCACCCGGAGCACCAGCTGGCCGAGCAGGGCTTTGTTGCGGACGCGCAGGGCGTGGAAATAATTCTCCACCTTCTCGTACGCCGCGTTCCATTCTTCGAGCTGGCGGCCCGCCAGATGGCCATGGGAATCGGTCAGCGCGCCAATGCCGTTCATGGCGGACTCCATTGGTAGGTCCAGGTTTCACTCAAAATGTTGGTTCCCTTTTGCAACGTGCAGCGCAGGTCCACCGGGTCGGTATTGCCGGAGTTGGGCTGCATTTTTAAAATGACCCGCCAGGCGTTCAATTCGGGAACATGAAACACTTGATTGTCCACAATCGCGGCGTTGGTGCTGCAATTGGCAATGGCCTGTGGCGGATCACCTTCAGAAATGGCGTCAAGCCCGGGACCGGCAAAATCAATCACGATTTGCCGGCAGTTCACGCAGTTCGGACCCAGGCCGATGCGCGTGGACACAGCCTTGTTGTCGGACAGCTTCATATCCGCTCCGCGCGTCCAGTAGAGTGTGTATCCAAAGCGAAATGGTTTCAGCGGCGCGGGTTTGTCTCTCGGATCCCAAAACGCGACGATGTTGTCAAAACCCTCGTAGCTCGCGCTCAATTGCACGAGATGCAGGTCGCCGTCGCCCCAATTTCCATGCGGTTCGACCCACACGGTGGGCACCTGGTGGTAGAAGTTGAAGCTGTCCTGATATGCTGCAAAGTTGCGCTCACGCTGAACCAGTCCGAAGCCACGAATGTTCGGCGCGAAAAAAACCTGGTGGCGCATGACGGCGGGATTGTCGAGCGGATGCCAGAGCACTTCGCCACCATCCATGCGGGCGAGCAGTCCGTCGGTGTCGTGGACCTCGGGACGGTAATCATCGAATTTGCGCTCGGAATTTTTGCCGAACCAAAACATGCTCGTCAGGGGCGCCAAGCCAATGGTCTTGATGGGCAGCCGGTTCGCATTCACGGCTTGAACCGTGTTCGTCTCGCGGAAATACAGCACCGCCTCCACGTCCACCACGGTGGTCTCACCCGGATGGATGACCAGTTGGTATGCCCCCACGCAACTGACGCTGTCGAGAATGGCAAACAAGGTCAGTCCCCGGGCGTCCGGTTGCGGCTTGCCCAGCCACCAGTCGGTAAAAATGGGAAATTCCTCCGGCCGGTCCATTTCCCCGCAGTCCAGGGCCAGGCCACGCGCGGACTGGCCGTAACGCTGCCCCTTGCCGAGCAGCCGGAAATAGCTCGCGCCGAGAAATGCGCCGATTTCATCCCACTTGTTTGAATCGTTCAATTGATTCAACAGGCGGAACCCGGCGTAGCCCGTATCCGCGGGAATCTCGTTTTGAATGTGCAGCGCGCGGTAATTGAAAAAGTCCTGCACGAACCGGATGGGCTGGACGTGGGTGGCCGTAAATTCATTGACGTGAACAGGTTCCTGGTAGAGGTAGCCCGGATGGAAAAATTCCACGCGAAAGGGCAGACCATCCACCGCCCATAATGCCTTGTCATGGCGGAATTCAATCTCCCGATACTTGTCATAGTTGAGATTTTCCTGGCGCAACACCTTTGGCACATCGGCGCGCGGCGAGTGAAAAGGCAGGCGCGCCCGTTCCAGAGCGCGCTGGGCCACATAATCCAGATTGACCTGGGCTGATTCCGCACCGAACAAAACCTTGCCAGCCAGCGCCAGCCCGATGGTTAAAACCAAGCAACTAAATCGACGCATCTGCATAAGGAGAACCGAAATGAGTCCAATTTGCAAGTTCAGCCAGCAACCAATTGAACACCAGTAAATTATGCCACGTAGATTCTTCAATCCAGGGTCTGCCGATAACGTTTGATGCCAATGGCCAGCATCACGACCAGAAACAGCGCAATCGGCCAAAGGTCGGGCGCAATTTCGGCGAAACCGTTGCCTTTCAACAGAATCCCGCGCACGACGCGCAAATAATGCGTCAGCGGCAAAATTTCGCCGATGTCCTGCGCCCAGTCCGGCATTCCTCGAAACGGAAACATGTAGCCGGACAACAACAGGGACGGCAGGAAAAAGAAAAACGCCATTTGCACCGCCTGAAGCTGGTTTTTGGCAATGGTCGAAAACGTGATGCCCACTGCCAGGTTTGCCACGATGAAAAAAAATGTCAGCACCAGCAGCAACGTCACGCTGCCCACGATCGGCACATTAAACAGGAACTTGGACGCCAGCAAAATCAGGAAGACCTGAATGTAGCCCACGGTGATGTAAGGGACGATTTTGCCGATCATCACCTCGCCGGGGCGCGCCGGGGTCGAGAGCAGATTTTCCATCGTGCCGCGCTCGCGTTCGCGCGTGATGGCCAGCGCGGTGATGATGATCATGGTCATCGTCAGCATCACGCCCATCAATCCGGGCACGATGTTATACTGCGTGATGTTTTCCGGATTGTAATGCTGATGCACCACCAGGTTGATGGGCGGCGGTGTTCCGCGCAATTTCGCCAGCGGTCCGGTGAGATCGCGATCCAGCACCGTGGTCGTCAGGAGATTGATCGCGGCAATGGCGTAACCGACCGCCGAGGGATCGGTCGCATCGGCTTCCAGCAGCAAATCCGGGCGTTCGCCGCGCAGCAGTTTGCGCGAGAAATCCACCGGGATGTCCACTGCAAATTGAACCGTGCCCTGCGCGAGCAGTTTTTGGATCTCCGCCTCGTTCTTTGGCTCGCGGACGATGTCGAAATAACTGCTGTTGTGCAAGCCCCAGACAATCGTCCGCGAAAAAAGGCTGTTGTCGGCGGCATAAACCGCGGTGGGCAGATGCTTGGGATCGGAATTGATCGCGTAGCCGAAGAGAATGAGCTGGACCAGCGGGATGCCGATCATCATGGCGAACGTCAGCCGGTCGCGGCGCATCTGGATGAACTCCTTGGCGACAATCGCCCAGAATCGCCGCCAGTTGAATTCGCGCAATTTCACGAAAGCGCCTCCAATTTTTTTGTGGCAGCCAACGTGAGTTGCGATATGTCTGAAAACCCGGACCAACCTGGAATCCACTCCCTCTCCCCGCCCAAACGGGGAGAGGGTTGGGGCGAGGGGATTTGAATTTGAAAACAATCGGCCTCCTCACCCCGGCCCTCTCCTCCCTCGGGGGAGGAGAGGGAGAAAGTCCCCTGCTGTGTGCGAGATTCGAACTGTTGTTGTTCGGTCAGCCGGTTCACGAAAAATTGTCCTTTGCCGTTTCCATCAGGCTGATAAACACGTCCTCCAGCCCGGATTCGATTTGTTGCCAGCGATACGCACCGGTCATCCAGCGGCCCACACTCGCGCGCAATCGGGCCGACTCCCGACCGCTCACGTGCAGGGTCGCGCCAAACGCGACCACCTGTTCCACGCCGGGTTGGCCGCGGATTTTTTCCGCCAGCGCCGGCAAATCCGGTCCGGTGACCTCCCAGGTGGACAGCCTGGCGCCTTTCACGACCTCCGCGACGGTGCCGCGCGCGAGCAAATTGCCGTAGGCGATGTAGGCCAGCCGGTGGCAACGCTCGGCTTCATCCATGTAATGCGTCGTAATGAGCACGGTCAGTCCGCCGGCGGCCAGCTGGTGAATTTCCTCCCAGAAATCGCGGCGCGCCTTCGGGTCAACGCCCGCCGTCGGCTCGTCGAGCAGCAGCAATTCCGGTCCATGAATCAGGCAGGCGGACAGGGCCAGCCGTTGTTTCCAGCCACCCGAAAGCGTGCCGGCCAGTTGTCGGCGGCGCGCGGTCATGCCAAGTTGTTCCAGGCTTTTTTCCACTGCGGCCATGCGTCCCGGCACACCGTAAATGCGCGCGATGAAGTCCAGGTTTTCCTCGATGGTCAGGTCCTCGTAAAAGCTGAACCGCTGCGTCATGTAGCCGATGTTCTTCTTGATCTCACCCGATTCACTGCGAATGTCGAAGCCCAAACAACGTCCGCTGCCGCCGTCGGGCCTGAGCAAACCGCACAACATCCGCAGGAACGTTGTTTTACCGCTGCCGTTCGGGCCCAGAAAGCCGTAAATCTCCCCGCGCCGCACCTGCATGGGAATGTTGTTAACGACCGTGCGGTTGCCGAACCGCTTCGTGATGCCCTGCACGTCAATCACGAATTCGGAAGCGCTCATTGTGAAAGCTTACCCGAAAGATTTACATCCGCCGGCTGCCCCGGGCGCAAATTCGCCGCATCGGCCGGGGCAAATTTCGCCTCAATCATATAAACCAGTTTGCTGCGATTCTCACGGCTATAAATCACCGGTGGCGTGAACTCGGCTTCGGTGGAAATATAATTAACCGTCGCGGAATAAGCGCCCAGCGCGCCGTCAAACGAAACACGCACTTCCTCGCCGATTTTTATTCGCGGCAATACTTCTTGCGGTACAAAGAAACGCACCTTGATGTTCGCTGGCGGCAGCAGAACCACCACCGGATTGCCTGCGGCCACCCATTCGCCTTGCCGATACAATGTGTCATGCACCAGCGCATTCGTGGGCGCAAATTGTTGTTTTTGGTCGAACGACCAGCGCGCCTTGTCCAGCGCGGCGGTTTGTGATTCCACCTGGGCCTGATCGGCATCGCGTTGCGCACGGGTCTGGTCGAGTTCTTCTGCGGAAATCACCCCCTGATCGTTGCGCAATTGCTGACGGCGGGCGAATTCGGCTTCGGAAAGCGCGAGGCTGGCTTTCGCCTGCGCGAGATTTTTTTCCGCCTGTTGGACGGCGGCGGCTTCCGACCCGCGTTCCAGCTCAAACAACAACTGCCCGGCTTTGACCGCGTCACCGCGTGCCACGGCCAGGTTCGTCAGCGCGCCGCCGAGCGGCGACGCCACGTAAACATATTCGCCCTCGATGTAGCCCTGAAAGACGTTCGAGGAATTCAAGGAACAACCAGCGATAAATAACGCGGCCAGCGCAAAACCGAGGGTTAAGATAAAAATTCTTCGCCGCCACATCGGGCAAAGGAAAGCCCATGCGGCAAGAAATTGCAAGTTTGCGCTAAACTTTCCAAATGATAGATTCACGGGCACATGAAAAAGCTTTTTTGCATCCGGGTACTTTTCCTGGCCGCGATGTGCGCCGTCATGGGCTGGAATGCCGCCGCCCAAAACATCACCACCAATGACCTCATGCGTCCGCTGTCGCTGACCGATTGCCTCAATATCGCGCTCCAGCAAAACGGCACGATTCTCAAGGCAAAGAACGATCTGGATGCGCAGTATGGCTTGGTGGTGCAGACGCGCGCGGTGGCGTTGCCGCAGATGCAGGCCACCGGCCAGTACAAAGATACCGACCCGAGCGCGGTGGAAAGTTTTCCGGGAGGAGGTACAAACGGAACCTCAGCGCAGCCAAATCAAAATTGGAACGCGGGCGTCCAGATCGTCCAATCCATTTATGAAGGCGGGAGACTTGTCGCGGCGATACAAGCGGCCAGCGCCACCAAAAAGCAGGCGTTGGCCCAGTATCAGAGCACCGTTGCCGATACACTGCTCGTCGTTCGCCTGGCCTATTACGATGTCTTGCTGGCCGTGCAGGAAATCACCGTGAATGAAGCCTCGGTCAACCTGCTTCAAAAGGAACTGGAGGACCAGCAGAGCCGTTACAATGCCGGAACCGTGCCCAAATTCAATGTATTACGCGCCGAAGTTGCCCTGGCCAACGAACGGCCGGCATTAATTCAGGCGCGAAATAATTACCGCATCACCAAAAACGTTCTTTGCAACCTGCTCGGTTACAATCTGCCGCGCAGCATCTGGGAGGACATTCCGCTGAACCTGACCGACACCCTGGACGCCGCGTCGTACCAGGTGGATTTGCCCACGGCGATCCAGCAGGCGCTGGGCCGACGCACCGAACTTGCTGCACTGCGCCAAACGGCGGAGTTGCAGCGCCTGGGTGTCGTCAACGCCAAGGCCGGCTATAAACCGACGGTCCAGGTCTTTGCCGGTTATAACTGGTATAATGCCCAATTCACACCGCCCGTCGAGCTCACGCACGACATCAATGGCTGGAATGTGGGCGCACAGTTGAACTGGGATATTTTTGACGGGATGTTGACACGCGGCAAAATCGTCCAAGCCCGGGCGCTTTACGACAAATCCAAGACCGATCTGGCCGACCGGGCGCGGCAGATTGAGCTGGAGGTTCGCACGGCCTATTCCGGTTTCATCATGGCGCGCGAAGTCCTGGATTCGCAGCTCAAGGTGCAGGAAGAGGCTGAAGAGGCATTGCGCGAAGCGAGTGCGCGCGCCGATGCCGGCACCGGCACCCAGCTCGACGTGCTCGACGCCCAGACGTCGCTGACGCAGGCGCGCACCACCGAGGTCCAGGCGTTGCACGACTACGACGCCGCGCGCGCCCGTCTCGAACGCGCCATCGGCGAGGAGATGGTTCACCCGCCCGCGCCGGCAAAACCATGATTTACCATTGACGAAACCGGTAGCTCTGGGATTTTGTCGGGCCATGACAAAAATTCAAAGGGCATTGATCTCGGTTTCGGACAAAACAGGTTTGCTTCCGTTCGCACAAATTCTGGCCCAGGCCGGGATTGAAATTATCTCCACCGGTGGCACTGCCAAAACATTGCGCGAAGCCGGGCTCACGGTAAAGGACGTCAGCGAACATACCGGCTTTCCCGAAATGCTCGACGGGCGGGTCAAAACCCTTCACCCGAAAGTCCACGGCGGCTTGCTGTTCATTCGCGGCAATCAAGCGCACGAAGCCGCCGTCCACTCGCACCACATTCAGCCGATTGATCTCGTCGTGGTGAACCTTTATCCCTTCGAGCAAACGGTGGCGAAGCCGGATGTCACTTTGCACGACGCGATTGAGAACATTGACATCGGCGGGCCTTCGATGCTGCGCAGCGCGGCCAAAAATCACGACAGTGTCACGGTGGTGGTGGATCCGCTGGACTACGCACAAGTCGCGAAACAGATTTCGGCCCACGGCGATACAACGCTGGAATTGCGCCGCAAACTGGCGGCGAAAGTGTTCGCGCGCACTGCGGCATACGACGGCGCCATTGCCGCGCATCTGCAAAGCAAATTCACCGTGGCGGAGGATTCCAGCCTGCCTTCTTCACTCAATGTTTTCGCGCCACTGGCGCAACTGCTGCGTTACGGGGAAAATCCGCATCAAGCGGCGGCGCTTTATGGCGGCTTCAATGAATTTTTCCAGCAACTGCACGGCAAGGAACTTTCCTACAACAACATTCTGGATTTGACGGCGGCGGCGAATCTGATTGCGGAATTTTCGGACGCCCCGCCGACGCTGGCAATTTTGAAGCACACCAATCCGTGCGGGATGGGCCAGGGCGCCAATTTGCGCGAAGCCTGGGACAAGGCGTTTGCCACGGACAAGCAGGCGCCGTTTGGCGGCATCATCGCCGTGAACCGTCCGCTCGACGGTGCCTGCGCGGAGGCCATCGCGGAAATCTTCAGCGAGGTCATCGTGGCGCCGGATTTTTCAGCGGAAGCACTGGCGATATTGCAAAAGAAAAAAAATCTGCGGCTGCTCAAGGTTTTGAAATCACCGCTCGCTGCGCGGTCGCTGGACGTGCGGAGTGTGGGGGCGAATTCGTTTTTATTGCAGGAGCGCGATTTGAAAACGGCCACACGCGCGGACCTGAAAATCGTCACCCGCCGGCGGCCGACGGACAATGAATTGCGCGCGATGCTTTTTGGCTGGTGCGTGGTGAAACACGTAAAGTCAAACGCGATTGTCTATGCGGCGTCCGACCGGACGCTGGGCATTGGCGCGGGACAAATGAGCCGCGTGGACGCAAGCCGGATTGCGGTCTGGAAGGCGGGCGAAGCAAAGCTTTTGCTCAAGGACAGCGTGGTTTGCAGCGACGCGTTCTTTCCGTTCCCGGACGGGTTGATTGCGGCGGCGGAAGCGGGCGCAACGGCAGCAATTCAACCGGGCGGTTCGGTGCGTGACGCAGAAGTAATCGCAGCGGCGGACGAAAGGAATATGGCGATGGCCTTCACCGGCGCGCGGCATTTCCGGCATTAACGGACGAGCCAGTAAATCAATGCAAACTGGGCGGCTGTGACAGCGGTCAGCAACAGCCAGACAAAGACTTCCCGCGCGCGCAGGCTGCGCTGGGGAGCGGCGGCGAGCCAAAACTGGAGTTTGGCGGAACCGAGGGTGATGATGTCGCCGTTCCGAAGAACGGCGGCCTGAAGGGGTTCGCCGTTGATGGTGGTCAGGGCGTTTGACGCCGTTGCGAGAGTGAAACCTTCCTGCCGGTTAAATTCCAGTGTGAGGTGCTGATCCCAAACCCCGTCGTCGTCGAGTTGCAGTTCGTTTCCCGCCGCGCGTCCGACGCGGAAAGGAAAACGGCGGGCTGCTGATTGAGCGCCCGCCTTTTTTCCTGAAAGGATATTGAGTTGAATCATCACCAAATTTTGCGCGGCACCTGGATTTGGTCGTTGGGATAAACCGCCGGATCCTGGGACGCGTCCTGCAGCGCCTTGTCGCAATTGACTCTGATGCGCTGGCCATTGGAGCGGATGAGCCAGACTTTTTTGTGATTGGCAAAATCAGTGAAATCGCCCGCGGTGGTAATGGCCTTGGTCACGGTCATTTGGCCGGTGTAGAGCTGGCGTCCGGGGCCCTTGACTTCGCCGGTGACGTAATAGACGCGATCTCCGGTATTCACAGTGACGGTGAGGTGGCGATAAAATTTCGGCACATAGAGGTTGTAGATTTCGTTCTGAACTTCACCCGCGGTTTTACCCGCAGCCTGAACATGGCCGATGTCAGGCATGGTGATGGTTCCGTCCTCTTTGATCGGTTCTGTATGCGGCTCTATGGCTTCCGGCATCCCAGTCAAGGTCACCGTGACCGTGTCCCCGACATGAAATCGGGCAACCTCTGTAGCAGTATAACCTGTGGCCGGCGAGCCGGTCATTATTGGCGGAGCGGGGTTGTCGGAAAAGATGGGATCAATCGACGACGAAGAGCATCCGGTAAAAATCAAGCCCGCGAACAGGAGTCCACACAAAAAGAATCCCAAATTTGACACTTTCCAGAATAATTTCATTGTCATTAATCCTTACGAAACTGGCTGCACAATCAATACTTTTGTTTGATCCCCATCACGTCCGTGTCATCGGAATCTTTCTCCTTGGCGGGGGTTTCCTGAGCGTCTTCGTTGCGCGAGTAGTAGTAATTGCCGTGGTAGTAGCCGGTGTAGTAATAATAGCTTTCGTCCTGCGACATGTTGATGTTGTTGAGGAGGATGCCGATGAGATTGCCGCCGACTTTTTCAATCAATTGCTTGGCGCGTATGCTCATGGGCTGGGGATAGCGGCGGTATTGGATGACCTGAATGACCATGTCCACTTCACTGGCCAGGACCGAGGCGTCGCTCACGCCCAAAATGGGCGGTGAATCGAAGAAGATGAAATCGTATCGCTGTTTCAACTCGGCAACCATTTCCTTCATCTGCGCCGAACCGAGAATGCTCATCGAAGTGCTCGGCAATTTGCCGCTGGCCATGAAGTCAAGCATCGGCACGCTGCTGGTCTGGATGACTTCCTCCAGCTTGTTCTGCTTGAGGAGATAATTTGTCAGGCCGATGTTGTTGCTGACATGCATCTGTTTGTGCAGCGTCGGCCGCCGCAGGTCGGAATCCACGACCAATACGCGCTGGCCGGCTTGAGCAAATACGGTGGCCAGATTCACCACAGTAATGGACTTGCCTTCTCCTGCGCCCGCGCTGACGACGACAATGGTATTGAGCTTTTCGTCCTTGCGTGAGAACAGGATGTTGGTGCGCAGCACGCGGTAGGCCTCGGCATGGGGGCTTTCGAGGCCTTCATCCACCAAATAGCCGACGTTTTGCGGGATGACGCCAAGCACCGGCGATTGGAACGCACGCTCCACCTCGTCAATCGTCTTGACGCTGGTATCCAGATATTCAATGAAGAAAGCCAAGCCAACTCCCATGATCAAACCGATGACCACGCCCAGAACAATATTCAAAGTCTTGTTTGGTTTGACGGGGCTGTCTCCCGGCTCGGCCGGGCCAGTGATTTCCACGATTGAACTTTTGGGAATTTCAACGTCGAGCTTTTCCGCTTCGATCTTGGTGGCAAGCAGCCGGTGGAATTCGATCAGGTTTCCCAACTTGCGCTTTTCCAGCCAGTAGGGCTGGCCCTTGATGTAATCCAACTGATCCTTTTCCTTGGCGGTCTCGACACTGGCGGTGAGGGCGTCGAGTGCGGCTTTCTCTGACTGTACCTGGTTTTCCAAACTGGCCATGATGCCAGCAACCCGGGCGTCGATCTGGATGTTCAACTCGTCGATCATGGATTGGACCCGGGCGATATGTAAATCGGCTGGTGAATAGTCGTTGGTCAAAGTGACGAAGGTCTGTTGAGACTCGTGCAATTTGTTCAACAAATCGGCCAGTGCTCCATCCGGAACCACCGTGGGCAGAACATCTCTCAGCTTGTCTGTGCTCAGGGCCTGAAGCTGGGTCAGCTGTTTCTCCAGTTTCATGTAGCGCGTCTCGCCTTCGAGACGCATGGCGTTGTAGTTGCGCAATTGTTCCTGCGAGAGCGTAGCTGAGGGATTTATGGAATTGGGATCACTGTCATTGACGCTCAATTCCTTGCGCAAGTTGTCCACGTTGGTTTGAACAGTCTGAATTTGCTCTGCTTCCGACTGGAACTGATCCTCCAAAACCTTGATTCCATTCAGGGTGAGTTGCTTGCGCAGATTAAGGCGGTAACTGCGGTAGGCTTCGGCGATGGCATTGGCGAGGCGCGCGGCGTCGTTTTTGTCTTCACTATAAACGGTGATCCCAATGAGCTTGGTGTTGCGCACGGGCATCAGGCTCATTCGCCTCTTGAGAAACTCCATGGTCTCGGGAGTTTTGAGCGTTTCGCCGCCAAAGTATTTTTTGCCCCACACCTCGTTCAGGTTCAAAGCTTCGATGACCTTTCCCAGAACAACACGGTCCTGGATGATTTCAAATTCGGTCTGAATGAAATAAGGGTCGTAACCCGCGTATGGCGCTTCGCCGCCAACACTGCGAATATCTGAGATGGTGTCGGGTTCGATTCTGATTCGGGCCGTGCTGGCGTAGGATTCAGGCAAAAGGAACGTTACCGCTGTGGCGACAATGGCGGTAATCAGAAATACAGTGATGATGATGGCCTTGCGGATGCGAATAATGCGCCAATAGTCCAGGAAGTGCAGCCTGGTTTCTTGTTGCGGCTGATTTTGCAATGAATCCATATGTCGAAAAAAAATAATGGAAGCCAGACCATTGACCCGGCTTCCGTCTAAACGTTCAAAACTATTTGGTTTAACACGGCTGGCTAGTAAGCGGCTGAAACCCCCAAATAAACGCGATTGCGCGTGTAACCGTTGTTCGGAATTTGAGAGACATCATGATCAAGATTATAGCCGGCATCAGCTGAAAAATGCGGGGTGAAACTGTACGACAGGTTCAAACCCAGACTATAGTAATCATCTGCCTGATTATTGTAAAAGCCCTGACTATAAACCGAGTGCTGCCAGCGTCCAATGATTGTCCCCAGCAACTTGGGTGTCAATTTGTGGTTGATGGAACCATAAACCGTGGAACTTTCCGTGAACATGGCGATGCTGCCGTTGTTCGGATCAAGCGAAATCTGGTCGGTTGCGATCTCCGTTTGGGTAAAACCAGCCTGCGCGTAACAACCGGGCAGGTAGGTGTAAATCAATGATAGATCCGCATAGGGATTCAACGAGGTCCCGCCCGAGGGATCATTATAATTGTCGCTGTACTGAACTCCCACCTTGCCGGTAAAATTCAAGTTCGCCAGCATGCTGCGCTGGACACCCACATAGCCATAATACGAACGGCTGTTACGGTCGTCGCTGTAATAAAACTGAGGGCCAAATCCTGTCGTGTTATAGGCGATCGGTTCATTGCCCGTATAGTCTACCCACTCGAACGAGCCGCCAAAAAAAGCAATGGTTTCCGGCGCGACCTGCCATTGAAAATCCAACGTAACCGATTGGTCAATGCGATTCAACGCGCCGGCAAGGGTCGCGTTATTGGTCGAAAAATAAACCTGAGAAGCAACAGCGCCGCTGTTCTGGTAATCAAAGATTGAGTTCTGATAATTGAACGCGGTGCTGAACAACCGCGTCCAGATTGTGTTCACAGACACGGTTCCCGTATTACGGATGTTATTTCCGTCCGTGCGGGTGGTCACAGAAGTATTAGGATCGATCAGTTCCGGCTCCTGTCCTACAACAAACGAATCCTGCACTTTTGCCTGCCAGCGTTCGGTGAAGGCGTGATCGACCCATAAATCGAGCTGATGGGTCTGGTCAATCGGATTTTGGCTGAGATTTTCCCGCTCTTGATAATAATACAATCCGTAAGTGTAACGCAGCCCGTATTCGGTCTGTTGCAACGGCACGTTTAAATTTATCTGGGGAGAAACCTCAAAACCGAAACTGCCGCGGTTGGGTCCCGATGACGCAGTGGTGTAATTATCGTCATAAAATCCCCGCAACGTGCCCGAAACACTCCACATGGAAGCCTCCAAGGAATTCCATTCAGGAGCATAGGCTCCCTGAAGGCTGGCCGTCCCGGCAGCAATGAGTCCCAAAGAGACAAAAAACTTCTTCATATCACAATCACACCGGCTCGTTACTTGGACTGTTCACGCCCGTTAACATTCAAAAAAGAACCAATACCCAATGACTTTAATGACGCTACCAATAAAGTATTACCTCAGTCAAAGCATTTTTTTTGCTTATCTGACAGCAAAAAGCCCTTAAAATCTCGCCGGATTCAACCATTCAAACGCTTGCGTTGTAATTCCTTCCGCAGCGATTTTAAGGTAAGAGAATTAATAACGTCTGTTTGTTCCAGCCAACCCTTGCGTGCGATTCCCGCGCCCAGCCTGAGAAAACCAGCATGTTCATTCCGGTGCGCATCCGGGTTGATGACGCACTTCACACCCCGGCTTGTTGCGTAAGGCCACAACCGCCAGTCCAGGTCAAACCGGTGTGGATTGCAGTTCAGCTCAATCCACGTGCCGGTCTCGGCACACGCATCGATCACGGCTTGCGCGTTGACGGGATACGGTTCGCGCTCCAAGAGCAGCCGGCCGGTCAGGTGGCCGATGATGTGGACATTTTTGTTTTCCGCCGCCCGAATCAACCGCTTGGTATTCTCCGCTTCGCTGCTGGCTGGAACATGCAGGCTTGCCACCACCACGTCCAGTTCCGCGAGCAATTCGTCGTTGAAATCCAGCCGGTCGCGCAAAATGTCCACTTCGGTTCCGGTGAGCAGACAAAAATCACTGCCGCGTTCGGCGAGCCGCCCGTTGATACTTGTGATTTCCTTGATTTGCGCGCGCACGCGTGTTGCGTCAAGACCATTCGCCTGATACGACGACTTTGAATGGTCGGTGATCGCCCAGTAGGCCAGGCCCAGTTCCTCCATGTATTCGGCAATTTCATCAAGCCGGTTATGGCCGTCACTCCACGTTGAGTGATTGTGCAGCGCGCCTTTCAAATCCATCCATTCGATGAGCCGCGGCAGACTGTTCTGTTCACCCGCCGCAAATTCTCCGTGATCTTCCCGCA
>JBEKSU010000022.1:0-23073 GCA_049516755.1 Verrucomicrobiota bacterium | reverse complement strand
TCGACGAACTTCTTGATGAACGGATGATTCATCCGCGCGGTGACGTTCCAGTCAATCGCGCGCACGTCGTCGCCGGGCTGGTATTCGCGCACCTCGTCGAAGTTCATGCCCTGGCCCTTGAAAACGGAATGGTACTGGCCCGCGAGCGTTTCGGTCACGACGCGGTTCGTGCGAATCTCGATCTGGCGGATTTTTTTGAGGATTTCGCGGGGAATCATGGGTGTGCTTTGATTTTAATCTCCGTCATGCAGCAGAACTTGAAATTCTTTCCGCTCCCGCAAGGACACATTTCGTAAGGTCCAATTTGATCCTTATGACCAGGCCGTAAACCAAACCTCGCAAGAACATGATCATATTCGTCTTTGGGAACTGCACTTTTTTCTCCGTCAAAATATTTCGACTGCAATGCAGCCATGGCCTTGCTTAAATTTATGCCAAAGTTGGCTTTTGATGAATTGGTAAGCGGAAGCCTTATGTTGTCAACCAGCTTGTGTTCCCATTTCCGAACGCTATCAGGCAAAAACAAAATCTGCTTCTCATCGTCTCTAGTTGGAGTGATGTCCAAAAGCTGCCCATCGGGCTTCAACCAAACTGCATGAAAAATTCCTTCGACCAAAACACCTGGATGCTCCCAAATCATCCATCCGTATTGAACTGACCCACCGGCTTTCACAACGTGCGATGGCACATTTAGAAAACAATTTTCCATGCGACTACCAGCCACAGCTGACACTGAAACGTATTGCGGCGTCTGCTTAGGATCAATTTGAGAACACAGTTTCAAAACAGATTCATTGATTGAAACTGGCGTTGTATTCTTTGGATTGTGGATGGGAATCATTTTACTGTCATGGCCGCACAACAAATGTCAAACGCCGTAGGCGTGACATCTTTGTAGAAATCAACCCCAAACCAACTCCAGCTCCGTAGGAGCGGCATATTCAGGCCGTCAATTCTCATCGGTTTTGAAAATATGCTTCTAGTCATCGTCTGTACCGGACTTTTCAAATCGTTTTCATTTCGGTTATGTCGCTCCTACGGAGCTAAAATTTCTTATGTTCGTGGTTTTACAAATATGTCACGCCTACGGCGCTTGATCGGTTTTGAAAATGTATTTCTGGTCATATTCCACGCCAAATTTTTCCAGCAGATCCAGGTATTCGTCCCGGAACGATTGCTTCGCGTGATGCTTTTGCTGGTTCTGGATGTAGCGAATCACCGCGCCGAGTTGCGAGCGGGCATGCGAAAACGCTCCAAATCCTTCCTGCCACGAAAACCGGCCCATCACCCAACGCTTTTCGTTGATGAATTTGGACGAACCGGCTTTCACGTCGCGCACCAAATCCGACAGCGCTGCATCCGGTCGCAGGCCGACCAGCAAATGCAAATGGTCGGGCATATTGTTAATTGCGATCAGTTTGTGCCTCTGCGCGGTGACGATGCCGGTGATGTATTTCTGTAATTCGTCATTGTGTTCCGGCGCAATGAGGTTTTGCCGGCCTTCGACGGCAAACACGACGTGCAGATAAATCTGGGTGTAGGTATTTGCCATTTTCGCGTTCGCAATATGCCGCTCCTACGGAGCTGGAATTGTTTTTGGTTATTGTTTTCTACAAAGATATCGCGCCTACGGCGCTTGTTTTCACGGCACCGGCAGTTCATCAAAAATCTTCTGGATGACGATTTCGCTCGTCTTTTCCTCGGCCTCGGCTTCGTAGGTGATGGCGACACGGTGGCGCAGCACGTCCATGCCGATGCTTTTCACGTCCTGCGGAGTGACGTAGCCGCGGCCTTTCAGAAATGCATAGGCCTTGGCCGCCAGCGTCAGGTTGATGGTCGCGCGCGGCGACGCGCCGAGCTGAATGAAGTCCTTCACCGCGATTTTGTAGTGGTCCGGATCGCGGGTGGCGCAGACGAGGTCCACGATGTAATCCTTCACCTTGTCGTCGATGTAGATGTCGTTGATGACTTCGCGGGCCTTGAGGATTTGTTTCGCCTCGACGACGGCGCTCGCGGTGGGCGTGCCACTGGTGCGCGCCATCAAATCGAGAATCTGCCGTTCCTCGGCGCGCGACGGGTAGCCGATTTTCAATTTGAGCATGAAGCGGTCAACCTGCGCCTCGGGCAGCGGATAGGTACCTTCCTGTTCGATGGGATTTTGCGTGGCCAGCACGAGAAACGGTTCTTCGAGCTTGAACGTCTGTTCGCCGATGGTGACCTGTTTTTCCTGCATGGCTTCGAGCAGGGCGCTCTGCACCTTGGCGGGCGCGCGATTGATTTCGTCGGCCAGGATGAGGTTGGCGAAGACCGGGCCTTTGCGCGTGCTGAAGCCGCCGGACTGCGGATTGTAAATCTGCGTGCCGATGACGTCGGCGGGCAGCATGTCCGGCGTGAATTGCAGGCGGGAGAATTTCACGTTGATGCACGCGGCCATGGATTTCACCGCCAATGTTTTTGCCAGACCCGGCACGCCTTCGAGCAGGACGTGGCCGTTGGCAAGCAGGCCGATGACCAGCCGTTCGGTCAAATAATGCTGGCCGACGATGACCTTGCCGAGTTCGTTAAACAGCGGGTGCGTGAAGGCGCCCGCTTCCTTGACTGCGTCGTTGATGGCACTGATTCCGGTATTCATTATGTATAGATTATTTTGGTGTTCGTATGCGAAATGGACATATAAATTCGGCAAAATGTTCAAGCGATATTTTAAATGCCGGATTTGGTTCTAGCACATAATCTGCTATAATTCAGTCATGCACGCGGTTTGGAAACGTTCATGGAAACATTTCTGGCGTATGCGAATCGCCTATCTGGTCCTGCTGATCACCCTGGCGACCAGCTTCCTGTTTTTTTTCCATCTGCGGGAAAACAGCATGGCCGAAGACCAGGTTCGCTTTGAACGGATGTTGGCCCGCGCCCAAAACGGCATTGAACGCCGGATCGACCGTTGCGTGGACCAGATGTATAATGTGCGGGCGCTGTTTGCCGCCAGTCAAAAGGTCGGGCGGAGCGAATGGGATCGATACATTGAGGCGATGGCCATCCGGCAGGAGGACCTGGGAATCCGTTCGCTGGGTTATATCGAGATCGTGCCCCGGGCCGACAAGGAAGAATTTCTGAAACGCCTGAGAGCCGACACCGATGTTCATTTCACCATCAAACCCGAGGGTGAACGCCCGACATATTTTCCGGTGGTCTATCTCGGACTTTTCGGCCCCGCGGGCCTGAACGGCCGCGGGTTGGACCATGGTGTTCAGTCGCAGCGGGTGGAAACCATCCAGCGGGCCATCGATGAAAACAAACCGTCCGTCACGGAGCAGGTAAATTTTCTGGTGTCCGACGGAACGAGGACCAATACGGGCATTGCCTTGTACCTGCCGATCTACCGAAAAGGCGCCGAAATCAACACCGTTGAGCAACGGCGCGAAGCCGCTCAAGGATTGATCTGCGCGGCCATCAATACGAAAACCGCTTTCGCCGGATTGCTCGGCGACGGATCATCGTCGGTGGATTTGGAAATTTACGACGGAGACAAACCGGATCCGAACCGGCTGTTCTACAACGACAACAATGTAATCAAAGCGGGCCATCCGGAATTGATTTCTTATCTGGCCGGGCAAACCAATGTTGTCGTTCTGAACCGCCAATGGACGCTCTTCATGTCTAGCCTGCCCCCCTTCCTGACCGGGACAACCCGTCATCTGCAATGGATGTTACAATGGCTGGCTCTGTCGGGCGGATTGGTTTTCAGCCTGCTGTTGTTCGGCATCACCTGGGTGCAGGTCAAAGCCCGGCTGCAGGCGCAACAGGACACGTGGAAACTGGAACAATCGCAGGCCGCCCTGGCCGCCGAAAAAAAATTGCTGGACATCACCCTCAATTCCATCGCCGAAGGAGTGATCACCACCGACACCTCGGAAAAAATAATATCCATCAATCGCGCCGCGGAATTATTGACCGGCTGGCCGTGGGCCGGGGCGGAAGGCAAAAATTTGAGCGAGGTTTTTCATCTCATTCACGAACGGACGCAGGAGCCTTGCGCCAACCCCGTCGAACAAGCCCTTCAAACCTGCGCCACCGTTGAAATGGAAAACCATATCTTGCTGGTCGCCCGTGATGAAAGCCGGCACGCCATCGCCACCAGCGCCGCGCCCATTCGGGACGAAGCCGGCAAAATCGTGGGCGCGGTGCTCGTGTTCCGGGATGTGACGGAAAAACAAAAGGCCGAGGTTCAGATGCTCACCGAAAGCAAACTGCAATCCGTCGGCCTGCTGGCCGGCGGCATCGCCCATGATTTCAACAACATGCTCACCGCCATCATCGGCAACCTCTCGCTGGCGCGCATGCCGGAATCGTCGCGGGAGGAAATATTGCAGCTGCTGGCCGACGCCGAAAAAGCCGCGCTGGGGGCGAAGGACCTGACGCAACAATTGCTCACTTTTGCCAAAGGCGGAGCGCCCATTCGAAAACCGACTCTGCTCCATGAATTGATCCGCGAAGCGTGCCAGTTCGCCTTGCGCGGAACCAATGTGCAATGCACCTACTCGCTGGCCAGCGACGCCTGGCCGGTCGAAGCGGACAAAGGCCAGATCCGGCAAATTCTGAACAATCTGGTGATCAACGTCCGACAGGCCATGCCGCATGGCGGCAAAATGGAAGTGCGCATGGAAAATGCCGACCTGCCCGCCAGCTCCCTGCCTCCATTGCCGGCGGGCAGGTATGTGAAAATCTCCATCCAGGACCATGGACCGGGCATCCACTCCGAACATTTGCCGCGCATTTTTGAACCTTACTTCACCACAAAAAAAGCGGGCACCGGCCTCGGATTGGCCACGGTTTATTCGGTCATTCGCAAACACGATGGCCAGATCAAAGTCGTTTCCGAACCGGGAAAGGGAACAACCTTTGAACTCCATCTGCCAGCCTCACAAAAGCCGGCGCCGCCGGTTCCCACCGAGCCCGCGCCGGAAAATTTCTCCGGGCGCGGGCGGGTTCTGATTGTGGATGACGAAGCCCCGATCCGGAAATTTCTCACCCTAATGCTGCAAAAATTCGGCTATGAAGCTGAAACCGCCAACGACGGCGGCGAGGCGATTGAACGTTACACCACCGCCAAATCCGGCGGAAATCCTTTTGATGCCGTCATCATGGATCTGACCATCCCCAACGGCATGGGTGGTTGCGAAGCGGTCCGCCGGCTGCGCGAACTGGACCCCAACGTCAGGGCGATTGCGTCCAGCGGATACTCATTGGACCCGATCATGGCAAATTACCGCGATTACGGCTTCTGCGGGGTCATCCCCAAGCCATACCGGTCGGAAGACTTGAACCGGATTTTGAAAGAGGTCATTGGCAATGGGCGGACGCCCAATTAGACCCGCGCGGTCCGCTGTTTTGTGATTCAGAGCTGCCCGGCCTGGCGAACCATCACCAGGTCACGCTTGATTTGCTCGCGCAACTCCGCCGCCGTGGCAAACTTTTTTTCGTCGCGCAACCGGGCGCCGATTTCAATCTCCAGCTCCCGGCCGTAAAGATCACCGCTGAAATCGAGCAGGTGCGCCTCGACGCGGAGCTCGGGCGCAACGGACGCCACCGTCGGACGAAAACCGATGTTCAAGGCCGCGCGTTGGACTTTTTCCGCCACTTTTGCCCGGGCGGCATAAACCCCGTTCGGCGGCAGCACCAAACCGGACACGTCCAGATTCGCGGTCGGAAAACCGAGTTGCTGGCCGACCCGGTCGCCCTGGATGACGCGGCCGGAAATCGCGTAGGGCCGCCCGAGCATCTGGCTCGCGGCATCGAGATTGCCGGAGCGGATGGCCGCGCGAATGCGCGTGCTGCTGACCACCTGGCCGTCAAGCGACACGGCAGCCAGCCCGTGAACGGTGAATCCGAGTTCGCCGCCGAGTTTTTTAAGCAACGCAACATTGCCGCCGCGCCGGTGGCCGAAAACAAAATCGGCGCCGACACAGAGGCTTTGGATCTTTCCGAGGTCGCCCGCCAGGCTACAAACAAAATGTTCGCCCGTCTGACGGCTGAATTTTTCGTCGAAATGTATCTGCAACAACGTGTCCGCGCCGAGCGATTCAATCGCGCCCAGTTTTTGGGGCAGCGAATAAATCAGCGGCGGCACCCGTTCCGGCGCGACCACGGTGTTCGGATGCCGGTCAAACGTGATTACCAGCGCAATGGCATCGTGCTGATGCGCGTCGGCCAGGGTCTGGCGGATGATTTGCTGGTGGCCAAGATGGACGCCGTCAAAAAAACCGATGGCCAGACAGGTTTTACGGCTGCCGTTGCCAAGCTCGTTTGCACTGTGTATGACGTTCATCGCTGAAAATTGTAGCGGCATCTCGGCAGAGTGCCGCATTATTTTTTAGATGGCGGCGCTCTGCCGAGATACCGCTACGAGGTCACGATCCGGCCGCCAATTTCAAAAACGGAATCACTTTTTTCTCCAATTCGGCCGCCGTCAATTTCAAAACGTCGTCCAGCTTCGTCGCATTCGCCACGTCGAATTTGCCGGAAACGCTGCGGCGGAGCGACGCCAGGTGGGCGCCGCAGCCGAGCTTTTGCCCGAGTTCGTGGGCGATGCTGCGGACGTAGGTGCCCTTGGTGCAGGCGACCTTGAACTGGCCGAGCGGCGGTTCATAATTCGTAAGGCGGAAATTGTAAATGTGGACCAGCCGCGGTTCGCGTTCCACCTCGATGCCTTTGCGGGCGAGCTTGTAAAGCGGCACCCCTTTTATTTTGACGGCCGAAACCATCGGTGGCGTCTGCATCTGATCGCCCACGAACGCGGCGGCGGCTTCGTTCAACTGGTCGAGCGTCAGCGGTGGCACCGGTTTGGTTTCAAGAATTTCACCATCGCAATCGTAACTGTTCGTCGTCTCGCCAAATTTGATGGTGCCTTCGTAAACCTTGTCGTCGCCCATCAATTTTTCGGACAGCTTCGTGCCGCGGCCAAGCACGATGATGAGCAGGCCGGTGGCATTGGGGTCGAGCGTGCCGCAGTGGCCGACTTTTTTGATGCCAAACCGGCGGCGGATGACGTCCACCACGTCATGCGAAGTCGGACCGGCGGGCTTGTCAATCAGGAGGGCGCCATCGAACGGGGAAAATTCTTGCATGATTAAATTAGTTCTTGAATCCGATCAAATTCCATTTTGCTGCAAACGGCATCAGCGCCGGCCTGAAGCAATGCAACATTTCCTTCTTCACGAGCTGAAACTCCGACAATGCGAATTTTGTTTCCGGCCTCGCGTAATTCTCGAACAAGTTTTTCACCTTTTCCATCATCCAAATCATAATCGATCAATAAAAGATTGAATTGACTGGCAGCTAAACTTGAGCGTGCCATTGATAAACTTGGCGCAACTGTTACTTGATGCGCTGACAAAAAATGTATTATGGCTTGCTGTGCGAAAACGGAATGATTCTCAACAAAAAGAATCTTAAGCGTTTTCATTTTGCTGCATTCAGCGCGATCTTGATGGCGGCAATCACCCGGCGCTGGACGGACAGCGGTTTGCCGGGAATGCGCGCGCCCGCCGCCGCCGGATGGCCGCCACCGCCAAATTGCGCGGCGATTTCGTTCACGTTCACCCGGTCGCTTTTGGAGCGGAGGCTGATGCGGGTCAGTCCGGGTTCCATCTCCTCAAAAACGCAGGCAACGACGACCGGCTCGATGGCACGAATGTGGTCAATGAGTCCTTCGGTGTCCGCGCTTTCCGCGCCGGTGCGGGTGAAATCGGCCTGTTTCAGCCAGAACCACGCGATCCGGTCATCGGCGGTGAGACGGAATTTGCTGTAAACGTGCTTGAGCAGCCGCGCCCGGGAGAGCGGATACGATTGGTAAACCTCGTCGCAAATTTTCGCGAGGTTCGCGCCGCGCGTGACCAGCTCCGCCCCGGTGTGAAACGTGCCGGGCCGGGTCGTGGAATATTGAAACGAGCCGGTGTCCGTCGAGACGGCGGTGAACAGGCAATTGGCGATCGGTTTGGTGATCGGCCAGCGCGCGACCTTCAACAGCCGAAAAATCAATTCGCCGGTGGAAGGCTCGCGCGGCGACACCCAGTTCACGTCGCCGTAACGCGTGTTGCTTTCGTGATGGTCAATGTTGATGAGCGTTTTCCGGTGCACGATTTGCCGGCTGACCCGGCCGAGACGCTCGAAGCTCGCGCAATCGGCGGCGATGACGCAGTCGAATTTCATGCCGGCCCTGGGTTTCTGAAACAGTCCGTCGGTGTTGAGAAATTTATATTTTTGCGGAATGGCATTCTCGTTCCAACAGACGACTTTTTTGCCTTCGTTTTGCAGCGCCAGCGTGAGGCCCAGTTGCGAGCCCACGCAATCGCCATCGGGCCGGACGTGGCCGACGATGCAAATGGTTTTGCTTTCGCGGACCGTGTCCAGAATGCGATCAATGATTTTCGGATAGCTTTTCACGGTTCAATTTCATCTGCGTCCGCCGGCCGGTCTTTTTCCAGTTCCTCAATGATCTGGAGCACGCGGTTGCCGCGCACAATGGAATCATCGAAGGCAAATTTCAGCCGCGGCGTGTATTTCAGGACAACGGCCTTGCCGATGAACCCCTGGATGCGCACGCGATGCTCGTTGAGCAGTTGAAAGCCGCGCTTTTGCTGGTCGGGATTGCCAAGAATGCTGATGAAAACCGTCGCCGACTTGAGGTCGCCGGCCACGTCCACGTCGTTGACCGTGATCAGGCCGGCCTCGCTGACGTGAAACTCGCGGCGGACGGCCTCGCCGATTTCGCGCTTCAAAAGTTCGCGCACTCGCTGGAGTCGAAGGGATGCCATGGGAATTGGGGTCTAGCATCTGGCGTCTGGTATCTGGGGCCGGGATTGAGCGTCCTGCTTTTCCCCAGAACCCAGATCCGAGAACCTGGAGCCTAAGTTCATAATTTCGCGGCGACTTTCTCCGTCGTGTAACATTCGATGGCGTCGCCAACCTGGAAATCGCTGTAGCCCTCGATACGGATGCCACATTCCATGCCCGCGCGGACCTCATTGACCTCGTCCTGAAAACGGCGGAGCGATTGCGCGATGCCTTCGTAAATGACGTCCTTGCGCCGGCGCACCCGGACCTTGCCCTTGACGATGCGCCCGCTGGAAACCATGCAACCGGCGACCGGCACGCCCTTGGACAACTCAAAAATCTGCCGCACTTCCGCCGAGCCAATGATGCTTTCCTTGACGTCCGGCTCCAGCAATCCGGCCATCGCCTCCTTCACCTGGTCAATCAATTCGTAAATGATCGCATAAAGCTTGATTTGCACGCCTTCATGCTTTGCCTTTTCGGCGGCGGTGCTGTCCAGCCGCGCGTGAAAGCCAAGGATGACGGCGGAGGATGCGGACGCCAGGGCCACGTCGTTTTCGGTGATCGTGCCGACATCGCTGTGCAGAATTTCAAGCGTCACCTTGTCGGACTCGATTTTCTTGAGCGCCTCGACAATGGCCTCGACCGAGCCTTGCGTATCGGCCTTGACGACGATCTTGAGCGCCTTGCTCTGCGCCGCCGCCAGTGAAGCGAACAGATTTTCCAGCGTGACCTTCGAGCGGTTCTCCAGATCCTGCGCCTTCATTTCATTGGCGCGTTGTTCGGCCAGCTCCCGCGCGGCCTTTTCGTCCTCCACCACGCTGAATTCCAGGCCCGCGTCCGGCACACCGTTCAAACCCAGAACCCGCACCGCAACCGACGGCCCGGCTTCCTTGAGCCGCTGGCCCTCCTCGCTGATGAGCGCGCGGACGCGCCCGTAAAATTCGCCGCACAGGATGATGTCGCTGACGCGCAACGTGCCTTTGCGCACAAGCACCGTCGCCGTTGGTCCGCCCGGCTCGACGCCGGATTCAATGACGTTGCCCTTGGCCCGGCGGTCGGGGTTCGCCTTGAGTTCGAGCAACTCGGCCTGGAGCAAAATCATTTCCAGCAGCTTGTCCACGCCCTGCTTGGTAAGCGCGGAAACATCCACAAAAATCGTGTCGCCGCCCCAATCGTCGGGAACCAGCCCCTTGTCTTGCAACTGCTGGCGGACCTTCATCGGGTTCGCATTGGGATGGTCCATTTTGTTGACCGCGACCAGAATCGGGACCTTGGCGGCCTTCGCGTGGCTCAGCGCTTCGAGCGTTTGCGGCATGACGCCGTCGTTCGCGGCGACGACGAGCACAACGATGTCCGTGACGTTTGCGCCACGCGCGCGC
The DNA here is from genome assembly GCA_049516755.1 of Verrucomicrobiota bacterium. Classification (GTDB taxonomy): domain Bacteria; phylum Verrucomicrobiota; class Verrucomicrobiia; order Limisphaerales; family UBA11358; genus UBA11358. The sequence goes on along the minus strand of JBEKSU010000022.1, from coordinate 12,856 downwards.
ATGGAACTGAACGCCGCGTGGCCGGGCGTGTCGAGGAAGGTGATTTGGGCCAGGCCCTTTTTCTTTTCCGGGTGCGGCACGGTAATCGTGTAAGCGCCGATGTGTTGCGTGATGCCGCCGGCCTCGCCCGCAGCAACGTCCGACTTGCGGATCACATCGAGCAACGTCGTTTTGCCGTGGTCAACGTGGCCCATGATGGTGACCACCGGGGCGCGCGGTTTGAGCTGTTCCAGTTTGTCCTCGATGTCGAGCTCAACTTTTTTGACCGGCGCGTGGACCACGCCGCCGCCGCGCTCGCGTTTTTCCACTTCAAATCGGAAGCCGTATTTCGCGCAAAGCTGCTGGGCGATTTTTTCGTCAATCGCCTGGTTCACGTTGGCAAATACGCCCAATTCCATCAGATCGGCGATGATTTTGAACGGCTTCTGCTTGAGTTGGGCGGCGAGTTCGCGCACGACAATCGGCGGTTTGATGATGATGACCTCACCGGTCGTGGGCGCGACAAACTTGGGCTGCGGCGCGGCCGGTTTGGCGGCTTCGCGCGATGCAGGAGCGGTTTGGCGGCCGCCGGACAGGCGCGGGGCCTGCCTGGTTTCCTGTCTGCCCGAAGTGCCGGGACGGGACGGCGGAGATTTGACTGAACCTCCCCGGTCGCCGCGCGACGGCAGGCGTGTCGGCAATTGAATAAACCCAACCTTTTCGCCAACCTTCGGTCCCGCCGGTTTGAGCGGTGGTGGCGGAGGTTTGGGTGGTTCCACAACCGGCGGTGGTTCTTCTTTGACCTCCGGTTTTGGCGGTTCCGGCGGCGGAGCGGTGATAAAAACAACCTTTTCCTCGACGGGAGCGGGCTTGGGCGGCTCGACCACCGGTGGTGCCGCAAATTTGGCGGCGAGTTCGGGGTGATCCGCGAGCAGGTGATTTTCGAGATCCTCGGCGGTGATTTTATCGAGCGAGCTGGACGGAACCTTGGCGGCGGCAATGCCCAGCGACTTGGCTTTGGCGATAATTTCCTTGTTCTCCAGGCCAAGTTTCTTCGAGATGTCGTAAATCCGAACGGGCATATTTTTCTTTCTTCACCAACCCTCGCCGGTCACCGGACCGGACGAATATTTTGCCGGTGGCATTCATCAGGCCACCGCAGTGTTGGAATCGCTTTCGCCGAGCTGAATTTTCCGGTTCTCGGCTTCCGCATGCGCGGCCTTCAAAATTTCCGCCGCTTTTTCGCCGATTTGCGGAATGCTGCTCAAATCACTTTCATCCGCCGACAACAAATCCTCGATCCGCGTCAAACCGGCGTGCACCAATGCATCGGCCTGTTCGCGGGAAACACCCGGAATGGCGGCAATTAATTCAACCGCCTCGGCGACTTTTTCCTCAAAGCCCTTGGTGACGACGACTTCGGCGTCGATGTTTACTTCCCAACCGGTCAGCTTGGCCGTCAGGCGCGCATTTTGGCCGCGTTTGCCGATGGCCAGCGATAATTGGTCTTCAGCCACCAGAATATGCACACGCTTGCTGGCTTCATCAATTTCAAAACTCTTGAGCTTCGCGGGCGAAAGCGCGTTGGTGATGAACGTCCGGACATCCGGCGACCACGGAATGACGTCCACTTTTTCGTTGTTCAGTTCGCGGACGATGTTTTTCACGCGCTGGCCGCGCATGCCAACGCACGCGCCGACGGGGTCCACCTTGCTGTCACGCGAATAGACGGCCATTTTCGTGCGAAAACCCGGTTCCCGCGCGACGCCTTTGATCTCGATCGTGCCGTCGTTGATTTCCGAAACCTCCAGTTGGAACAGTTTGATGACAAACCGCGGATCGGCGCGGGACAAGATGATTTCCGGCCCGTGCGGGCCTTCTTCCACGGCCTTGACGTAGCAACGGATGCGTTCGCCGACCTGATATTCCTCGGTGGGCACGCGTTCGCGGTTCGGCAGCAGCGCCTCGTATTTGCCCAGATCCAGAATCACATCCGAACGCTCGAACCGCCGCACGGTGCCGCTGACGATGTCGCCGACGCGATCCTTGAATTCGGTGAAAATCAGCGCCTTCTCCGCCTGCCGGATTTTCTGCATGAGCGCCTGTTTGGCGTATTGTGACGCAATGCGACCAAAGCCGGTTGGCGTCACTTCCTTTTCGATTTCGTCGCCGATCTGCGCGTCGGGCTTGATGCGTCGGGCGTCAAATACGGAGATTTGATCGTGCTTGGAAATGACCTTGTCGGAGACGATGAGTTTGGCGAACGCCTTGATGTCGCCGTTTTTCTGGTCAATTTCGACGCGTAACTCCCGCGCCGCGCCGACCGCCTTTTTGGCGGCGGACAACAACGCCTCCTGAACAGCGCCGACGAGGACATCACGGTTGATGCCCTTTTCGCGCTCCCAAAATTCCAGTACAGCCAAAAAATCCGCATTCATACGCTCGACGCTGCGGTTGCATCCGGCGAACAAAAAAGTCGGCAGATATGCATCTTCCGACTTTCGCGCGCTGGATGAACCAGCAAACTTTACCGTTCTTAAAGGATAGCTTAAGAAGTTATCCTGTCCGCGTCAAGCGTAAACAAATCCGCGCTAATACAGGGCGAAATTGGGTTTTGGAATGAAAAACCGCAACCATGGCCGTGACACAGGCTGGATCACAACCGGTTCGAGGGTGTCTTTCGACTTGTTTTTGAATTTGCGCCGTAGTGGTGGCATTCAACGTATATTGAGTGGCATTAGAGCAGCCAAACAACCCACCGCTCAAAACGAGCGCGAGGCTGAGGAGGAGTTTGGGGTTCATGGGTTCCTGCACTTTGCCGACAAAGCTGGAAACAGGCCCCTAACACAAGCGCGAGGCTGAGGAGGAATTTTGATTTCATGGATGCGCTGTCATACTCTTCACTCGCTTTGCCTTCTTCGCCGAATGCGACAGAGCCAGATAGTTTTCGCTGGTGACGACTTTGCGTCCGCTTTTCTTTTCCAGTTCACGCCGGGCGTTGCCGGCCACGCCGCCGCCTTCGTGGGCAGCTTGCCGGTTTTGCGGAAGGCCCTGAGTGTCACGGTTGCGGGCGATTTCGGTCGTGGCCGCTTCGCCGAGCATTGAGAAGATTAGCTCCAGGTCGGTCATGTGGTCGCGGAGATTTTCGCGCTTGAGCCGCTTGAACTCGGCGTATTCGGTCGGTGTCAGGCCGAACGTGGCCTTGGAAATTTCGGCGGTGAGGATGGCGTACTCGCGCTGCTCCTTCACACCGCGTTTCTTCCATTCGTCGGTCAGTTCATCACGAATGGCAATGGAGCGCATCCGTTTTTCAATCCAGTCATCGGAGTAGCCCTTGGCTTTGTAGATGGCGCGGGTACGTTTTGTGGCGAGCTCCGGGTCTTCAATCTCCTGCACGCGCTCGTAGCCAACGCGCGCCAGCCAGCGCTTGAAAGGTTCGGCTTTGGGGCTGGAAATGGATTGAATGAGACGGAAAATTCCCTCGGTGTTCCAGCACTGGAGCATCTGGCGTCCACCAGCGGTGTCGAATTCGATGCCAAGGGGGGGTGGCAATTTGCCACCCCCCTTTAGGGCTTCAGTCAATTGCGGGTCGCGCCGCCGCATATCTGTGAAATAACCCTTTGGATTCACGGAATCCGTCAGCGCGGCAATGGCATCAATAATTACAAACCACCACTCGTTGTTGTGGATCGCTCGGCGGATTTCTTTCCGTTGGAACAGGGCGATGCGGGTTTCAGGATTCGGGTTGGTATCGCTCATGGCTAATTATGCCTGATGATAAAACCGGGAATCAGTTGGGCAAGCGGAATACGGAGGGCGGCCCCAAATCGAACTTTCGGCAACAGCGCACCGCTCCCATCTTCAGCCGCAGTGTCTGGCTTAACTTGAACTTTTCTCCGGGCTGCCGGTGTCTTCCCGGCATTCTTCTTCCAGGATGGCGTACCAGACGGAGTTGGACCAGCCGCCTTCGGGCGCCGGTTCGTTCTTCACAAACTCCCCCTCGCGCCTCATGCCGACCCTTTCGAACAACCGGCAGGCGGCTGTTTTCCGGCTGTCGCAACTGGCCGATACGCGGTGCAGCTTGATTCCCCAAAAGCAAAAGCCGAGCAGCACCTTCACCGCTTCCAACCCAAACCCCTTCCGCTGATAACTTCGGTGCAAATTAATGTTGAACATCGCCTGGGACGGCTTGGGAAACCACAAGCCGAGATGGCCGATGAGCTGGTTGCCGGCCTGGAGTTCAATGGCCAGACGAAACATCTGGTTTGGCGTCGTCAGCTTGATCGCGCTGTCGCTTTCGAGCCAGTGCTGCACCTGCTCCTCCTCGTTCACCGCCAGGCCGTCTGTGTATTGAAGAAAATCCTCATCGGCCAGCAATTTCATCAATGGCTCCCAATCGTTCATGACGAACCGCCTTAAAATCAACCGGGGCGTGGTGATGGGAATGGGAATCGTTTCACCTTTTTCACTGCCGGCTTCCGGCACAATGAGGCTTGCCATGCAGTTGGGACAATCCTGGGCGGAGCCAATCGCGCTTTCGGGAAAAGAAACCGGTTCGCCACAATAGGGGCACTTGAAATCGAGAAAATTTTCTTCGGTGATCATGATGGCATTAAGGTCGCACGCAGGCGAAATCATGCGAACTTTTCAACCTTTCGCCAACTTCTTTCAACTGTGGAGACAGAACGAAATGGGATTTTACAATCAAATTGCAGACGAATCGCCATTTCTTATCGCGAGTGAATCGCAACGATCGCAGTTAAACGCGTCCCCGGAGGGGACACCGTGATAATAGCCCGGCGATTTATCGCCGGGTTTCCATCGTCCATTTTTTCTAGTCCCGCAGGGACGGCTGAGATAAACCAGCGTCATGGCCAACTCCTACATCAGCCGTCCCTGCGGGACTCATACCCAACCAACTCACGATTCCCGGCGATAAATCGCCGGGCTATTTTCACACGCTCCTACGGAGCAGGCACACCAGCGGTAGAATGACCGAAATGTTTCAAATGTCTTCCGGTAGTTCTGGAACCATTCTGCAAACCGCTTTTTTGTCAGCAGCCGATCTACTTTTCGATTTTCTTCGACTGTTCTTTTGGCAGATTTATCCCGATAATGCGATATACCCAAACGTTCCCGTTCCCAGTCTTTTCTCCCACCTCAGAGAACCAAATCTCTCCATCGCCAATCATTACGCCTTGCCAATTTTTGAACAACGAATCAGCTGATTGTTTCTGAACGATGGATTTGAGTTGCGTGGTAAAAATAAGCGCGACGTGTTCCTTAAAATCAGCCTTGTTTTTCAATTTAATCTCTCCTTTGTCCAGTCTTAGCACAAAGGTATAGCTTACCACCGCTCCTGAAAACCATTCCACATCATCCGTCAAAACCGCATTTTTGATCTGCTCAAAAAAGGCTTTGTCGGAAGCAGTCACCGAAAAACCCCGCGCGTCCGCCTCGCTCTGGAGAGCAAAGAACGAGACAATCAAAAATACCGTCGTGACAATCAGTTTTCTCACAGTCCAATGCGATTGAAACGCGCGCTATTGTTTCCAACCAATCTTCGGACACCGCTTTGAAATTCAACTCACGGTCATGCCGAGCAGGAACTCGATGTTGGTCTTGGTCTTTTTCAATTTGCCCAACAGCAGTTCCATCGCCTCGACGGGCGGGACGCCGGTGAGAGCGCGGCGCAACAGGACAATCCGGCTCAGTTCATCCGGATGGTAGAGCAGTTCCTCCTTGCGCGTGCCGGAGTGTTCGATGTTGATGGACGGGAAAATGCGACGGTCCACCAGCGCGATCCAGGTTCACCTCCATGTTGCCCGTGCCTTTGAATTCCTCGAAAATCACCTCGTCCATGCGGCTGCCGGTGTCCACCAGCGCCGTCGCCATGATGGTGAGCGAGCCGCCCTCCTCGATGTTGCGCGCCGCGCCGAAAAAGCGCTTCGGCTTGTGCAAGGCGTTCGCATCCACGCCGCCGGACAGGATTTTACCCGAGTGCGGCTGGATGGTGTTGTAGGCGCGGGCGAGACGCGTGATGGAATCGAGCAAAATCACCACGTCGCGCTTGTGTTCGATCATGCGGCGCGCCTTTTCGATGACCATTTCGGCGACCTGCACGTGGCGTTCCGGCGGCTCGTCGAACGTGGAGCTGATGACTTCCGCGCCTTTGCAGGAGCGTTCCATGTCCGTGACTTCCTCCGGCCGTTCGTCAATGAGCAGGATGAACAGATACGACTCAGGATTGTTCTTGAGGATCGCGTTGGCGATCTTCTGCATTAAAACTGTTTTGCCCGTGCGCGGCGGCGCGACAATAAGGCCGCGCGTGCCTTTGCCGATGGGGCAGACGAGGTCCAGCACGCGCGTGTTCAACTCGTCGGCGGTGGTTTCCAGAATGAACCGCTTGTTCGGGAACAGCGGCGTGAGGTTGTCGAAATGCGTTTTGTCCTTCGCCTTGTCCGGATCCTCGCCGTCCACGCCCTCGACCTTGAGCAGCGCGAAAAACTTTTCCTTTTCCTTCGGCGGCCGGATCTGGCCGGCGATCAAATTGCCGGTCTGCAAATCGAACCGGCGGATTTGCGAGGGCGAAACGTAAATGTCCTCCGGGCACGGCAGATAATTAAAGCTCTGCGAACGCAGAAAGCCGAAACCTTCCGGCAGGACTTCGAGCACGCCCTCGGAAAACAACACGCCTGCGCGTTCGGCGTTTTTCTGGAGGATGTGGAAAATGACCTCGTGCTTGCGCATCGTGCCGAAATTCTCCACGCCAAGCTCCTTGGCCATGTGATTCAGCTCGGTCATCTGCATCGCCTGCAATTTGGCGATGTTCAGCGAGGCGACGATCTTGTCGCGTTGCGGACCGCGGCGCTCTTCCGCCCGGGGTTCCTCCATTTTGGGTTCTTCGGCCAGTTCAACCGGCGTGGAGGGCGGACGCAAGGCGGCGGAGCCGGACGGTTCAATTGCGGCGGGAACTTCCGCGGCCGGGCTGCCATTGGTGGTCGATTCCGGCGATTCCACGGCGGGCGTTTCCGCCGGGGGTTCCATCACCGGTTTCGCCTTGGGTTTTCTCGTTGATACTCTTGGCATAGATAAATTTTAAATTGGCTGGATCAACCGGATTTCAATTGTCAGATGTGACAGGCCGCCACGCATTGGACGCCCTGTGACCGAAACAGTTCAAACTGGGATGACCACCAACCGTAGCGTATTAAGCTGTCATGTTCTCAATACGGCAAGGGAAATTTCGCAGTCAACTCACGCATATGTTGGCGTACCTCGACCGCCTTGTCAAAAAGATTTTTAGACATGTCGGAACTCCGTGAGAGTGTCCCCCCTGATAACTCGATAGAAATGTCCCCTTTTGGACGGGGTTGCGGTAGCAATCCGGTCCATAAACATGGAGACATTAATAATGAGTCGGAAGGAACGGGATCGGGTGACGATCATGGCGGGCGTTACGAAGCAAGAACTGACGCTGGTGCAAGGGAGCGAGTTGATGGGGGTGGGTTATGAGAATCGCCGGCGGGCCTTCCGGCGAAGTGGCTGCATTGCAGTGGCTGGTAAACAAGTATGGGCAGAAATGATGCTCACCAAGACAAATTGAATAAGCCAGTTCCGACGGCTCAAGGCAGCGGAATTTTGCCGTCAATTCCCACAAGCCATTCCTCGTAGCAGCCGACGTACGTCGGCTCATACTTTTTCCAGAAGAAACGCACGCATAATTCAAAAGCTCCGTTGGAGCGACATATCCCTGAATGATGTCGCTCCTACGGAACTTATTTTCCTTTTGTAATTTACAACTACAAAGATTTCGCGCCTACGGCGCTAAAACAATTTGAGTTGCGTAATTTCAATAAGGAAGCGGAAATTTTGCCGTCAATTCACGCACGCGCCCGCGGACCTTGTGCGCTGCGTCCACGTTTTTGATGTCCAGCAGGACTTCGGAAATCATATCGGCAATCGCCGCCATCTCCACTTCCCTCATGCCGCGCGTGGCCACCGCCGGCGTGCCCAGCCGGATGCCGCTGGCCTGAAACGGCGAGCGGGTCTCGAACGGAATGGTGTTTTTGTTCACCGTGATGCCGGCTTCGTCGAGCGCAATCTGGCAGTCCTTGCCGGTCACATTCTTCGCGCCCACGTCCACCAGCATCAAATGGTTGTCCGTGCCGCCGCTGACGAGCCGGTAGCCGTTGCGTTTCATGCCCTCGGCCAGCGCCTGCGCGTTTTTCACGATTTGTTCCTGATACGCCTTGAACGACGGCTGCAACGCTTCCTGGAAACAAACCGCCTTGCCGGCGATGACATGTTCCAGCGGTCCGCCCTGGATGCCGGGGAAAACCATGGAATCAATTTCCTTCGCGTTTTTCTCGCGGCACAAAATCAATCCGCCGCGCGGTCCGCGCAAGGTCTTGTGCGTCGTCGTCGTCACAAAATCCGCATGCGCCATCGGGCTGGGATGGATTCCAACCGCCACCAGACCGGCGATGTGGGCGATGTCCGCCAGCAGATACGCGCCGACTTCCCGGGCAATTTCGCCCATGCGCTTGAAATCAATAATGCGCGGATAAGCGCTGGCGCCCACAGTAATCATCTTCGGCTTGTGTTCGCGCGCCATCTGGGCGAGCTGGTCGTAATCAATCCGTTCGTCGTCCTTGCGCACGCCGTAGTGGACGATCTCAAAAAATTTGCCGGAAAAATTCGCCTTGTTGCCGTGCGTCAGATGCCCGCCGTGGCTCAGGTCCATCGTCAGCATCTTGTCACCGGGCTTCAGGACGGCGAAATAAACGGCCATGTTCGCCTGGCTGCCGGAATGCGGCTGGACATTGGCGTGTTCCGCGCCGAACAGTTTTTTCGCGCGGTCAATCGCGAGCTGCTCAACCGCGTCAATGTTTTCGCAGCCGCCGTACCAGCGTTTTTTGGGATAACCCTCGGCATATTTGTTCGTAAGCACGGAGCCCTGGGCTTCCAGCACCGCCGGGCTGACAAAATTTTCGCTGGCGATCAACTCGATGTTTTCCTGCTGGCGCAACCGCTCGTGCTCGATGGCTTCGGCCACGGTCGGATCCACGTTGCGCAAACGGAGTGACGCGGACGCGAGCCGGACATCCATCTTGTTGACGCGGCGTTCGTGGCGGCCGCCCTCGAATTTGGCGCCGATAAATGCGTCGAGAAGTTTTTTTCCCAGTTCCGGCGAAGTGGTTTTGCCGGCGAGGCAAAGGATGTTCGCATCGTTGTGCTGCCGCGCCAGCGCCGCGGTTTGCACATCGGCGACGAGTGCGGCGCGCACCCCCGGCACCTTGTTGGCGGTCATGCTCACGCCGACACCGCTGGTGCAGATGAGCAGGCCGAGTTCCACCTGGCCCGCCGCCACCGCCTGGGCCACCGGCCGGGCAAAATCCGGGTAATCGTCGCCCGGGTCCTTCGATTTGGCGCCGAAGTCGGTGACGCTCAATCCGCGCTGATGCAGGTGTTGCTTCAGCGCTTCCTTCAATTCATAACCGCCGTGGTCCGCGCCGAGCGCGAAGTTTGTGACCGCCACGGGTTTGGCCGCGTGCGGGGCCGATGAGATTTTGTGTTGTTCCATAAATTTCAAAAGGGACGCAATGCCCTGTTCGATCTGGTCGCGGCAATCCTCATACACCTCGTAGGAACCGCCAATCGGGTCGCTGATGTCTTTTTCAAATTCTTCGAGCGTGTCGTCGAATTCGCGCAGCAAAAAGGTTTTTTCCGCCGCCGGTGGATACAGGAGCGCAATCGCGTCCACGTGGCTGTGCGTCATGCCGAAAATGTAGTCCGCCTGCCGCACCAGCTCCGTCGTGAGCGTCCGGCTGCGCTGCTGTGAAATATCCATGCCCAGCTTGCGCATCGCTTCCACCGAATGTGCCGTCGGCGGCTGGCCGTCCACCGCGCCGAGTCCCGCCGAATACACCCGGAATTCCCCGCGTCCGGCCGCCGACCGCCGGAACAGCGCTTCGGCCATCGGGCTGCGACAGACGTTGCCGGTGCAAATGAACAGAATGGTTTTCATCCCGCGCGAAGGCTCACGATGAGTTGCAAAAAGTGCATCGTCAATCCGAAATCAGGGGCGCGACTGGCGCACGACGGCGAGTCCTTTGATTAAATCCACCGCGCGCGCCAGAACCGGGTCGCGCAGCACCGGCTTTTGCGGCTCGGCGGGACGCGCCGGAGCGGAATCTTCATCGCCGGCATCGTCACCGCCGGACCCGCGGATTTTTTCCGGCTCGGATAAATCCATGTCCCGCGTATGGAATTCGGGCGTCCCAATGATTTTTCCGCCGTGTTGCTTCTGCTGCACCAGATCCGCCTCGCTGATGCGGTCCACAATCGGCAAATAGCTGTTGGTGGCTGCCTGGGCGGCGTCGGTATTTTGCGCAAACGTTCCGTAGGGATTTTCCCAAAACACGCGCTCAGCGTCCGCGTTCACGGCCACGGCAATGTCCGGCCGCAAACCGGCGGAGGAATTTGCCGGGCCATCGCCTGATTTGACCGGCGGCGTCGCGATACGCAGCCGCTCGCCGTTGCGCAGGGGGAATTCCTTGAACGTCGCCGCCTCACCCGCCGTCGGGCTGCCGATGATCAGGCACGAGTCCGCGCGGCGTAGGGCCGACGCCAGCGTTTCCGCCGCGCCACGCGTTTCGCCGTTCACCAGCAACCCCAGCGATCCGGCACCGATCTTTTTGGACGTGAACAAATTCGCCGCGGCCTGCGCCGATGCAACATTGTCGCCAGCGGCGAAACGCAAATCGAGAACGATGCCGGCTACCTTGTTGGTGGCGGTCAGCGCGCGATACGCCGCGTTCAATTCGCCGGCGAGGTTTCCCGTGACCTGGCCGATGCGCAGATAGGCAACGTTGTTTTCGATGACGGCGGATTTGCTCAAGGCTGTCCCGCCCTGGGGGTTCGCCGACCCGTCCGTGGCGCCGCCGACCAATGAAATTTCGCCGGGGAACCGGGACAGCAAGCCGGCGATCGCTGCACGGTTCAAATTATCGTCCGTTGCGCCCGTGAGATTCGTGCGCAGCAAATCATAGACTTCCATGAAATCCGGCGCCGGGTTCGTGGAGTCTGCGCCCCGGGCACTGGGCGTTGCCAGCCAGCCGGTCAAAGCCAGGGCAAAAAGACTCAAAAAATGTCGTGTCATGCTGCGCTCAAAATGCGGGACAAAACCATGAAAGTAAAGTCGTGAGGGAAACCGACCTTTAATCGCAAGCTTTGCCGTTTGATGTTCTCATCCCGTTCTGCTATTGTTAGATAATGATGAGCGGGAAGAAAAATGCGTTCCATCCTGCCCGCACGGCGCCAACCAGCAGGGCATCAAACAGCAAAACCCCATTTCAAGCCTTGACCCATTCAACCAAACGCCCGACTCGCGGTCTGGCGTGCTGGGCGGCGCTGGCCTTTGCCTGCGCGGCCCAGGCGGACACCGTCGTTTGGAACGGCGCCAGCGGGACCGACACGAACTGGTCCGACGGGAACAACTGGGCCGGATCGGTTTCCCCTGCGGCAGCGGACGACGTGAAATTCTTCGACACCGGCGCGGTCGCCACGGTTTCCAACATCAACAACGTGGCGGATGGGGCCTTCAGTGGCACCATCGGTTCGTTACAATACGGCAACACGAATAATTTTCACACCACCCTCATCGCCGCCGGCCAGACGTTGAATATTACCGGCACCAATGGACTTTCAGTATTCATGCCTGCCCAGGATACGGCCGCCGGCCCGGCAAAATCGGTGTTTGCCACAATCACCGGTTCGGGAGCCACGCTGAACCTGAACAACACAAACGCCAATCTGGTGATCAACCAAAGCCACACCAACAGCCCCGGCGGACGGGCGACGCTGGATCTGTCGGGCCTGGACACATTCACGGCCAATCTCAACCGGCTCGGCATCGGCACCGTCAGTCTGCCTAACTCGCGCAATCCCGGCGGCGGCACCGGCAATAATCGCTGCCTTGGCACACTTTACCTGGCGAAGACGAACGTCATCCGGCTGAACTATGCCGTCCCGCTCGCGACTTATCAGGCGGCAGCGAACGCGACCAATGCGCTCGAAATCAGCCGCAATCCCGCCAACAATTCGAGCGCGATCAGTTTCCTGTATTTGGGACAAACCAATGCGTTCTATGTCGATAGCCTGGGCGTGGGCCGGGACAAGGCTTCGGCCTCGGCCGCCGGCTGGCTGGGTTTCAATCCCATTTTTACCAACCGCAATCCATCCGCTTATTTCCGCGGAATCGGCGGCGACTCAAGCCGGGTGACTTGGTGGGGCATCGGCGACATGAACGCCAGCGCCTCGTCAGTGCAGTGTTCCGTCGGCACCTGTGATTTCAGCTGCGGCACGGTTGATGCCCTGGTGAATGTGATGTCGCTGGCGCGGGACGGCAGTCCGCCGACCACCGCGAGCGCCAACAATCAGGGCACGCTCACTTTTACGACCGGGACGGTGGACGTCAACACGCTTTACGTCGGCAATCAATCGCTCGGCGGCATCGTCAGCGGCGACAATTTCAACGCGTGCCTCGGCATCGTGAATGTCAGCGGCGCGAGTGCCACGCTGGTGGTCAACAGCAATCTCGTTCTCGGCCGGACGGTCACCAACAACGTCACCGCCCAGCGCACGTCCGGCACGCTTAACGTCAGTCAGGGCGTCGTCCGGGCAAACACAATTTCCGTCGGCACCTTCAGCACGAACAACGCCATCAACCTGATGGGCGGCACTCTCATCGTCACCAACACCGCGGGTACCGTCGGCCTGCCGGTCACCACCCTGACGCTGTCCAATGCGACCCTTTGGCTGAACGTGAGCAGCAATGCCGTGCCAAGCGTGGTCGTCTCATCTTTGCAAACCG
>JBEKSU010000021.1:0-23433 GCA_049516755.1 Verrucomicrobiota bacterium | reverse complement strand
CTACATCAAGCAGGAGGAACCATTAAAAACTGAATGCCAACATTTTCTGGATTGCATCAATCAGGGGACAGCCCCATTGACCGATGGTAGGCAAGGTCTGGAATTGGTCCGCATTTTAGAGGCATCGTCAAAATCACTGAAAAGCGGCGGCGCCTCAGTCAATCTTTCCGGTCAGGCAGCCGGCAATGGTTGGACGCCGTCAATTCCTGAATCTGCCATACGCATTTCGACTTTGGGAATTGGAAAGAAGAAAACTTCCCGTCCGGCTGGCAGAAAGCTGCGGCTAAAGCTTCAGGTTCGCACACGGCGAAGTGCTTCAAATACAACCTTATGAGTTCTTCGCAGCAGCCGTTCCAGCGGATTACTTCGGATGTCAAATTGGGGAAAAATGTTCGGATTTACGATTTTACCAACCTCTACGGATGCGAAATAGGAGATGAGGTAAAAATAGGGACCTTCGTCGAAATCCAAAAGGGCGTGAAAATTGGCAAGCGGTGTAAAATCTCCAGCCACACTTTTATTTGCGAAGGGGTTACAATCGAAGACGATGTCTTTATCGGACACAATGTTACCTTTACCAACGACCGATATCCGCGTGCCACCAACAGCACGGGTCAATTGCAGACTGACTCGGATTGGATTTGTGTACCAACCTTGGTGAAGAAGGGTGCCTCGATCGGGTCTGGTGCAACATTGTTGTGTGGCATAACCATCGGCGCAAATGCGATGATTGGTGCTGGGAGTGTGGTAACCAAAGATGTGCCGCCAGACACGGTATTTGCCGGCAACCCGGCCAGGATTTTCAAGTCGCTTCGGCCACGCAGTTGAAACAGGCTGCGGCATTGGGTCGGAAATGAGCCGAATCATTACGCCCACAGCCGGGAGTGGGACCTTTAGTGAAAAAGGACATGCCACGGAACCAATGTCACAACGGTTTTCCGTCCCTTCAAATCATATCTAACCAATCGTGTAAGGCTGGACTTTTTTTTCATTTTGGTGCAATAGCTAAGCAAGAGGTCAATTAGTGAACAATAACCATAACCAGGAAAACAGGCATCCCGATGGGATAAATTTGGACGCCATCTACTTCATGCTTTTCCGGCAAAAGTGGAAGATTGTCGGTTTCTCCACCGCCGGCCTGATGGTTGCAATTTTGATCCTGGTCTTGAAACCACCGCTCTATAGTTCGCAGGCAGAATTGCTCATCCGTTACGTCGAGGACAGCAGATTGCCACAAGGGCCTGGGAATGCCTCGCAAATCAAGGTGCCTGATGCCCGGGGCGATAACATCATGAACTCCGAGGTTCAAATTCTAACGAGTTTGGATCTTGCGAAAGAAGTGGTGAATGTGGTTGGGGCGGAGAAAATTCTGGCGAAAGCTGGGGGTGGGAATAATGCCAACCGGGCTGCAGGGCTTATCAAAAAATACATTGACGTCGAGCCGATCAGACGCAGCGATGTGATTCAGGTCGGTTTCCGGCATCCCGACAAGGATATTGTGCAGCCGGTGCTGACACAACTCATCGCGAGTTATTTGAAACGGCATGCTGAGATCCACCGGGATCTGGGTGTTTCAGACGACTTTCTGATCCAACGAACCGCCACGCTTAGCAATCAACTTGCCCAAACCGAGGAACAGCTCAGAAACGCGAAATTGAAAGCCGGCGTGGTATCCTTGGATTATACCAAAAAGGAAATCGGGGAAGAAATTACCAAATTACATGACGATATCTTGGATGCCGAAGTTCAATTAACCGAGCACGAAGCGGCCTTGAAGGAAATGAATAATTTGCCCCCGGATTCCGGGAGTACAAATACGGCTCCCGAAGTTCCATTAGAACAAGTCGACAATTATAAGCGAATTGCCTCACAGCTCATTTTGCTTACAAAAAGGGAACAGGAACTGTTAACCCAGTTTACGGAAAACAGCGTGCCGGTGAGGGAGGTGCATCAGCAGATAGTGGAGGCGAAGCAGCTCAAAAAAAGCCTTGAAGAGAAATATCCCACATTGGCGAATCTGATCATTTCCATTCCAAGTCCAATTGGCCAAACTTCAGGAACTGCTCTTTATTCTCCAAACGAAGCAGTCCAGGTGCGGGTGCTCACCTCAAAAATCGAGGTTCTTAATTCACAATTGAACCAGGTCCAGGCCAGGGCGGCCAAGCTGGAAAGCATGGAAGGAACGATCGTTGAACTGCAACGACAAAGGGATCTTCAGGAAGCCGAGTACCGATATTTTTCTTCGAGTCTCGAACAAGCCCGGTTTAATGTGGCATTGGAAGCCGGGAAACTCTCAAACATAAGCATAACCCAAGAGCCAACCCCTCCGTTTAGAGATTTTATCAGTCTTGTAAAACTGTTGGCGCTGGTCGTTGTCGGAGGCGTGGTTGCTGGTATTGGGTTCGGATTCCTGTTCGAATTTTACCTGGACCAGACGTTTAAGCGTTCTGTCGAAGTCGAAACACGGTTGCACACGCCGCTTTTTTTGTCGATTCCCGAGACGGTTCAAAACGGATTCCAAGCCCGGGAAACGGGAATCAAAGGAAACAGGCTTCTGAACGCGCCCGGGAGTTCCGCCATGACTGAAGGAGAAGCGGATAAATCAGATAACACAACCACCAAGGTTGTTCCTTGGGATACGAACCATCACTTGCGTCTGTTTTTCGAAGCGTTGCGCAATCATCTGGTCACCGATTTTGAAGTTAACAACCTCCACCACAAACCCAAGCTCATCGCGGTGACAGCATGCGCCAAGGGTGCCGGTGTTTCCACCATTGCTACCGGTTTGGCGGCAACGCTTTCGGAAACGGGCGATGGGAATGTATTGCTTGTTGATATGAACTCAGCGCAAGGTGCCGCCCATCCGTTTTACAAGGGGAAACCGTCATGTCGTCTGGCTGATGCACTTGAAGACCAGAAAAGGGATGGCGCCATGGTGCAGGAAAATCTTTACGTTGTCTCAGGAGGAGCGAATGGCAACGAATTACTGAATATTCCCAAGTATGTTGCCCAACTGATGCCGCAACTGAGAGCAAGCGACTACGATTATATTATTTTTGACATGCCCCCCGTCAGTCAGACTAGCGTGACGACCAAGCTGTCCCAACTGATGGACATAAATCTGCTGGTTGTTGAATCTGAAAAAACCAACCGGGAGGTGGTCAAACAGGCCAGTTCAATGCTCTCGGGAGCAAAAGGGAATGTAGGTATCGTCCTAAACAAGACGCGAACCTATGCGCCCAAATGGTTGCTGCAGGAACTTTGATTGGTGCCCGCTCGACATCGCCGGGCAAAACATCCGGCGATTATAAATCAAGTCTGGTGACGCCTTTTCAACCGCGCTCAACCACACAACCGCCAAGGCGGTGCGTAGTGGAGTGATTGATCAAGTCAGTCAACGAGAAACAAGCTCCGGGATGTCCCGCCTGATCCAATGACTGATGTTGAACATGCGAACCAGCAGATTCTGACTTCCGTTCGGTCGCAGGAACCCGCCACCATTGATCCCTTGCAATTTCCGGGTTGGGACGCGCTGGTGGCCGCTCATCCAGAGGGTTCTTTTTTTCATGGGAGTGCGTGGGCACGAGTGCTGCAGGAAACTTACGGTCACCAGCCATTCTACTTCGGCGTCGTCGTGCAGGGCCGGCTGCTGGGGGTTCTGCCGGTGATGGAACTCAACCGCCCGCTCAAGGGGCGCTGCGGAGTTTCCTTGCCGTTCACGGACCACTGCACAGTGCTATGCTCTGAAGCCATGCCCCCCGCTCGATTATGGGAGTGCTGCCTTCAGCACGGGCGGACACGAGGTTGGCGGTCATTCGAATGCCGAGGGATGACAGATGATATGGCAAAGGCGAAACCCTCGTTGTCATTTTACTCGCACGAGATCAAGTTGAGCCAGGGTGAGGAACGTTTGTGGACCGGCTTCAAGAGCCGGGTTCGCACGCCCATTCGACGGGCGCAGGAAGCAGGGGTGAAGATTGATTTCGAGACCGGGGCTGAAGCGGTGAACGAATACTACTCGCTTCACTGCCAGACCCGGCGCAAGCACGGCCTGCCGCCACAGCCTTTTTCATTTTTTGAAAATATTCAACGCCATGTGCTGGCCAAAGACGGAGGCTGGGTGGCGCTGGCGCGATGGCAGGGACGGATAGTTGCCGCCGGCATGTTCGTGCATCTCGGGCGGCGGGCAATTCACAAATTCGGGGCGTCGGATCCGGCTTGCCAGCACTTGTGCGCCAATCACCTGCTGTTGTGGGAAACGATACGGCGGTATTGCCACAGGGGTTTCGATTCTTTGGAGTTGGGCCGGACCTCGATTGGAAACGAAGGCTTGCGACAGTTCAAGCTGGGGTTCGGAACCGAGGAGAAGCAGCTTCGGTATTGCCGTTACGATTACCGGGCCAATGCCTTCGCAGTGGATCGGGACCGGGTCGAAGGTTGGTTTAACCATGTCTTTCGGTTTCTGCCCATGCCATTGCTACGCCTGGCCGGCCGGCTCCTTTACCCTCGGATGTCCTGAACGACAAGTTTTCGAAAGTTGGCTATGTTGCGCAACTCGCTTTATTACAGCCTTAAGCCTTTGATCCCAGTTTCGATCCGGCGCACGGTCCGGCGCCGTTTCGCGCTTCGGAAACGGGCGCGGGTCGCAGGGCTTTGGCCGATACTACCCGGCTCGGAGCGCCCGCCCCAAGGGTGGCCGGGCTGGCCCGGCGGCAAACAATTCGCCTTTATCCTCACCCATGATGTGGAAGGCCGGGTCGGCGTTGAGAATTGCCGGCGGTTGATGGAGTTGGAGAAAAAGCACGGGTTCCGTTCATCGTTTAATTTTATTCCTGAGGGCGAATATCAGGTCAGTCAGGAGTTGCGCGAGGAACTTCAAAAGAACGGTTTCGAGATCGGGGTTCATGACTTGCATCACGACGGCAAGCTTTACAGCAGCCGCCAGCAATTTGCCCGTAAAGCAGCTCGCATCAACCAATACCTCAAATCCTGGGGCGCGGTCGGATTCCGATCAGGGTTCATGCTCCATAATCTGGATTGGCTGGGAGATCTGAACGCGCTTTACGATGCCTCGACGTTTGACACCGACCCGTTTGAGCCGCAACCTGACCAGGCAGGGACGATATTTCCGTTTTGGGTGCCACGGGTTGCGCAGAACGGAGAGGCATGCGCTGAAGGCTTGTCTGGCAATGGCGGCAGCGGTTATGTCGAACTGCCCTACACTTTGCCGCAAGATTCAACCCTCTTTCTGATTTTAGGGGAGCGCCAACCGGAGATCTGGATGCGGAAACTCGACTGGGTGGCCAAGCACGGCGGGATGGCGCTGTTAAACCTGCATCCGGATTACCTGGATTTCGAAGGAAAAGGCACCGCGCTGCGAACCTTCCCTGCGGGGATCTACGAGGAATTTCTGAAATACGCGCGCGAAAAATACGGTGCGTCGTTCTGGCACCCGCTGCCAAAAGAAATGGCCGCCTTCGTCGCGCAGTTCAGGCCGGCGCTTCCTCCCAGACCGAAGCGCATTTGCATGGTGACCTACTCGCACTTTCTCTCCGACACCCGCGTGATGCGATATGCCGAAGCCCTGGCCGAGCGCGGGAACCAGGTGGATGTGTTGTCGTTGCGGGGCGCCGGAGAGACGCTTCCGCAGGAAACAATTGGCAACCTGCATCTACACCGGCTCCAGAAGCGGGTTGGCCGGACCGGCAAGTCGCGATTCTCCTACCTGTTTCCTGTCTTGCGGTTCCTTGCGATTTCGTCGGTATGGATTGCCCGGCAGCACCGGCGACAACGCTATGATCTGCTCCATATCCACAACCTGCCGGATTTCCTGGTGGCTGCGGCAATCTATCCCAGGATTCGAGGCGCTCGGATAATCTTGGACATCCATGATATTCTTCCTGAATTCTACGGCAGCAAGTTCGGAGTAGGCGAGACGTCCTTCGGGAGCAAAATGCTCAAATGGGTGGAACGGGCCTCGGCCAGGCTGGCCGATCATATCATCATTTCCAACCATTTGTGGCTGAACAAGTACGTCGTTCGTACCGGCACCCAAGGCAGATGTTCCGTGCTGGTGAACAACGTTGATACGAAAGTCTTCCATCCGCGTCCACGCTCCCGCAACGACGGCAGGCTCATCGTTATTTTTCCGGGCGGTCTGTATTGGCACCAAGGTTTGGACATTGCCATTCGCGCCTTCCAAAAAGTGGCTGCGGAGTTGGCACAGGCTGAATTTCATATTTACGGCGACGGCAACACGAAAGAGGCTTTGGTGGCTCTAACCCGCGAGCTTGGGCTGGAGGGCAGGGTGCGTTTTTTTGATTGGATACCGGTACATCAGATGGCCGAAATCATGGCCAATGCGGACCTCGGAGTGGTGCCCAAGCGGGCGGACTCCTTTGGCAACGAGGCCTACAGCACCAAGATTATGGAATTCATGTCCTTGGGAATTCCGGTGGTGGTCTCGAGTACAAAGATTGACCGCTATTATTTCGACGACTCGGTGGTTCGCTTTTTTGAATCCGGGAACGTGGCGGCGCTGGCGGATGGCATGCTGGAGTTGCTTCGCGATCAGGGCTTGCGGGAGCGCATGGCGGCGCAGGCAATGAAATACGCCGAGTGTAACAGCTGGGAATCCCGCCGTCCGGACTACCTGCACCTGGTGGATTCGCTCATCGCGGGCAGGAAAGACAACGCAGACGTCGCGCCTGGAGTGCGCAACTCGGAACTTGGATCATGCGCCTCGACCGTTTCATCAGTGTGAACCTGGCCCACCCGCTTTCGCGCGCCGTCCGCCGTTTGCGGATGCTTGCGCAACCATCGCCCGTGGTCGACGGTTCGCTTCCCATCCTGATGTACCATGGCGTTTCCGACGATCCGGAACCGGGGGTATCCCCGTATTATCAGACCAATACCAGCCCGGCGATTTTCCGGGAGCAGATCGAGTTCCTGGCCAATCAGGGATATCACTCGATGAATTTTGACACGGTGGTCAAACTGATTCAGGATGAAAAACCATTGCCGGGCAAAACGGTCGCAATCACCTTCGATGACGGCTTCCGAAATTTCCATACCGAGGCCTTTCCGGTGTTGCAGCAGCATGGATTTACTGCAAGCGTTTTCCTGCCCACCAGTTTCATACATAACCCACGGCTGACGTTCAAGGCGAAGGAATGCCTCACGTGGGATGAGGTTCGCGAATTGCGCCGGTGCGGCATTCAGTTTGGATCGCATACCGTCACGCATCCGCGGTTGATTGAACTCTGCTGGAAGGAGATCGAGCATGAACTGTCGGCCTCGAAGCAGGAACTGGAACAGCAGCTGGGAGAACCGGTGACCGCCTTTGCCCATCCATACGCTTTTCCTCAAACCGAGCGGGAATACGTGCGGACGTTCAGGAATACTTTGGCCGGAGCCGGGTACACCTGTTGCGCGACAACCGAAATTGGCCGGCTTAAATCGGGGGATGATCCCTATCGGATGAAGCGTTTGCCGGTGAATTCGATGGATGATTGCGCGTTATTATGCGCGAAGCTGGAAGGAGCATACGATTGGCTGGCCCTGCCGCAGGCCATGACCAAACAGGTCAAGTGCCGGTTGCCAGCCCGGTTTCTCAGGCACCGGCTCAACTGAAGCAGGTGAGTTCACCGCATGGATTTGTCGATCATCATTGTCAATTGGCACTCGGCCGGGTATGTCAGGGCTTGCCTGAAGTCCGTATTCGGCACGGTGTCCGGCCTGAGTTTCGAGGTCATCGTGATCGATAGCGGCTCCGGCGACGGCTGCGAGGAGATGGTTGCCCGTGAATTCCCAGTGGTGAGATTTGTGGAGAGCAAGGAGAACCTCGGCTTCCCGAAAGCCAACAACACCGCCTATCGTTGTGCAAAAGGAGAAGTGCTGCTGTTTCTCAATCCCGATGCCGAGGTCTGCGAGGGGACAGTCCTGGAGTTGTGGCAGAGCCTGCGAAAACTGCCGCAAGCGGGCATTGTCGGAGCGAGGTTGCTCAACAGCGACGGCACATTGCAAACCAGTTGCATCCAGGCTTTTCCCACCATTTGGAACCAGATACTCGACAGCGAATGGCTTCGGCAAAGGTCCCCCAGAGCGCGTTTGTGGGGAATGGCGGCGTTGTTTCAGGAGGAAGCGCAACCCGCGGAAGTGGACATGGTATCCGGGGCTTGTCTGATGGTGAAGCGCGAGGTGTTCGAACAGGTGGGGCTCTTTAGTACCTACTGTTTCATGTATGTGGAGGATGTGGACCTTTGTCTCAAGGCTCGGCGGGCGGGCTGGAAGACGTATTATGTGCCGGAGGCCCAAGTGGTGCATCACGGAGGCGGGAGCAGTACCGCGAGCACGCAAACGTTTGGCGCGGTAATGGCACAGGAATCGATGAAGCGTTTTTTTGAGTGCACACGCGGCCGTTGGTATGCGCGCGCTTTTACGTTTGCCCTCGCGCTGGCGGCAGCCCAGAGATGCCTGCTGCTGGCATGCATCTGGTTGTTTCAAAGGATGGCCGGATTGAAAGCCGACACCCGGTTTAGCCTCAACAAATGGCTGGCAATCTTCCGCTGGGCTGTCGGTGGTGAAACCTGGGTTAAAAAATATGGCTACAGTTGAGCACCATCGTTACGTCCTAATCACGGCGGTCCGCAATGAGGAAAAGACGATTGAAGTCACACTTCAATCCGTGATCGATCAGACACGGCCACCTGCAGAGTGGGTCATTGTCAGCGATGAATCCAGCGACCGCACGGACGAGATCGTCTCCCAGTATTCCGTCAAATATGAGTTCATCCAGTTCCTGCGATTGACAAAGCGCCCGTCACGGAATTTCGCTTCGGTGGTTTTCGCCTTGGAAGCGGGATGCGGCGCCCTGAAGACAAAGGACTACGAGTTTCTCGGTGTTCTGGATGGTGACGTGCGCCTGCCACGCGACTATTATGATCAAATCCTTGCGCGGTTTGCGGCCGATCCCCGTTTGGGACTGGCGGGGGGGTTGGTGCTGGACAATGTGGACGGCATACCGATGCGTCACCGGCAGCACTTGCGGGAAGTGGCGGGCGCCGTACAATTTTTCCGCCGCCAGTGCTTTGAATCCTTGGGCGGGCTGGTGGCCATTCCTGAGGGAGGGTGGGACGCCATCACCTGCGTGCGGGCGCGGATGAATGGTTTTAAGACAGCGACGTTTCCAGAATTGGTAGTGGACCATTTGAAGCCGCGGAACATTGCCGAAGGCAATTTGTTCCGCCGCCACTGGCAGTTCGGAATTCGCGACTATGCGTTGGGCAGCCATCCACTCTTCGAGCTGGCCAAGTGCTGCGCTCGCACGGTTGATTCCCCGTTGTTGATCGGTGCAGTCGCCCGGTTGTTCGGCTATAGTGTGAGTGCCATGACTTGGCGCAAGCGTTTCCTGTCAGAGGAAGTGGTAAACTACATGAGAAGGGAACAACTGGCCCGCCTGGTGCCCTTCAAAAACCGGAGATCCATTGCCTCATCTTCGGTATTGTAATCCAAGTTTTGAATTTGAACCTCGAGCAAGGCAACGGGATAAGCCCAGGGCGTTGCTGTATCATTAGACCGCTGTGCCCGCTACAGGTTGGGAGAAATATGGCCGACGCTTTAAAAGATAATATGACCGGACAGATATCCACACGGGTGCTGCAAGGTCTGGCCGAAATTGAAGAGATTCGTGATGTCTGGAAAGCTTGGCAGGAACATCCCAATTCCGACATCGACTTTTTTTTGGCGGTAATTCAATCCCGCCCGAACATTCTGCGGCCGCATGTTGTGCTGGCCTTTCGGGATGGCGCCCCGCAAGCAATGTTGGTGGCACGGCTTGAAGACGCCGCGATGCCAGTCAATGTTGGCTATAAAACATTGTGCACCTTTCCCGTCCGCCGTATCACGGTAATTTACTCGGGATGCCTGGGCAATCCTTCGGAGGCGGTGGCCTCGGCACTTTATCGAACCTTGGTCGAGTCTGTGAGAAATGCTGGTGCTGATGTCGTCGAGTTCAGTCCGCTAAAATCGGACTCTCTACTCTTCCACGTTGCCCGGCGTCCGGGGGGCCTGTTGGGGCGCGATTTCTTCCCCAAATTCAACGATCATTGGAAATTGAGCCTGCCCAACAACTACGAAACATTTTTCAAGGGGCTGTCCTCAAACACCCGCCATAACCTCCGAAGGTATTCCAAGAGGTTTCTGGACAAATTCGGCCAGGAGATGACGATCCGCAAATTCCGCCTGCAGACCGAGATCGATGAGTTTGTGGCTGGCGCCGAGGCGGTCGCAAAAAAAACCTACCATCGGGGCCTTGGCGTGGGCTTTGCCGACAAAGCTGAAACCCGGCGGCTGCTTGGATTGGGATGTGAGCGACAGTGGTTTCGTGGGTGGATTCTGTATCTTCAGGGTGTTCCCTGTGCTTTTTGGGACGGTCTTTTGTACGGAGGCACATTCTTTACCAGCACGACGGGCTACGACCCGGCCTATCATGAATATCGCTTGGGAAATTTTCTGCTGCAGAAGGTCCTGGAGGATTTAATTGTAAGCGAATCAGCTACAGCGGTGGATTTCGGATTCGGTGATGCCCAATACAAGCAGGACTTGTGTGATATCCACTGGCAAGAAGCCTCCATTGTCAGATTTGCACCCACCTTCAAAGGGGTGGGAGCGAATCTGGTTCGGACTCCAGCCCTCCTTATCGACCAGGCGGGCCGAAAAATACTGGCACGGACACGCTTGTTGCAAAGGTTCAAGTCACTCTGGAGAAGACGCCTGGCGGCAAATGGTTCTCGCGACCAACACCGTTCTTGATGCTTGGGCACAGACGGTTTTGCAGATTCTGGGATGATTCATCTTTGACCTCATGTATAAGGCCCTGATAATTCAGTATTGCGTTTACTTGAACCAGTTGACAAAAAATTGGCCATAGTGCGTCAGGAAACGTTCTCTTATGGCTACTCAAATTAGCTGCGTCGTGATGCTCCTTGTGGCGCTGGTGCTTCCGTGGCGCTTTGGCAAGGACTTTTACTCTGGATTATCCTGTAGCGTTGCGCTGCTGGTCTCGCTGCCAAAGCATATCCAGATTGCGTTTGGCGGTCTTCCAGCGCTGACGATTCATCGCTTGATTGTAGTCGTGGTCTTGTTCTATTGGCTCAAGGAGCGCCGTAACCGAAGTACGTGGCCCAAGGTTCCTTTCAGCAAACTGCTGTGGTGTATTTTGCTGACCCAAGGTGTCTCGATGTTATGTGCCGAGGATTTCATTTCGAGTGTAAAAGAGTTTCTTTACTATGCCTTGGAAAACCTTCTCTATTTCGCCTTGCTGGCGACGATCTTGCGCGGGCAGGAAGACGCCGTCAGGCTGGTTCGAGGGATGTGCGTCGGCTTATTGGGTGTGGCTGTGCTGGCATTCATTGAGAAGTACAGGGGATACAGTCCGATGCAGTATTTTCCTGGTTACTACGAGGGCACGGTGATGGCTACGTTTTCCCACCGCATTCTCCTGGGAACGGCGATGGCGATGGGGTGGCCACTTTGTATGTTGTGGGCGAAAACCGCGACCAGTTCGAATCAGCGCCGGGTGGCATGGCTGGCGGCGGTGCTTTGCATCGGAGCCTGTTATTTTGCCCAAAGCCGTGGTCCATGGATCGGCATGGTGTTGGTGGGCATTGTTCTGGTTGTGCTGGGCTCCGGCAAACAACGAAAGCGGTTGATCTTCCTTGGCCTTCTGGCAATGGCCGTGTGTATGACGAACCGTGGCGTCAGGGAAACCATTGTGAACCGAACTGGATCCACCTATGACGAAGGATCCGAGGCCCAGGTGTCTTACCAGTGGCGTTGGGAATTGTGGCACAAGGCTTGGAGCGAAATCTCAAAATCGCCAGTCCGGCTCCTATTGGGCTACGGGCCTGGTGCCAGCGAGAGTCTTAACTGGGAGGGTGAAGTGGTTACCATGCCTGAATTTGCCACGGACACATTTTCGAGCTGGGACAATAATTGGGCGGCTTACCTGCTGGAGTGTGGTTTGTTGGGGCTCAGCGTGTTGTTGTGCTTCTATGGGGTATTATCATATCATCTCTTAAGAATCTGTTGGCGGGCCGAAGGGTCACAAAGGGATTATGGCGCGTTGATCTTTGCCACCCTGATGGTCTTCATTTTCATGCAGACCAACGTGCAGATTTTTGCCCCGCAGCTGTATTTTCTATTCTGGACGACCTTGGCAGTGGGGCTTGCACTGGGGCGGATCCCGGCAAGCGACCACGTCGAGGAGAATCTCCATGATTCTGAATTGACCCTTGTTTGTGCGGCTCCGTAAACGTGAGAAAACACTCTGGTACACCAAAGGGTCATGTCAATGTGCCGACCCGAAAAGCAATGTGGTTTTTCGCTCGTGAGAAGATAGTGAATTCCCTGTTGACGGCACCTAGGCAGAATGCAAGGATCGTCTGATAAACAGTCAAACAACGATACTATTGGACAAGGACCAGTTATTGAACAGCCCTAAAATGGGGCACGTTTTTCCGGAAACATCGATGGGAATGCAGCGTTTATATTTGGCTGTCGGCGTACAGCTGACATCGCGAATCTCGATTGGCATGAAAGTGGCTAGGGAAGTTTCCATGTTGAAGCGAAATGTCCGGGCCGGATCTTACGGACGCGGTTCGAAGTTGAAACCTTTTCAAGGTGCTTTCCGCCTGCTGTCCAGTGCCATTCTCGGGGCTGTAATATGTTTAGCCGGTGCAGATGCGCTTGGTGCGATCCATTGCGTTTCTGTCAGTGGCGCCGGCACCGGGTCTGGCGCAGACTGGAATAATAGCTACGCGGCCAGTGGCCAAGGCAGCGCATGGAATTACGTGCGCGGGGACAGTTATTACTATTCTGCTGGAACCAATGCCATGCAGACGCTCAATGTCGCAGCCAGCGGGACAAACGTCATCACACTATTAGCAGCGACGACGACGAGTCATGGAACGAATACAGGTTGGGTCAACAGCATGGCCGGACAGGTGTGTTTCATAAATACAAACCCATCCGGGGGCGGTTTGGAGATTTATTCCCCCTATTGGACCATAGACGGACAGACTCGCGGCTCCGACTGGCGGTCTGGCTATGGGTTTCACATCTGGAATCAAGCCAATAAAACGGATGGAGCTTGTTTCAACCTTTACTCTGGAGCCAACAATATCACGGTGAAAAACTGTGACATTCAAGGAACCACGAGTATAACCTCCAGCCTGGCCACAGATGGAGACTACGGGTTCTACGGTCATGCTCAACTGAGCAACCTTTACGTCGGCTACTGCTACGTTCACGAGACCGGGAATACTCAGTTCCAGATTAATTATGGGAGCTCAACCGGGTTCACGTGCGAATACAATTACATTTACAAGAACCATACCTTGAGCAACGCCAACCATGATGAGGCGTTCTCGCTTACCTTTGCCAATTCCACCATTCGATACAACATCCTGCAGGATATTATGTCGAGTGGCTTCATCTGCGACGCGGCGGGAGGAGTGCCGGTCATCTCGAACTGGGAGATTTACGGCAACGTGTTTTTCTGGGACACGAATTATCAGGCCAATCCGGGGACGTTTCTGGGTGATGGCATGATCGGCTTTTTCGGCGAAACTTACAGCGGACATTTTTATTTTATAAACAACACCATCGCCGGAATTACCAATACGGTAACACAAGTTAGCAGCTACAACTCTGGATTTTACATGGGCAGCGTTCCCTCTACTGCCAGCTCGGTAGTCATTGAAAATAATATCTGGTACAATTCCGAGTACTGCGAGGATAACTCATACGGCGATTATAACACTTACTACAAGTCCGACAAAGCAAACGACACCGGAGCTCATTCAACTACGAGTAATTCAAATCCGTTTGTGAACGTAAATGGTTTCAATTTCCAATTAACTGCGGCAACACCCGCTGGCGTTGCATTTCAGGCTCCTTACAATATGGATATGCTTGGAAACACGCGCGGCGCGGACGGGGTGTGGGACCGTGGTGCGTTTGAATTCGGTGGCACCGCCAGCACAAACCCGCCGGTGATTTCTGGCGTACAGGCGATTCCTGTTGCCATCACGTCAGCCACGATTGTCTGGGGAACGGATCAACAGAGCACGAGCATTCTTCGATATGGTTTGAATACCAGTTATGGCAATTCAGTGACAAATATTTCTCTTACCAACAGTCATAGCATTACAATTTCGAGCCTCACTGCCAACACAACCTACCATTACATGGTTATGTCAGCCAACGCGGCAGGTTATGTCGGCAACTCCTCGGACTCGACGTTCACAACTTTGACATCCGATACAACTCCGCCAACCGTGTCCATTACCGCTCCTTTGCCAAATGCCGTAATCGCCGGCACCACTACGTTGGCAGCCAATGCGAGCGACAACGGGGCGGTGGCTGGAGTGCAATTCCTGGTGGATGGCAAACCGGTGGGCTCGTCAATCACGAGCGCACCCTATTCTTATAATTGGAATTCCACTTCAGTAACCAACGGTTCCCACTCCATTCAGGCCATGGCCACGGATGCTGCGAGTAACGTCGCCACTTCCACTGCGGTGAACGTGCAGATTCAAAACATCGTGACAAATGGGTTGGTTGGATATTGGACTTTCGATGAGGACTCCGGCACTCAGGCTGCGGATTCATCTGGATTTGGCAACACGGCGACTTTGAATGCCGGAGCATCGTGGACAACAAACGCTGTATTGGGCGCCAGCTCGCTCGTGTTGAATAGTGCCAGCGCCGCTTCCGCAAGCGTCCCCGATTCCCCGGCCTTGGAAATTTCCGGAGATCTTACCATAACAATGTGGGTGAAACACAACAGCCTGCCCGCGACAAACAGCTGGATGTATTACCTTGAGAAGGGGCAAAACAGCCAGGAGAACTATGGTTTTGGCGCTTATAGCGACACGAACGGTACCCGTCTCTTTTTTGAATTTGTGGATGGGACGGGCACATCGCAGTATTACACCCAGGGGACGGGGCTTATGCTTAACACCACCGCATGGAGACATGTGGCGGTTGTCTTCGATCACACACATGGACAGCTTTCGTTCTACATCAAAGGCCAGCTAACGGGCAGCACGTCTGTGACCCAATCGTTGGCGGTTGCCGCGAATCCGCTCGTTATCGGACAGCAGAACATTTCCGGTTATGAATTTTATTTGAACGGTCTCGTTGATGATCTCAGAATTTATAATCGCGCGCTTTCCGCTTCCGAGATAAATGCGCTCTCGTTGGTCGGGTCCTTTATGCCGCCCCCACCGGCCATGGGTAATTAAGTGTTTTTTCTGAGGAATACCGTCGGATTACGAACATCGAACCGTTCCGGTTTGTTTGAAATATTTTCATCTGCTCCCTGACAGCTATTGAAAGATCATTCGATTAATGCCGATTGGTATAGCGGACTCAAGGTGTTTGAACCGGCTTGCAAACCGTCACGTGTACACATGATCAACGTCCTGCGTTTCGCGACAGATGATTCGGTTTTGCAGAGACGGACTGAGATTCCGCAAATTACAAAGCAAATGGAGCTTAATAGTTCTTCAAAGGGTCAGGAAATGAAAAGTATCTGTTTGCTGGGGCCCGGCTTTGGTACAAACAACATGGGGCTGAATGCTCTCACCACAGGCACGGTCACCTCGGCGCTAAATACCTTTCCGCAGGCGCGTCTCTGGTTGCTGGATTATGATGACTGGCCAAACGAGTACGAAGTTTTTCTGGCTGGGGGACGCACGACTATACCAATGGTCAACATGCAGTTTTCCAAGAGGGTGTATTCGAGGAATCATATAGCCATGCTTGTTTTACTGGCCTTGATTTCCAGGGCAATTCCGAGCGCTGGAATCAAAAATAGATTTTTAGCCAGTAACGCCTGTCTCTGGCAGATTTCACAGTCAGACATGGTTGTCGCACTATCGGGTGGGGACAGTTTTAGCGACATTTACGGACTGGAACGTTTGTGGTACGTCTCCCTGCCGCAAATATTGACCGTGCTTTTAAAACGGCCCTTGGTGCTTTTGCCGCAGACCATCGGCCCGTTCAAGACGGCGGTTGGACGTTCGATTGCACGGCGGATTCTCCAGTCAGCACAACGAATCTACACGCGTGACGCAGAAAGTTTGAACGAGGTGGCCCGACTTTTGGGGCACAAGCCCAATCACGCGTTACTGGCTTATGACATGGCATTCGTCCTCGATCCACTGTTACCACCAAGCGAAACCGTGGAACAAATCCGGAATCTCCGTCAGGCGGGTCAATTGGTTGGCCTGAACGTGAGCGGCCTGCTCTACGCCGGCGGCTATACGGGGCGGAATCAGTTCGGCCTCCGGGTTAATTACCGGGAGATGATTCGGGATTTGGTCAAATTCTTTGTTGGTCAGGGAGCGCAGGTGCTGCTTGTCCCGCACGTTCTTGGTAAACCGGAGAGTCTCGAGAGTGATATCGCGGCTTGTGATCAGGTTTTTCGGGACTTCAGCCGCAGTTCCGGCGGTCAATTGCACAATTTGCGAATGCCATTGGACCACCATCAGCTCAAATGGGTCATCGGCCAATGTGATTTCTTTCTGGGTTCCCGGATGCACGCCTGTATTGCCGCAATCTCAGAGGCTGTCCCTGCGATTGGTCTGGCCTACAGCCGAAAATTCAAGGGTGTATTTAGCACGTTGGGGGTCGAGGATCTGGTGGTGGATCTGACTAACGTTGATCTGGATGGAGTGGCAGCGCTGGTCGAGAATCGGTTCAGAAATCGCCACGACGTGAAAGCTAGGCTTGAGTCCGCCGTGCCCAAAATCAGATCGACCGTTCTGGATCTGTTCAAAAATTGTGGGAGCAACAACAGTAATCTGTTAATTTGATTCGCGTTCGCCGGGCTGTGATCGGCAACTTTAATTTTCGGTCCTGAGTATTCTGACTTGGTCCAATCGTTAAAAAACCGCTGGAATGAATGGATAACGGTCCTCGAAATCAACTCGACGCCCTGCTCGACAGGGCCATGCCGATCGGCAAGCAATGATTCTTCGTAAGATGATTCGGTCGCTATTGTCCTCCTTCAGGTTGGGGACAAGGGACGTTGTCCTGAATGCGATCGGTGCTTCGGTCATGGTGCCGACATTTTTAAGATACTGGATATATCGGGCCGCCGGGCTTGATGTGCATACCGCGAAAATCTACCCACGCTGTTTTTTTGGAGGGCGTCGAGTCTCGATCGGAAAGGGAACTTTTGTCAATTACGAGTGTTTTTTCGACACCTCGGCTCTCATTCAAATAGGGGAGCGGTGTGCGATAGGAATGGGGGTTTATTTCATCACTTCGTACCATGAGGTCGGAGGAGCCGAAGAACGTGCCGGCGAATTGCGCGCCCGTTCCATAAAGGTGGGTAATGGCTCTTGGATTGGCGCCCGCGCCGTGCTGCTTCCAGGCGTTTCCATTGGCGAGGGCTGTGTCATCGCAGCCGGAGCCGTCGTGACACGCGACTGCCAGCCACATGCCCTTTACGCGGGTGTCCCGGCGAGGCTTGTCAAGCAGCTGGATTAGCCCGGTGGTATTTTGATCGGCAATTCATCCAATGTCGGGTTCGGATTCAAACGCGATAACTTGCTGCGAAGGGCGGGAACTTGAGGTTCTTGTATTACCCCGGAGGCCCGCGCAGTAAATGTCATCACCTTACTTCACAGGTTGCTTTGTATAATGGCTCGCGAATTGCGGAATGAACGAGTGATTGTAATCGAACGAATTAAGCGGCTGGCTCGATAATGCATATTTTTCCGCATGCGCCGTCCTAAATGCTCCGCGTTGTTTTTTTGAATCGTTTCGGCTCAGACCTGGTTTTCAGATGAAGATTATTGTAGCCATTGCCAATTACGGGACAAAGAATTTGAAATATCTCGAACTCCTGTTGGCGGAGTATCGGCGCATGCCCTTTCAAATTGATATAGTAGTCCTTTCGAACGAGCCAAAAGACCTGGGTTCCAAAGTGAAAGTATTGGTTGGTCTGCCGGCTAAAAACCCTTGGTCGCTCCCATTCGCCCATAAATCCCTGTTCGCTCAACATGTCAAAGATTATGACCTCTTCATCTATTCCGAAGATGACACATTGATTACGGAGAAGAATATCCGTGCCTTTCTTGAATCAACGGGTCATCTGCCCGGGAACCAGATTCCGGGCTTTCTCCGATATGAGACATCTCCAGACGGGAGCCGCCATATATCTTCCGCCCACGGCGGGTTTCATTGGCGACCTGAGAGTGTAAAACAGGCTGGACCACATACTTTTGCTCGGTTTACCAACGATCATTCTGCGTGCTACATCCTTACGCGTGAACAATTGGAACGCGCCATTGCTTCCGGCGGTTTTCTCGTGCCGCCTTACGAGTCCGATTATGACATGCTCTGTAGTGCCGCAACCGACCCCTACACTCGCTGCGGTTTTACTAAAGTCATCAATATTTCGCGTATGGAGGATTTCCTGCTGCCCCATCTCCCCAATAAGTATATTGGTGTCATGGGAACTGAATATTCGGTTTTTATCACTCAAGTCGAAGCGTTGAGGCAAATCGCCGCTGGCATTCGTCCCGCAACCAGTGCGCTGCCCAATCGCCAATTGCCAGGCACCCCTCCCTGGCTGAAAAACTTTTACGAATCCTGTAGTCAGGAGTTGATCGATCTTGTTCCCAAAGGTGCCCGTTCGATTCTATCGCTGGGGATTGGAACTGGTGCCACGGAGAGCGAACTGGCGCGTCGTGACTACGAGGTGACGGCCATACCGTTGGACTCGGTGATTTGTGTCCCGGCGGAGGCCGCTGGAGTGAAAATGGTGCATGACGAACTGATGCAGGGGTTGGAAACACTCCGATACCGCCGTTTCGATTGTGTGATGGTGTGCTCTTTGCTTTATCTCCAGCAAGAACCGGAGACGCTTGTCTTGAAAGCCGCGTCTTTGCTGGCCGACGGGGGCTGCCTGTTGATCCGCGAACCCAATTTTGGAAACGTCCAGACTTATGCGGGACGCCTCTTGAGGAATAAGCGACATCAGGGGCTTGGCGGTTTCAGCGGGGATTGCCTCACCCCGGTTACTGAGGGCCGGTTGCGTTGCTGGTTGGACTCGGCTGGGCTCGTTCTAAGCCGGGTTATTAGAACTGCTGAGGCAGCTGTTTCGTCGACAGAGAAAGCCCTCCAGCTATTGCCTTTGCGTCTTTCAGCCACAGAGATCATCATCCTCGCGCGACGGCGAAGCTGAGGCGTTTGCAATTGCGAAACCTGTTTCTATTTTAGCTCTGTCGAACCGCCATGCCCAACCCGACTGATAAACCATTGTTGACGCTCATGGTATGCGGCTACAACCAGGAAAAGTTTATCCGGGAGGCCGTTGAAGCGGCGTTTGCCCAAACATATTCGCCGCTTCAGATTGTTTTATCGGATGACTCTTCCACGGACCGGACGTTTGAAATCATGCGAGAACTTGCGGGCGCCTATCGCGGCCCGCACCAGGTTGTGTTAAATCAGAATGCCACCAATCTTGGCTTGGCCGGACATTTTAACCGTATGGTATTGCTTGCGCGCGGTCAATTGTTGGTCGGAGCAGCAGGGGATGACATCTCATTTCCAAACCGGGTTGAGACAATTTACCAGGCCTGGGAAAAATCGGACCGGAAGGCCATCGGAATTCAGAGCGGGTTTGTCACCATTGACGAGGAAGGAGCACTGATTGATGGATCAGTCGATTGTGCCGCAACAGAAAAGCTTCATTTCAGTGAGGGAAAACCAGGGCTGGAAAACTACGTGCGTACTTTAAAACCTGGAATACTGGGTGCATCGTTTGCCGTCAGTGCCAGCGTGTTCTCGACCTTTGGACCACTACCGGAGACATTAATCCACGAAGATAGTGTTATCGGGCTGCGGGTATTGTGCATGGGATCGTTGACATTTATCAACATCCCCCTTGTCAAACGCCGGATCCATGCGAACAACCTTTATTCTCGCGATCGCAATGAACTGGCCTCCACCCGGGGCGCGGTCACCCGGCAGGAAACTCGAGCGATGCGTGATGCGGAAAATCGCGTGACGATGTACGACGTTTTCTTGTTGGATTTGAACGTGGCCTTGAACCAAGGATTGATCTCGCTGGAGCAGTGGCACGTGCTCAAAAATATCTGCGTTTGGCGTCGTCGGGTCCATGCTTACCAGGCGGAATTTCCAACGGCGAACATGGCCCGCAAATTGAGCATTCTTTTCGCGGCGAGCCGTGATCGAGTGGAAAGGCCGATCCTTAACTGGATGATTCCTCGCTTGATGCCTCAGGCGGGATTCTGCTCGTTGAAAGTCGCCGGCAATTCGATCAGGGGAGCATTGAAAAGCGGCTTCCGTGCAAAATCAGATTAGTCAAATATCGGGCGGATTTCGATGAAAAAATCAACTGATCAATATCCAGTCAAAGCCTTAAACACATGATATTATGAGCATTTTCATGTGGCAATCATGCACCCGGCTTACACTCCCGATGGAGCCAAAGGGGAACCCGTCCGCTCTCGCCCCGAACCGTTTGAGCCGGTTGACCCAATAGCTTTCGAGTGCTATATTGGACTAATTTACAAGATAAGAATTAATTCAGGGGGTTGTGAATAATTTGGTCAGCCTGCCCGGTGTTTGACATGCACAACAGAATGAGTGAAGACATTTGCTCGGTTGCTGGTGGTCATGATTTGATATCCGCTTCGACATATATGTAAGAGAGTCCTGTTAGTTGTTGGCATAAGGCAAAATCACCAACCAAATCGAATTTATCCAAGAGCAACATCGTTATGCACACGAGACCTCATTTAGAAATGAACACTGAGAAACAAGAAAACATCCGTCCGGCAAGCTCAGCCCGCAACCTTTTAACAAGGCTGGCAGTCTCTCCGGCCAGGATTAATCAAACAGCTACGAACACGCCTATGTCCAATAAATACATCTCTGCCATTTTGGGAATGGTGTCTTGGGTGGTATTGATAATCTGCCAGACCGGCCAGGCACAGGTATCGGTGCCCACCCTCGTACAATTTGCCTATCAAAATAACGGACCCAACGACCTTCCCTACAGTGTAGCGACATTTCCGTCGAATAATACCGCCGGAGATTTGATTGTCGTGGGAGTGACGGTAGGAGGGGCGACAGCCGAAAAGCCGGCGACCGTGACCGATACACAAGGCAATGTGTACTATCCCGCCACCAGTCAGATGGATTTTTCCACCGGCGGCGGTAATGCTTCATATCAATTGTTCTACGCTCCGAATATTCGGGGCGGCCCGAATACGGTAACCATGACCGAACGAGATTCATCTACAGGTGGCGGGAACGCTTATAATGCAATCGCAATCCATGAATACTCTGGAGTCTCGATTGCTTCTCCATTGGACGTTTCGGCTGCGGGTGTGGGGATAACCACCAACAGCCCCTTTACCATAACCAGCCCATTGGCAAACACGACGGTGGACGGGGATCTTATTTTTGGTTACGGGAATGTTATCAACGGGCCGGTGTCCGCCGGACCAGGCTTTACCTACTACCAATCAACAGCTGGAATTACTGAGGACTTGGTGCAGCCAACCGCCGGCTCCATTGCTGCAACTGCAATTGACAGCACCTACAACGACCCTTACGGAATGTCCATGGCGGCATTCAAGCCATTATCGGGTTCCCTCAGTGGGCCGGTTTTGCCGCTCCAAGGCAGTCAGGCGGTCGGTGCCCTTTCCACATTGGTCGTCACGAACACGGCGGCTGTGGTGAATACGAACCAAATGACCACGAACACCATCGTCTTCAACTACGCGGATCGGAATGCCCTGACCAATGACGGATGGAATTTTATTGCAACGAATCCCGATGGATCGCCGCGGAATACAGAAACCAATCCAGCTGTATTATACAATCCTTTGCCAGGGAGTTTGGGGGTTCCTTGCGATGTGGGAGACCTTTTTGGCACCGACTATAACAACACCCGCAATAGTTTGTTTCGAAGTTTGCCGACGAACTGGGCGAGTCTGCGGGTGAAGCTGTCTCTGGACCCGACAGTCGATGTTGATCAGGCACACCTCACAGTGTATCAGGACGATGATAACTATTTGGAGGTTGGTCTGGCATACAATACCGGCCTTGGCGGCGAAGTGGTAACCATGGTCACAGAGACCAACGGTGTGGCTACTCACTTCTGGACGATTGTGTTCTGGTATGAAGGGGGTCCCGGATCTCCCGCCGTCACAAATATTTTTCTGCGTCTGGATAAAATCCCGAACACCAGCGACATAAATGGGTTTGCCTCACTGGACGGGTCCACGTGGGCGTTGATAGGGAGGTTCAGCCAGGGACTGCTAAATCCGCGACTGGCGCTCTGGGCGAGTTCAACGAGTGTGCCATATACCAATGGAATTTCTCCCATTTGCTATTGGCAACAGCTCGACACCTTGCAGGTGGCGCCGGGGCCGGCGCTGACTTATCAGTTGGTCAATCCTCCCGCCGGCGCAAGCATAGATACCAATGGGATTATCACGTGGACGCCAACCGCACTGCAGGCAGCGTCGAACTATGTTTTCAAGACAATAGTGACGGAAAATAGCTTGACAGCAACCAACAGCTTTAACGTGACGGTAAGGACGCCGCTGACGGTGACGAATCTGCTGGCTTTGAACAAGGTTTATGATGGTACCGCAAACGCCACGTTGAATGCGACCAATGCCGGATTGTCGGGCGTTTTGAATGGTGACGATGTGACGCTCGTTACCAGTAATGCCGTGGCATATTTCGCGGACAGTAATGTCGGGACAGGGATTGGGGTGACCGTGAGCGGCTTGACCCTGGCGGGCACGGCCGCCGGGAACTACACGCTGACACAACCCAGCGGCCTGACAGCCAACATCACGGCATTGGGAGTGACGATCACGTCGGGCATCGCGGCCAACAGCAAACCGTACGACGGCACAACGGCAGGGACGATCAGCTCAAACAACGTGGTCTTGAACGGGGTATTGGCAGGTGACGCGGCGAATGTGTGGTTGAACACGAATGGTTACACGGCGAACTTTACCAGCGCTGGTGCGGGGACGGGAATCGGCGTGACAGTGAGTGGCTTGACGCTGGCGGGAACAGCCGCCGGGAACTACACGTTGACACAACCCAGCGGCCTGACAGCCAACATCACAGCATTGGGAGTGACGATCACGTCCGGACTCAGTGCCAACAGCAAACCGTATGACGGGACGACGGCGGCAACGATCAGTTCAAACAACGTGGTCTTGAACGGAGTGCTGGCGGGTGACACGGCGAATGTGCGATTGAACACGAATGGTTACACGGCGAACTTTACCAGCGCTGCGGCAGGGACGGGAATCGGGGTGACGGTGAGCGGCTTGACCCTGGCTGGAACAGCCGCCG
>JBEKSU010000020.1:0-23778 GCA_049516755.1 Verrucomicrobiota bacterium | reverse complement strand
GTGCCCTTCCACGGATACCCGGTTTCCTGCGTGATTTTGATCGTGCGCCCGTTGCTCAGCTTGAAATCGGCCGTGCTCCCGGCGTAAAGGTTGACGTAAATGGTGTCGCCCGCCTGCGCGTAAAGGTAACCGGGCAGGGACGGCAGAAAGCGGGCGATGTTGCCCGGGCAGCAGGCGCAGCCGAACCACGGACTGCGCTGATCCGAGCCGTCGGATTCGAGCGGATTGGTATAAAAGAAATTCGTGCCGTTGAGCGAGACGCCCGAGAGCAACCCGTTGTACAGCGTGCGCTCCAGAACGTCCACGTATCGGGCATCGCCGTGCAGCAGGAACAGGCGTTCGTTCCAGAAAATATTGGCCACCGCCGCGCAGGTTTCGTTGCAGGCGTTGAGGTTGGGCAATTCATAGTTGTCGCCGAAAGCCTCGCCGTTCGTCCGGGCGCCGATGCCGCCGGTGAGGTAAAGTTTTTTGTCCGCCACGTTTTCCCAGATTGCATCAATCGCCCGGACGTATTGCGGGTCGCCGGTCAGGGCGGCGACGTCGGCCATGCCACAGTAGAGATAACCGGCGCGCACGGCGTGACCGACGGCCTCGGTCTGGTCCGCCGGCGGGATGCGCGACTGATGGTAGTCGTCACCGCCCGGCCGGGTGCCGCGCACGTCGATGAAATATTTCGTGAGGCTGAGGTAGCGCGGGTCGCCGGTGACGCGGTAGAGGCGAACGAGGCCCATTTCGACGCCTTCATGTCCGGGCCAGAGATGCAACTGGTTGGTGCCGGGGCCGAAGGTCTGGCACAAGAGATTGGCTTCCTTGAGGGCAACGTTGAGCAGGTTGGTTTTGCCGGTGGCCTGGTAATGGGCGGCGGCGGCTTCGAACAGGTGCCCGGCGTTGTAAAGTTCGTGGCTCAGGTTCTCCTCGTTCACCCACCGGTTGGTGCCGGCCCAGGGGTGCGGATGTGCGGGGTCAATGGTGCGGGCGGTGTAAAGATAGCCGTCGGGTTCCTGGGCGGCGGCAATTTGGGCGATGAGCGAGTCAAGATAGGCCGACAGCTTGGGGTCGGGCCGGGTCGCCAGCACATAGGAAGCGCCTTCCAGGACCTTGTAGGGATCGGAGTCGTCGAAGGGAAATCCCGGCGGTTTGCGGTTGGCAATGTTCCCGCCGCGCAACCCGGCGGCCGCGCGGTCAAAATTGTCCATGCGCCCGGACGCCTGGCACTGTCCAAAGGCATGGGGAATGGTGACGGCGCGGTTGGTTTCGAGGCGGGGCGACCAAAAAGCGTCGTTGAGGCGGACGGTGGTGAGCGGCGCGGGCCGGATGGGGTAATCCCGCGGCGGCGGGCTGGCCGCGAGCAAATTGAGACTGAAAACAGCGGTGAAGGCACCGGCAAAAAAACGAGAACCGGAGAATGCGGTTTCCATGGCGACACAATTATTAGACGGGATGGGACAAGGCAACTGCGAATTGCGAAATCCGGCATCAAAATATGGCGGCAAAAATTCAATAAAGAGTCAGGAGTCGGCATTGACAATTCACGCTCCGGATGAATAACTTCTACGCGCATTCCGCGAGATGTTGTGATATCGTGGGGTGCTAAACATCGTGGCAGAACAAGACGATTATCTGGTGGATTTGTTGGTGGACCTCGGTTTTGTAACCGCCGAGCAGCTCGCCCAGTCGCGCGCCGAAGCCCAGGCTTCGAGCGTGGGTGTGGTGGACTTGATGCTGGCCAACAAGCTCATCCGCCCGGCGGACGTGACGCAGGCCAAGGCCGCGCAATTCGGCGCGGAAGTGGTGCAGCTGGCCGGGATCCAGATTCCCGACGAGGTCATCTCCATCATTCCGCGGCACATCGCCAAAAAATATCGCGTCGTCCCCGTCTTCAAAACCGAGGGCAAGGTCGCCGTGGCCATTGCCGACCCGTCCGACCTGAACACGATTGACACGCTGACGCATCTGCTCAACGCGGAAATCGAACTGCGCGTGGCGTCGGAGCAGGACGTCGAAGCCGCGCTCAACAAATATTACGGCGGGGACAAGGCAAAGAGTATTGAGCAGGACGCCCGTTTCAAGGATGTCATTCAGGAGCTGACGGAGGATCACGTTGAAGCCACCCTGCCCGGCGCGGATGACGGCGGGTCGGTGGACGCGGACGCGCCATTGATCAAGCTGGTGAACCAGATCATCGTGGAGGCTTTCAAGCTGCGCGCGTCGGACATCCACCTGGAGCCGCTGTCCAAGCGGTTTCGATTGCGCTACCGCATTGACGGCGTTATGCAGGAGATGAAGGCGCCGCCGAAACGGTTGCAGGCGTCCATCATCACCCGGCTGAAGATTCAGTCCAACATGTCCATCTCCGAACATCGCATTCCGCAGGACGGACGCATCCAGTCCAAGGTGGGCAGCAAATTGATTGACCTGCGCGTGTCCTGCCTCCCGACGTATCATGGCGAAAGCATCGTGATGCGTATTCTGGACAAGGAAGGGTTGAAGCTGGGGCTGCCGGAACTCGGGTTTTTCACGGACGACCAGCAGACGTTTGAGCGGGTCATCGGACTGCCGGACGGGATTTTGCTGGTGACCGGGCCCACCGGCTCGGGCAAGACCACGACGCTGTATTCCTGCCTGCACTTCATCAACCGGCCCGACCGGAAGATCATCACGGTGGAAGACCCGGTGGAATACATCCTGGCCGGCATCAACCAGGTGCAGGTGAACGAGAGCGTGGGACTGACGTTCGCCATGGCCCTGCGTTCCATCCTGCGCCAGGCG
Source organism: Verrucomicrobiota bacterium (assembly GCA_049516755.1). Lineage (GTDB taxonomy): Bacteria > Verrucomicrobiota > Verrucomicrobiia > Limisphaerales > UBA11358 > UBA11358. The sequence goes on along the minus strand of JBEKSU010000020.1, from coordinate 21,009 downwards.
CCAAACGTGGTGATGATCGGGGAAATTCGCGACCTGGAGACCGCGACCATTGCCATCAACGCGTCGCTCACCGGCCACCTGGTTTTCTCCACGCTGCACACCAATGACGCGCCCAGCGCCGTCACCCGCCTCATGGACATTGGCGTGAAGCCGTTTTTGGTCGCCTCTTCCACCCGCTGCCTCATGGCGCAGCGGCTGGTGCGCAAGGTCTGCAAAAAGTGCGCGCAGCCGTACACGCCCACGGACGCGGAAATGCGCACCCTGAACCTGACGCCGGACCAGTTGCAGAGCGCCACCATCATGAAGGGGCGCGGCTGCAACGATTGCTCGAACACGGGTTGCCGCGGCCGCTTTGGCATCTTTGAAATCTTCCTCATCGACGATGAAACGCGGAAGCTGATTTACGACAAGGCGACCTCCTCGGTCTTGCGCGCGCGCGCCCGCGAGATGGGCATGCGCACCCTGCGCGAGGACGGCATCCGCAAGGTGCTCGCCGGGCTCACGACGGCGGAGGAAGTCATCCGCTCGACGATGGGCGACGAATCGTAACCCCCGGGAATTTATGTCATACTCGATGTCTGATTTGTTGCAGCTGGTCGTGGCCGAAGGCTCATCCGACCTGCATATTCGCGTGGGCGCGCCGCCGACCATTCGCGTGCATGGCATTTTGCACCGGGTGGAAGGCCCCGTGCTCCGGCCGGAGGACACCGAGGAATTGATGCGCAGCATCACGTCGGAGGAACACATTCAAAGCGTGCGCGAACGCGGCGGGGCGGACTTCGGTTTTGCGTTTGCCGATGCGGCGCGGTTCCGCGTCGCCGTATTCAAGGAAAAGGGCAACTTCGGCATCGTGCTCCGGCAGATTCCAAACAAGATGCTGACGATGGAGCAGATCGGCATTCCGCCGAGCGCCAAGGAACTGCTGTACAAACCGCGCGGTCTGGTGCTGGTGACCGGGCCCACCGGCTGCGGCAAGACGACCACGCTCGCCTCGATGATCAACATCATCAACGAGGAACGCGAAGAGGCGCACATCATCACCATCGAAGACCCGATCGAGTATTACCACAAACACAAAAAGGCGCTGATCACGCAGCGCGAAATCGGCGTGGACGTGCCGAATTTTGCCGAGGGACTGCGCCGCGCGCTGCGCATGGACCCGGACGTGGTGCTGGTGGGTGAAATGCGCGACCTGGAAACGATTGACGCGGCGATCACCGCGGCGGAAACGGGCCACCTGGTCTTCGGCACGCTGCACACGACGGGCGCGGCCAAGACGGTGGACCGCATTGTCAACGCCTTTCCGAACAACCAGCAGGAGCAGATTCGCATCCAGCTTTCCACCGTGCTGCAGGCCGTGATTTCGCAGCTGCTGATTCCGCGCATAGACAAGCCGGGCCGCACGGCGGTCTTTGAAATCATGGTCAACACCCCGTCCATCGCCGCGCTGATTCGCGACAACAAGACGTTCCGCCTCAATTCGGACATTCAAACCGGCGGAAAATTCGGCATGGTGACCCTGGACAGTTTTCTGCTCGACAAATACCAGCAGGGGATGATTGCGCGCGAAGAAGTGATCACCAAGGCGCAGGACCCGACGACGGTGCAGCAGAAATTACAGGAATTGGAACTGGCCCAGGCGGGGCCCAAAGGATGATATTGTAACATGGCCGAAGAGATTTCAAACCCATTGCTGTCCCTCATCCGGGAACAGGGGATGATCGACGACCTGCAATACGAGGAGGTGACCGCCGAACTCAAGCGCAGCGGCACGCCGGTGTTCCAGCTGTTGCAGGATTTCGGGATCATGAAAGTGGACGACATCCTGCACGTGATGGCCACCAATCTGGGCACGGAGGTCGTTTCCCTGCGCGACCCTGCACTTGCGCCGGACCTTTTGAAACTAATTCCGGCCAATGTCGCGCGGATGTATCATTGCATGCCCGTGGCCTTGAAAAATGGCACGTTGCAGGTGGCGCTGGCCGACCCGCTCGACCCGGCGCACGCGGATGAAATCGGTTTTGCGAGCAAACGCGACGTACAGGTGGTGGTGGCCGACCCGGCCGAAATTGAAAAGGCGATCGAACGCCATTACGGCCAGGAGGAAACCGAGGATTTTTCGCAAATCCTCAAGGAACTCGGCTCCGACCAGGAAATCGCGCGCGAATCCCTCGAAGCAAGCGCGACGGACGATGTAAAAATGGAGGCGAACCTGGCCAATCAGGCGCCCATCGTGAAGTTTGTGAACCTGGTCCTGTTTCAGGCCATCCAGGACCGCGCGAGCGACATTCATTTCGAGCCGTTTGAAACCGAATTCCGCATCCGGTACCGCGTGGACGGCGCGCTTTACGAAATGGCGCCGCCGCCGAAGCACCTGGCGTTACCGGTGATTTCGCGCATCAAGGTCATGTCCAACCTGAACATTTCCGAGAAACGGCTGCCGCAGGACGGCCGCATCACCTACAATGTGGCCGGCCGCCAGGTTGACCTCCGCGTGTCCACCCTGCCGACGCAATTCGGCGAATCGGTCGTGTTGCGCGTGCTGGACCGCTCTTCGGTCAATCTCGACCTCGACACGCTGGGCTTTCCCAAATACCTGCATGATTACATGGCCGAGGTGATTCTGCGGCCCAATGGGATTCTGATCGTGACGGGGCCCACCGGCTCGGGCAAAACGACCACGCTTTATTCCGCGCTGCGGAAGGTCAACACGATTGATTCCAAACTGCTCACCGCCGAGGACCCGGTCGAATACGACATCGAAGGCATCATGCAGGTCGCCATCAACGACTCGGTGGGCATGACGTTCGGCAAGGCGCTGCGGTCGTTTTTGCGCCAGGACCCGGACATCATCATGGTGGGTGAAATGCGCGACCTGGAAACCGCGCAAATTTCCATTCAGGCGTCGCTAACCGGGCACCTGGTCCTGAGCACGCTCCACACCAATGACGCGACGGGCGCGATTACGCGTATGATTGACATGGGCGTTGAGCCATTTTTGATTTCTTCGACGCTGATGGCCGTGCTGGCGCAGCGGCTGGTGCGGACCATTTGCCAGAATTGCCGGACGCCGTTCGAGCCGACCGAGGAACAACTGTCCCTGTTGAACCTTTCGGCGCACGATCTGGGCGACAAGGCCTTTCATTACGGCCGCGGCTGCTCCACGTGCAACGACACCGGGTACAAGGGGCGCAAGGGCATTTTTGAGCTGCTCGTCATCAGCGAACCAATCCGGCTGTTGATCAACGAGCGCGCGCCGACGATTGTATTGCGGCAAAAGGCGATCGAGCTGGGCATGGTACCGCTGCGCGATGACGGCTTGCGCAGCATCTTTGAAGGTGATACCACTATCGAGGAAGTCGTCAAATATACGTAACCCCGTATCCATTCGGGCTGAATTAATCCGCTATGCCTAAATACGATTATGTGGCGCTGGACTCCCGCGGCAAGGAGACGAAGGGCACGGTTGAGGTCGCCAGCCAGAACGAGGCCATCGGCCGGGTCAAGGAAATGGGCCTGTTCCCGACCAAAATCGTGGAAACCGAAAAGGTCCAGGAAAAAAAATCATCCATCAAGGGGAAGGGAACCCGGTACACACCCAAGGCCGGCGGCAAAAAGGGCGGCGCCCTCAACATCAACATCAACCTCAACATCCCGGGGTTGACGGGCAAGGTCAAACCAAAGGTCCTGACGACCTTCACGCGGCAGTTGGCGACGCTGGTGGACTCGGGTCTGCCGCTGCTGCGCGGGCTGCGCGTGCTGGAGAAGCAGGAACGCAGCGGCACGCTCAAACGGATCATGGGCGAGCTGGCGCTGGCGATTGAGGGTGGCAGCACATTTTCCGAGGCGCTGGCGCAGCATCCCAAGGTTTTCAACCGCCTGTTCGTGAACATGATCAAGGCGGGCGAGCTGGGCGGCGTATTGGAAGTGGTGTTGAAACGCCTGGCGGAATTTTCCGAAAAAGCCCAGAAGATCAAAGGCAAGGTCAAGGCCGCGCTGTTTTATCCCGTGGCCGTCCTCGTCGTGGCGGTGGGCATCCTGACCTTGTTGATGGTCATGGTGGTGCCCAAGTTCAAGGAGGTGTTCGCCGGCATGGGCGTCGCGCTGCCGGGATTCACCGTGTTTGTGCTGGCGATCAGCGACGCCATCCGGCTCCACATTCTGACCACGCTGGCCGTGATAACCGTGGCGGTGGTTTTGTTCCTGCTGGCCATCAAAACCAAAATCGGCCGTTATATCTGGGACAAGGTCAAACTCAAGATGCCCGTCCTGGGGCCGGTCATCAACCGGGTGGCCATCGCCCGCATCACCCGCACCCTGGGCACACTCGTCAGCAGCGGTGTCCCCATTCTGCAGGCGCTGATGATCGTCAAGGAAACCGCCGGCAACGTCATCATCAGCAATGCCATCGGCAATGTGCATGAAAGCGTGAAGGAAGGCGAAACCATCACCGCGCCCCTGGAGGCATCCGGCGTTTTCCCGCCCATGGTCGTCAGCATGGTGGACGTCGGGGAACAAACCGGCGCCCTGCCGGAAATGCTTCTGAAAATTTCCGACAATTACGACGAGGAAGTGGACAATGCCGTGGCCTCCATGACCTCGCTTTTGGAACCCATCATGATCGTCTTTCTGGCGGTTGTCGTCGGCAGCATCGTCATCGCCATGTTTCTGCCCCTGATTGCCATGATTTCCAGCCTGAGCGGTGGTGGCGGCGGTGGTGGTGGTGATTGACCGGCGGCCATTTCGAAAAAGCTTTGTTTCTGAGGCAAACGCAGAAAACTATTGACAAAATATGCCGCCTATGCGTAAATACAATGTAAAGACATTGCATGGGCGTTCTATTTACAATTAACTCGTTATGGAGTTCGATTGGAATAATCCGCCCTTCGAATTGGATGGTTCTTTGACTCAGCGGGAAATAGAAGAGTCCTTTGAAGATCCGTTTGCCATCAGGTTGTTGCCGGACTCCCCGCGATTTGGCGTTCAGGCCCGGTTTTTCAACCTGGGGATGTCGGCGGGCGGGGTTGGAATTTTCAGCGTGTACCGGACCAACGGCCGGGTGGCGCGAGTGTTGCAGGCCCGCGTTTTTGAACCGGAAGAACGGTTCTTTTATCAGCGGAAACTGGATCAGACGCTCAGCACGGGGGACAAGTGACGGAATGGGGTTTGGGGTCTGGCGTCTGGCGTCTGGGTGGCCCCGGAACCGGGACGCCAGATCCCAGACCCGAATTTGAGATGCGAACTTTTGCCAATTGGGAAGAAGTGCCGATCTTCGACAGTGAAGCGGCCGAGGCGGATTTTTGGGTGGAGAACCGGCCGGACTTGCGCCTGATGGAGGCGGCCACGGTCGGCGGGGCGGAAGCTTCCGAGTCCGTGACCATCACGCTGCGGATCGACCCGCGGATGCTGGCGCGGATCAAGCGGCTCGCCCGGTCGCGGTATTTGAACTATCAGAGCATGATCAAGCAATGGCTCAGCGAACGAATGGAAGATGAATTGAGGGAAAAATGAAAACAATTACGAGTGACACGTGGCGGGTGACGAGTGACGAGATAAACAACACTTCGTGCGGTGTACATCCCCGTCACGGGTCACGCGTCACGTGTCATGTTTCCGCCTTCACCCTCATCGAACTGCTCGTCGTCATCGCCATCATCGGCACCCTGGCCGGGCTGCTTTTCCCGGTGGTGGGCGCGGTCAAGCGCCAGCAGTATATCCGACACGCCCAGGCGGAAATGGCGCAGTTGGAGACGGCCATTGACCGTTACAAGTCCGTCTATGGCTTTTATCCGCCCAGTCCGCCCAATTCGCCGGCGGCGGGCAACACCGCATCGTATGTCAACCAGCTCTATTATGAACTGGTGGGCACCATTCAGACCAACATCGGGGGTACGCCATGTTACACAACCCTGGACGGCGGCGCGCAAATCGGCGCTGACAACGCCACCATGACCGCAGCTTTTGGTGTGGGCGGTTTTGTGAATTGCACCAAGCCCGGCGCGGGCGAGGACGCGGCGGCGGCCAGGAATTTTCTCCCGGAACTGAGGCCGACCCAGATGGGAACAATTCAAGTTGGCAACTCCGCTGTCTGGGTGACGAATCTGATCACCTCCGTCGGCGGGCCGGACGCTTCCTACAAGCCGCTGGGCCAGCAGGATATCAATCCCTGGCGCTATAATTCATCCAGCCCCACCAACAATCCCGGCTCGTATGATTTGTGGATCCAGCTTTCGATTGCCGGCAAATCCAACCTCGTCTGCAACTGGTCCAAACAGGTGCAGATTGGCAGCCTGATGCCCTGAGCTTTTTATGTGCGATGCGCGAAAATCCGGACCCGGCCGCGAACGTTTCGTTGCCATTGACTGGCACGATTGCGCGCGGTCGCCGTCCATCGTGGCGCAAAGCCGGTGGGGCGAGGCTCCCGACGAGCCGGACTTGGTGTGTCAAAGTGTGGCGACATCGGCTCGCGGGTACGCTCGCCCCACCGGAATTGCAAACTGTACGACGTTCCGCCGCTTGGGAATAAACGATCACGCGTTTCATCCTCCGTTTTGCATCCCTACCGCCTCAACCTGTTTTTTAAAAAACCTATGAAAACCATCCTTCTAAAGTGTGACGAGTGTCGGGTGTCGGGTGACGAGACAACAAACACGACATATTCCCGCCACTCGCCACTCACCACCCGTCACCCCCGGGCCTTCACCCTCATCGAATTGCTCGTCGTCATCGCCATCATCGGCATCCTGGCGGGAATCCTCCTGCCGGTGCTGTCGAGCGCCAAAATCAATGCGCAGAAACAGGCGGCGAAGGTGGATATCAGCCAGATTGTCGGCGCCATTCAACAATACGATTCCGTCTATGGCCGCTTCCCGGTTTCCGCCGCGGTGCAGCAGGCGGCGCAGGCGGGCAATAGTGGCAATTTTGACTTCACCTATGGCGGCAACTTTCTCACGCCTGCCTCACCAAATCCAAAACCTTTTGGAACACCGATAACCATAAACGGCAAGATTCAGCCTCAGACCAATGACGAGGTGATTGCCATTCTGATGGACCTGACCAATTATCCCAGCGGCGTCCTGACGGCGAACACCAATCATCAAAAAAATCCGCAGCAAACCGCCTTCCTGAATGCAAAAATGTCGGGTTATGATCCGACGAAAGGCGGCACTCCGATGCCCGGCGTCGGCGCGGATTTGGTCTATCGCGACCCCTGGGGCAATCCCTACGTCATCACCATGGATTTGAATTACGACGAGCAATGCCAGGATGCCTTTTATTCGCTCCAAACGGTTTCACAAAATCCGCCCCTGTCCGCCGTCGCTTACGCTCAGACCGGGTTTAATGGATTGGTCAATCCCAATCCCGTGACACCAACACCAAATCAGAACCAAATGAATGATTTTCAATTTCACGGCAAGGTCATGGTCTGGTCCGCCGGGCCGGACAAGATGATCGACCCAACCAAGCCCGCCGGCGGATCCACCTCCGGCGTCAACCGGGACAACATCCTGAGCTGGCAATGAAAATGAGTGTCGAGTGTCGAGTGTCGAGTGTCGAGGTCCCGAAGGGCAGGGCGAAGCTGCCGCTTCGCCGGCGGCGCGGCAGCGCCGCCCTACCGGTTTCCGCCTTTACGCTCGCCGAGCTGCTGGTGGTCATTGCCATCATCGGCATCATGGCGGGGCTGGCCGTGCCGGTGCTCAAAAATTTCGCCAAGTCGGACGCCACCATCAGCGCCTCGCGCCAGTTGCTCGACGGCGTCGCCCGGGCGCGCCAGCTCGCCATCAGCCAGCGCACGACGGTTTATATGGTTTTTGTGCCGACGAATTTCTGGGTGGACAGCTCGGGAAACTTTCCCGGCCTTGCCGGCACCTGGTGGGGCAGCCTGGCTCCCACCCTGCAAACCGCCGCCACCAACCTGGCGGACCGGCAGTTGAGCGGCTACAACTTCCTGGCTCATGGCGCGCTGGGCGACCAGCCGGGCCAGCACCTCTGGCATTATCTCGACCGGTGGCAAAGTCTGCCCGACGGCACGTTCATCGCCCTGGCCAAATTCACCACTGCGCCGGGTACATCTTATCCCATCAACGATATAATCAACCCCGCCAACCCGCCCTGGCAGATTTACGGTTTCCATGTGACCAACAACATTCCGTTTCCGACCGAACAGGGAACCAACGCCAGCCCGGATCAATCACGAATTACCGTCGGGATTTGGCTGCCGTACATCGCGTTCAATTATCTCGGGCAGTTGACGGTCGATGGGCAGACATTGGCCCCCCTGGACGAATACATTCCGCTGGCAAAGGGCAGCATCATTCCAGCCGCCGACCCGGGCACCAAAGCCCCGGTGCTGCCCGGTGCGAAGCCCGGATCGCCTCCGCCCACGCCCAGCGTGGCGGAAAGTCCGCCCGGCAACAGCACCAACACCTACAACATCGTTCACATTGACCGGCTGACGGGCCGCGCCGTTCTGGAATATCAAAAGGCGAAATGAAAATCTTCTGCGAATCGAGTGGCGGGTGGCGGGTGACACGAATGGTAGGCGCCGACGTGAGGAGGCGAGGACTCGTTACCTCGTCCCCTACCTCCGCCTTCACCATGGTCGAGATTGCCATCAGCCTGGCGGTCATCGGCATCGCGCTCGTCTCCATCATCGGCGTCCTGCCCATCGGCATGCACACGCAGCGGGACAACCGCGAGGAAACCATCATCAACCAGGACGCCACCGTTATGATGGAAGCCATCCGCGGCGGCGCGCGCGGCCTGGACGACCTGACCAATTACGTCTATGCCATCACGAATTATTGGACCAATATCACCAGTCACGCAACCGGCATCAACGGCTACACATTTACAAATTTCTCCGTTCCGGCGACATATTATTGCTCCGGTTCCTGTCTCACCAACGGGGCGAATATTGTCGGACTGTTGAGCACGCCGGAATACGTGGACAGCAGCAGCTATTTGCCGATTCCGTCTTTAATATACGGCGGCATCAGCAATCATGTTGTCGCGTATGTCCATTCCATCAGCGGGCCGGCGGTGGAAAAGCCGCCGCAAAACAACGACATCATCGTCGGCAGTTCCTTCGGCTATCGCATCCTCTGCGTCAACGCGCCGGTGGCGGTGGATACGAACTTGTTCAATTTATCGCTCAATCCCAATGGGCCGCCCGAATACTACAAACAGCTTGCCGCGAATCTGCACGAATTGCGTCTGACGTTTCTCTGGCCGCAACAGCCCAGCGGCAACCTTGGACCCGGCCGCCAGACCTTTCGCACGACGATTGCCGGGCAAATCACGCAGATCAATACCAACAGCCAATGGCTTTATTTTTACCAGTCGCAATCCTTCACCAACGCGCCGTGAAAACAGAAATGCCAGTGTCGAGTGTCGAGTGTCGAGTGTCGAGTGTCGCCCGAAGGGGTGGTGCTTCAAACAGCGACGACTTGTCCCCCGCCACCCGTCACTTGTCACCCGTCACCCGCCGCGCCTTCACCCTGGTCGAAATCCTCGTGACGGTGGTGCTGATGTCGTTCATCGTGCTGGCGCTGATGGCGGTGTTCAACAGCACGCAGGCCGCGTTCCGCGCGAGCCTCACGCAGACCGACGTGCTGGAAGGCGGCCGCAGCGTGATGGGGCTGATCAAAAGCGATTTGGAGTCCATGACGCCGACGTATTTGAACGAAACAAATTTCTATGCGGCGGTGAGCAACAGCTTCGTCCAGCCGCTGGTGGGCGGCTCCGCCATGCGCGCCAACGTGATGGAGGATGTTTTTTTCATCACCCGCGACAACCAGACCTGGAAGGGCGTCGGCTACTTTGTGCGCTCGAACCTTTTCGCCTCGGGCATGGTCGGGACTCCCGGGACTCTGTATCGCTTCGAGACGAACAATTCCGCCGCCCAATTCGCGGGGAATCCACATGCCATGTTTGTGACCTACGATCTGGCCCGCCAGGGCTTTGGCGTGGTGAGCAATACACTGCCGGGCGGCGTCAGCCGGCTTCTGGATGGCGTCATGGACTTCAAAGTCCGGGCCTTTGACACCAACGGCCTTTGGATCACCACCAACCTGGTCGTGATCCACGGCGTTTCAACCAACGCCAACGTGTGGGTGGGGCAGACAAATTCATCAACCGGGTACGAACCCTCGTTTATTTACATGCTCAGCAACACGTTGCCGGCATCGGTGGAAATTGAACTCGGCTTGCTGGAAGACCGCTCCCTGCAACGGGTCGAATCCCTGGGCGATTCGTATTTGACCCAATCCAATTATCTCGCGCAACAGGCCGGCAAGGTGCATATCTTCCGGCAGCGCATTCCCATCCGCAACGTTGACCCCTCGGCCTATCAATGAAGATCAAACGAACAAAACGAACGTCCAACATTCAACATTCAACGCCCAACATCGAATGCGGAAACCAAACCGCCGCGAATTCGTTCGGCGTTCAGTGTTCGATGTTGAATGTTGAATGTTTCCATCCTTTCCGTCACGTGTCACGTGTCACGCGTCACCCTCAGAGAGGCGTTGCGTTGATCATCACGCTGATTTTGCTGTCCGTGGTGACGTTCATGGCCATCACGTTCCTGGCCCTCAGCCGCCGGGAACGCGGCGCCGTCGCCACCGTCACCGCCACCGCCGGGGCGCGCTATGCCGCCGACGCCGCGCTGGCCAACGCCGAGGCCCAGATCATCGCCAACGTTCTCTCCACCACCAATCCCTACAATTTCGGCCTGCTCGTCTCGACCAATTACATCAACACGAACGGTTTTGTGGATGGCAACGTCAGTCCGACCAATGTCAATTATTTTCATTCCGACGGCACCCCGGTCACCGGCAACAACTTTCTGCAACTGCTCGCCAATTTGTATTACAGCCCGCGCGTGCCGGTTTTTGTTCCCATCAACTCTTCCGGCGCGAACGATTTCCGCTTTTACCTCGACCTGAACCGCAACGGCCAGTTCGACACCAACGGCCAGGTGGTGAACGTGGACAATAAAAACAATATCATTGGCCCCAACGTCCTTGAAGTTGGCGACCCGGAATGGATTGGGGTGTTGGAGCGGCCCGACACGCCGTACGGACCGGACAACAAATTCGTTGCGCGCTACGCCTTCATCGCCCTGCCCGTCGGCAACACGCTCGATTTGAACGCCATCCACAACCAGGCACACGTACCATCGAGCCCGCCGGCAGTGCCAGCGAGTTGGGTTGCGAATCCTCCTAATAATAATCCCAGCGTTCCCGGCGACCCCGATAGATATATCCGCAATGAAGGTGTTGGTTCCTGGGAAATCAACCTCGCTGCATTTTTAACCGATTTGAATACGAATGAATGGGATGGCGTGAACGCATATCAATATCCGTCGCCGTCAGCTTTTACCTGTCCGGCTTTCGATGATGCCCGGGCTCTTCTGGCTTATCGCTACAACAACGACCTCACCACTCTTGCCTCGGTAAAATACCTCTATGGCGTTGCCAACGCGACCACTTTCGGCTCCGACCATATCGACGGTTATACTTATGGCCAACCGTTGATCGGCACGGCGGGGTTCCAATTGCCCACCGATAACGATTCACTCTTGAATAGTGTGCCAAACGGGTTTCCTGGCGGAAGTCCATGGGCTGGTGCCGATAACACCAATCATTTCTTCACCCATCAGGAATTGTTTAACACAAGTGAAACCGCGATGGGCGTGCCGGATGCTCAGATGGCTTTGAACCATTATTTCACCTACCGTCTGCTTCAAGCCGGCACGAACACCTTCGGTGGGAGCACCATTCCCACCTACGACCGCTACACATTTTACCGGCTGCTCTCGCAACTCGGCACCGACTCCACGCCGGAATCCGGCAAAATGAATTTGAATTACGACAATCTGGATCCGTACCCTACGGTCACAAATGGAGTCCCCGTTACGAACGCGCCAGCCTCGACGAATTTCATGGCCTGGACGCCGCTGACCTTTTTCACCAACGCCGCCGACCGGCTGCTGCGCACCTATACCACCGAGTGGCGCACCAGCAATCCCACCAATTTTGCCACCGAGTTCTATGCCGTGACCAATTTTACTTCCATTACCAGCGTATCCCAATGGACCAACTATCCCGCCTTCGGAATCGGAAACATTCCGGTTTTGGTGAGCAACCAGTTCGTCTATTCGCCTGCCGTCAACCGCCTGCTCCAGCTTGCGGCAAACATGTATGACGCCACGACAAACAGTTTTTATCCCTCCGTCTTCCGCCCGACGTTTTGGATCACAAATGAAAGTGGCTTCATAAACATCTACATCAATGGCTATCAACAAGTCATCTCGGTGTCAGGAGCAAGCGATTTGCAGCTATCGTTGCTATTGCCACCATCTGATATCATGTCTTTGGCATCATCCGGGAAGCTCGGGGCAACCGCCGTTAATTATCCCTTTGGAGTAAATGTCTGTGGTGTGCCGTGGATCATTGGCGCGAAAAAGGGGTTTCCGAATTTCAACAAATTCTCAATGCAAAACGTGGTGCAAATCACGCGCAAACTGCAAATCAGGCGCTCAAAGATTCCCGTCACCACCGTTTCGGACTTCGTCTTTACCAATCAATTGTATGCTTTCAACATCAGCAACTCGATCGGAATAGATTGTTGGAATTCCTATACCAATTCATATACGAACCAGGTGCAGATTGTGGTTAATGACTATCTTTCAATGATGTTGACCAATGATTGGTCTCCAGGGTCGCCCTATACATTCCCTCCCAATCCGTCACCATACTTGATAACCACCAACATCCCTGTCAACCTGTGGCCGGGTTCAGCGCCTTGGGTTGTCCTTAAACGGAATGGTCCGCCTACTCCAAACCGATTTTCATTCGTCATTCCCATCACCAACGTTGTTCAGGTGATGTCGAACAGTGATTATTATTTTGGCGGCAACCCGCCCGGAGTGACTGCGGGGTTCTATCCCGAGTGGCGGAATTTGGGTTGGGAAACAAACAAGCACGATTTCCCCTTTCCAAATTTTGGCCTGCTGACGACGAACCGGTTGCAGGTGTTCATGCTTGATGGAGCCAGTGCTCCCTATCACGTTATTGATTACGTCCAGTTTGCCGGGCCGGGGAGCAGCCGCAATTTGAACGCGGAAATCGCAACCAACCTGCAATCTTCGGGGTATGCCAGTATTTGGAGTACGCCCTCAAATTCAGATAATGTGCCGTATGGAGTCGCCAGTCAGATTTACGTGTCTCGAGGTGGAGATATTACTAATAGCAGTTTGTATTGGCCCAATACAGACACAATGAAGGCTGAAGTGGACGGATTCTTTGTGTTTATGGGAGGGAGTTCGACAGCGATGCCATTTTCCTCTTTTAACGCATTAACTTCTGCGCAGAAGGCCATCTATCAGTCATATGCAACAAATTACATCGTGCAGGTCCCTTACACACCCACGGCCACCATGTATGAATATACTTCGTGGCAGGCGAATGATCCGCTGGTGCATTACCTGGCCAGTGATTTGAACTTTTATGGCACTGAAGCAGGTGTAAGTGGTCCCCAAACCGGCATACATCTCCTGACTACGTCACAGTCGTTGCCAGTGCCGGCGTATTTTGCCACCAACGCAACCAGCTATTTGAATGACCGCTATCAGCCGTGGGGGTGGAATCTGGCGGTTACCTTGCCGTCAGGCGCTCAATCCGATGCAAACCCCAGAAACCTTGCGTATAAAGACCCATTGGCAAGTTATTCGGATAATTGGGATTTCCCGACGAACAAATTCCCGACCGTCGGCTGGCTGGGCCGCGTCCATCGCGGCACGCCGTGGCAGACGGTTTATCTCAAAGCCACCAACATTTTGAATGAAATACAGGTGACCGCTAGTGCCACCAATTATCTTGGTTATTACGCTTGGGAAATCTGGACTGGCAACTTTAATCCTACCAACGCCACCGACGTTGCCAGCGCCACTAACGCGGCCTGGACCGCTCCCGCGCAAGACCGGCTGCTGTTTGATTTGTTTACCACTGCGTTCGATGACAACGCCACACGCGGAACGCTGTCAGTGAATGTCGGCCCGACCAATGCCAACCTTGCTGCATGGTCGGCTCTGTTCAGCGGAATCGTTGTGCCGACCAACCTTGTTGGGGGCTTCACCATCATCAATCCTGCCGGTCCCGCCGGCGCGCCTGTGCCGGTTGGTCCGCCAACTAGTGCAAATTCGCCGCTGTGTCTGGGTTATCTGGTGCAAAATGGCACCAATGGCATCAACGATATTCGCGCGAACACCAATTTGTTTCCACTACAGAGCTTCACGCATGTAGGCGATATTCTGGCCGTGCCCGCGCTGACGCAACAATCGCCGTTCCTAGCCGGGCTTGATCCGAATACGCAAATTAGTGACGAGCTGATGGAATGGCTGCCGCAGCAGACGATGGGGCTGTTGCGTTGCTCCGATTCGCCGCGCTACGTGATTTACTGTTACGGCCAGGCGCTCAAACCCGCGCCGAACGGCATAAACGAGAGCAGCTTTACACTGGCCAACGGACAATCCGCATTTGGCATGGTCACGAATTATCAGGTCGTCTCGGAAATCGCCACCCGCGCCGTCGTGCGCTTTGGCAGCAGTTTGACGAATGTTATTACCGGCACCAACTATGTCGTTGCCGGCATTACAAATTGGAACTGGTTCAGCGTTCCCGTGGTGACGAACAACAATGCCGTCATCGAAAGTTTTAACATTTTGCCTCCCGATTGATTGTGAAAAGAAATAAGCAGATAGTAGATGGCAGCTGGAAGTTGGGGCATTTGATTTGCCGGCTTGCCAACTGCCATCTCCCAACTCCCAACTCCTGATATTTATGCGTAGGCAATTGTGGATTCCGGTGTGCCTGCTGTGTCTGGCGGGCGCGTGGTACTTCTGGCAACAAGAAAATGGTAGGGACGGCTCGCCGAGCCGTCAGCACGCAGCGGTCACCCCGGCGGGGCAACCCCACCTTACGTTTCCGGCCGCGAAGCCTTTGACCACCGCGGCCACCAACGCCGCGGCTTCAGCCAAAACAAATAAATTCGCCTTCCGCCTCAGCAACACGACCAAATCGCTCGACCAATTGGTGGGGGACCACCATGCGATTCTGCTGGAGAACGCGTTGATTGACACCGGCAGCCCGCTGAACTTGTCCATTCCGTCCCTATTGCAGTCGCAGGGCGATCCCGGCGCTTACATCGTCCAGGCGCGCGGGCCGATTGACGCCGCCTTCCGCGCGCTGCTCGCGGCGGCGGGCGCGGAGATTGTCTCCTACATTCCCAACAACGCCTATCTGGTGCGCGCCCAATCGGGCGTGGCCAATGGCTTGATGGCCAATGCTCTGGTGCAGGCGGTGGTTCCCTATGAACCGTATTATAAAATTTCGTCGTCCATGTCGGTGTTGATTGAACAGACGACTTCTGCATGGACGCCAGCCAAAACCAAACCGGAGGTGAAGAAGTCGTTGCTGGATTTTGCCCTGGACCAGAAACCGCTGCCGGCCGGAATTTATTTGACGCTTGGCTTGTTCAAAAACGATTCGGCGGCGACGATCGCGCAAATTGAAAAGCTCGGCGGCCAGGTTATTGCGCGGGGCAGTTCACCGTTTGGCCCGGTAGTGCGCGTGCAGCCACCGCGCAATTGGACGGCGCTGGCCGCCTTGTCCGGTGTCCAGTTGGTCGAACCGTTTTGCCGCCGCATTCACGCCAACGATTTGAGCCGCGCGACGGTGGGCGTGGCGGCAGATACGCAGGTGACAACCAATTACCTCGGTTTGACCGGCTTGAACGTGATGGTGGAAGTGAATGATACGGGAATTGACGCAAATCATCCGGATTTGACCACCGCCCGGGTGTTTGGTTTTCCGATAACTGATACCAGCGGCCACGGTACACATGTAGCGGGCATCATTGCGGGCAGTGGTCTTGAATCAATAACGGTGACCAACGCGTCTGGTTCAATCATCAACGATCCAAATCACCCGCCGGGGCTGACGGCAACCAATTTTCAATTCCGCGGCATGGCGCCCAAGGCTGATTTATTTTCGATGGATTTCAACGATTCGGACCAAAGCTTGCAAGAAGCAGCGGCGCAGACGAACGCGTTGATTTCGAACAATAGTTGGAACTACGGCGGAGACAATGCTTACGATTTGGCGGCGGCCAGCTATGACGCGGCGGTGCGGGACGCGCTGCCGACGGTGACCGGTTCGCAGCCGGTATTGTTTGTGTTCGCGGCCGGTGATTCAGGACGCGGTGACGACAATGGCAGCGGCGGCAATCAGGATACGATTTTGTCTCCCGCCACGGCCAAAAATGTGGTTACCGTCGGCGCGCTGGAACAGTTGCGCAACATCGCGAACCAGGTGACGAATGTGGTCGACGGCATAACCAACATCAGCGCTCCGTGGGCTTTGCAGACCGACACCAGCAATCAAGTGGCGGGATATTCCAGCCGGGGCAATGTCGGCGTGGGCACGGAAGGCTCTTTTGGGCGTTTCAAGCCGGATGTGGTCGCGCCGGGATCATTTGTCATTTCCACCCGTTCCCAGCAGTGGGATGAACTGGCTTATTACAACCCGACGAATTATGCCTACAACACGTTTGCCAACCAGTTTGTTGATACCAATTCCCTGAATAACTACAGTCTCTCGGTTCCCGCAAATGCCGTGGGAGTGGTCATCCTCATCGAGGCCAACAGCAACTCACCGGTTCCGTTCCCGACCAACCTTCCGATCTATGTGCGGCAAGTGGATTTTCCGACCACGAACATTTACGATTTTGTGACCATGAGCGACATGGTTTCGATACCTCCCGACAGCGGTGGCAGCATTGCGGACATTACCAGCATTCAGAATGGCGGATTTTATTATGCCGTGGGCAACACCAACAGCAATCCAATCATCTACGACTTGACCACCATAGTCATCACCACGAACAACAATGGGAATTATTTCCAGGTATTGAGCAATTTGAATGACTCGATTGGTATGCTCGATTCCAATGGCAAATATCCTTATCGTTACGAATCCGGAACGAGCATGTCGGCGGCGGACGCGTCCGGCGTGCTGGCCTTGATGCAGGAATATTTGACGAGTCCATCCTATAACAATGGTCCCACACCCAGCCCGGCACTGCTCAAGGCTTTGCTGATCAATGGCTCACGGCCGGCAGGGAATTACGGTTACGAAGTCCAGAATGACCAGAATGATCAGGGCTGGGGTTTGATCAGTCTGCCGGATTCGTTGCCGCCGGGAGTGACAAATCTATCGAGTAAGGCATGTTCCAGTTTCTTTGTTGATCAAAGTCCGACCAACACGCTGGCCACCGGCGACAGCCATACCTACTTAATGTCCGTCAGCACCAATACCGGGGCGCAAAACCTGTCATTGCAAATTTCATTGGCCTGGACCGACCCGCCCGGTGATCCCGTTGCCGCCATCAAGCTCGTCAACAGCCTCCAACTGGTGGTGACGAATTTGGATGACCCGACAAACCCGGTCGTTTTCTACGGCAACGACATTGGCTCGGGCAACACGTACAACAACCCGGAGACCGCCACGAATTCAGTGAATCTTGATTTGATCAATAACGTGCAGAATATCTTCATTCCGCCAACGCTGGGGGGGAATTACTCCGTGACCGTGATTGGCAACCGGGTCAACGTCAACGCTGTCACTGCGCAAACGAACAACGCGGCGGGGCAATACGCGCCCAACGTGGTGCAGGATTATGCGCTGGTCATTTCCTGCGGCGAAGGCGAGGTGACCAACGCCTTCACGGTGACAGACCAGGGAGTCACCAGCAGCCTCACCGGCAATCAGCAGGACCAACAAATCACGCTTGTGACCGTGACGAACACACCGCTGCTGAATCAAATGGTCGGCGCCAGCACTCCGCTGATAGGCACCAACACCATCCCGATGGTGAGCACGAACCAATCATGGAGCGGCACTAATGGCGTCGTCACCCTGGGCATGACCAACCAATGGCATTTTTACGTGGTCAGCAACAATGCCGTGGACGCTTCCGGATCAAGCAGTGATGTCACCAACGCGGCATTCGTCACCTTTATTCCCGACACGCTCTCGATTCCGCGCATGGGTGTGTTTGCGGATTCGCAGGCTGATGCCACGCGGCCCGAGGCGGACATTGACCTTTACGTCAGCACCGACTCCGGGCTGACGAATCTAAATCCAATCACCATTTCCAACTGCGCCAATGGTGTGCAAGTGGGAGCGTCATTGGCCGGCACCTTCAACGGCGCGTCGCTGGGCCGCGGCGGCACGGAATATGTCGTGGATACGAATTCCACCCACGGCCAGGTTTATTACGTGGGCGTGTATTCGGAGGACCAGGAGGCGTCCGAATATGGCTTCATTTCCCTTTTCACCAGCACGCCATTCAGCCAGATAAACAGCAATGGCAACCAGGTGGTCACCGGTTTGCCGGTGCCGGTGAACATTCCCGACGGCAGCCCGGCGCATCCTGGCATAGGGTATGTTTTTGGTATCGCCATTTATCCAATGCAAGTGTTGCAGGCGGTCGCCACCACCGCCATTGAACACCAGAATTTCGGTGACCTCATTGGCAAACTCAATCATGGCGGTAACAATGGTTTGTCCGAGAACGTCGTGTTGAACAACCATGATTCGCTCTACAACGCATTGGGGATATACACAAACATTTACGACGACAGCGGACTGGGCAACTTCTTCGGTTCACAATCATCCGATGGACCGGGCAGCCTGAACAACTATGTCGGCCAGCAGGGCAACGGCGTGTGGCAGTTGACCGAAGTGGATGATGCGTTGACCCACACTGGCAGCGTGCAGAATTTCTCCATGTTGATCGTGCCGCATCAAAATCTGAGCAAGGGCGTTACGGCCACCCTCGGACCGCTGGGTTGGTTCTACGATTACATTGACGTGCCGCCCGGCACGACCAATTTGACGATCTCCGCCACGAACTTGACCGACGCCGGGCTGGTGGATCTGTTCGTCAAATACGGCGCCAGACCGACGCTGACGGACACCAATGAGTTCGGGCCGGCGGGGTTGACCAACCCGCCAGTTCCACCGCCACCACCGGGCAACTCCATTTCCATCAGCTTGCCGACGCCGGGCCGTTACTGGGTCTGTTTATACAATAACAGCGTGCAATCGCAGACCGTCTATGTCATTGCCACACTGGGTTTGGGAGCGGCGCCGCAGGCGACGTACACTTCCGCCGGCCCGGTGCCGCTGCTCGACGACGCGGTGACGACCGATTTCATTGGCGTGCCGGTGGATGCCATCGTCAATTCGGTGGAAGTGGGCCTGAACGTGGAACATCCGCGTGTGTCGGACCTGGTGTTTCACCTGATCAGCCCGAGCGGCACGCGGGTGTTGCTGGTGGAGAACCGCGGCGGCAACACCGCCAACATGGGCGCGACCCTGCCCACCACCACCTCCTCCTCGGTCTCGGTCTCCGGCGGCCCGGACACGGTCAGCAAAATCATCAATGTGGGCCAGAGCAGCGGCACGCTGACCATCATCTACAATTTCTACGCCATTCCGGACGAAATGGTGGTATATGACCAAAACGGGAACCCGATTTTTGATTCCGGCGAGGTCAGCGGCAGCGGGGTGTTCAACATCCCCTACACCGGTTCAACGTCATTCACCATCGTGATGAACCCGGGCGGCAACCCGAATTCCAGCACCGGCTGGGATTACACGGTGAATGCCGTGCAGGCCGTGCAAACCTACCTGGTGCTGACGGAAGACACGAACAAGACGACCACCCCCATCAAGTTCGCGCCCGTTCCGTTCGTGCCGGCGATTCCGACGACGACCAATGCCCCGGCCTGGCATAATTCGTTTGAAGGGCTGGCGAACGGTCTTGAACCGGGGGCCGGAAGCTACTTTGGCGGGTGGTATGTGAACAGCGGAAATGTGGATGTTTACGGCCCCAGTTTTGCCGGCGTCTGGGAAGAAGGAAACAACTTCGTGGATTTGGATGGCACCACTGCGGGAAGCATTTCAACCAATATTACCACCGTGCCGGGCCGGAACTATACGCTCAACTTTTCCTTCACCCAAAATATAGGCGCGTACATCCTGTATGGAACCCGCTCACCGTCGGCGATGCAGGTTCTCCAAAACGGCAATCCATTGTTGAGCCTCTCGATACAGGGGACCAATACGGATTATATGCACATGGTGTGGGCCACGACCTCCATCGTCTTTACCGCAACGGCTCCAACCACAACCCTGACCTTCCAATCCCTGGATCCCAGCGGAGACTTTTTCGGAGTGTTCATAGACTGCATCGACCTGACGTCGTCCGACATCAGCGACAGTTTTGAAAACACGCTGGCGACGAATTATGTTTACGGCGTCAACCCGGGCTTTGGCAGCTGGAAGGTGACCGCCAACCAGGTGACCGTGATCAGCAATTCCGTGCTGGCCAACACGGGCAACAACCTGCTGGCGCTGGCCGACGGCCAGATTACCCGGACGCTGCCGACCGTTCCCGGCGCCAAATACACCCTGTCGTATGCGTATCGCGGTCCGGGCATCGTCAGCCTGTGGCGCGGTGAAAGCAATGCTGTTGACAGCATTGATGGGAACAACGGCACCCCCAGTGCCATGACTTATACCAATGGCCAGGTCGGGACGGCCTTCGTCTTCAACGGCTCCACTTCGCAAGTGCAAATCCCGCCCAGCGCCAACCTTAATGTTGGCACCGACAACAGCGGCTTCACCCTTGAAACCTGGGTCAACCCGGCGCTTGCCACAATCAATAACATCCAATCGCTCATCCAGTGGAACCAAAGCTCCGGCTCCGCGCCGGCAGACCTCGGCTCCCATCTGGAAATTTCGGCCAACAGTGATGCCGATCTCCACCTCAATATCCTGGATGTCACCGTGACCGCGCACCACCTTTATTCGCCGCCAGGGGCCATGAAAGGAAACACCTGGCAGCACGTGGCGGCCACTTACGACAATCGATCCG
>JBEKSU010000019.1:0-24085 GCA_049516755.1 Verrucomicrobiota bacterium | reverse complement strand
CGGCTGGGGCCGGTGATGATTGACAGCGTGCTGGGCCATTGACCGTCGTAGCGCCGGCGGATGAACGCAATCGCCGTGGCGAGATCGGGCAGGAGCTGGTTGCGATGAGCGATGACCAGATGAACGGGTGGCAGGACGGAGAGGGCGCGGCCGCCGGCGGACTTCGGGCTGACGACGATGGCTCCCATCTGCGCGATCAAGCAGTCGCAGGCCGTGACGCCGAGATCGGCCTCGCGCACACCGGCGTTGCCCGCGCCGACGGCCTGTTTGACGAGGTTGCTGCCATCCGTGGCAATTTTGGTGAAACCCGCGAGGAACCCGCGCAACTGCTCCGGCGAGTCAATGACTTCGCCCTTGAGCGTGAGAAATTCTTCGCGAAACCGTTGCTCCGGATTGGTAACGGTCGCGAATACGGGCGCGCCAGTCGGAGCGGCGGGGTGGGGCGCCGGCGTGCGCATGGCGTCGCGAACGCGGTTCAGGATTTTCTCGCGGGACTCGCTCATGCGTTTCGGTCCTCCGATTGCTTTTGGTGGGGCGAGCGTACCCGCGAGCCGGAATTTTGCGATTTGGCCCACCAATCGCGGAACGATTGCGTCGGGACGGCCGGAAATTCGCGGGTCTTCGTCCACGGTTTGAGGAACGGGCGCGCTGCTCCGAGCCGCAAGGCGAACCGGCCGAGTTTTCCCGCCAGCGCGTATCGTCCCGAATCTTCCATGGCCCATCGCCACACGCGAAAGGCGACGCGCTGGAACCAGGGATCGAGCTGCTGTTGCACGGCATTGCGGCGATTTTGAAAAAGATGATGATGGAGGTCCACGTGTACCGGACACACGGAGGTGCATGCGCCGCACAACGAACTGGCATACGGCAGGTGCGACCAATCCTGCAGGCCGCGCAGGTGCGGGGTGATGACCGAGCCGATGGGGCCCTGATAGGTCGTGTCGTAGGCGTGACCGCCGACACTTTCGTAGATGGGGCAGGAATTGAGGCAGGCGCCGCAGCGGATGCACTGGAGCGCGTCGCGCTGTTCGACATCGGCCAGCAGCCGGGTGCGGCCGTTGTCCAGCAACACCACGTGAAATTCTTCCGGTCCGTCCGCTTCGCCGGAAGCGCGCGGGCCGCCGACGAGCGAGCTGTAACTGGTGAGCGCCTGCCCGGTGCCCATGGTTCCGAGGACCGGCCAGAGCACGGCAAGGTCTTCCAGGCGCGGGATAAGCTTCTCGATGCCGACCAGGGCCACATGCACGCGCGGCAGCGAGAAGCACAGGCGGATGTTTCCCTCGTTCTCCGTAAGCGCGATCATGCCGAGGTCGGCCACGGCAAAGTTGGCGCCGGTGATGCCCATGTCCGCCGTCAGAAAATCTTTCCGCAGCCATTGCCGGGCGATCATGGTCAGTTCCTGTGGATCCTCGGTGAGGGGCGAACCAAGTTTCTCGTGGAAATCGCGGGAGAAGTCGGCCTTCGAGAGGTGCATGGCCGGTGTGAGCAGATGATAGGGCGGTTCGCCGCGGAGCTGGCAGATGAACTCGCCAAGGTCGGTCTCCACGGACTGGATGCCCGCGGCGGCAAACGCATCGTTAAGGTGGATTTCCTCAGTGGCCATGGACTTTCCCTTGACCACCTTGCGAACGTTGTGGCGCCGGGCCAGGTCGAGGATGATCGCGCAGGCCTCGTCGGCGGTCTCAGCCCAATGCACGTGGCCGCCGTTGCGCGTCACGTTCTGTTCGAACTGCTCGAGATACCGGTCGAGATGATTGACGGCGTCCCATTTCGCCTGGGCCGCGCGCGCCCGGGCTTCCTCCCAGTTGAGGAACCGCGCCTGGCCGCGTTCGACGGAACGGTGATAAGTGGCCATGTTGCGCCGGATGACGGTGCGATGTTTCACATCCGCCGACTTGACGGTCGCGGCATTCTGGAATCGCTGGAGGGTCGGTGTCATGTTGCGCTCACGTGCGGGCCAGCACTTCGGCCAGATGCAACGTCTGAACGGGCATCTGATGGCGCTTGAGGTAGCCGTCAATTTGCATGAGACAGCTCGAGTCGGTGGAAACGACGTACTGCGCGCCGGTCTTGCGGATCGACTCGACTTTGACCCCGTCCATGGCGGCGGAAATCATCGGGAACTTCACCGCGAACGTGCCGCCGAATCCGCAGCAGGTCTCCGCCTCGTCCATCTCGACCAGCTTCAAATCCCGCACCTTGGCGAGGAGCTGGCGCGGTTCGTTTTTGAGTTTCAGTTCGCGCAGGGTGTGGCAGGCGTCGTGATAGGTCACGTTCGCGGCAAACTTTGCGCCCACGTCCGTCACGCCCAGCTTTTTTACCAGAAATTCTGCGAACTCGAAGGTGTTGGCCGCGGCTTGCGGTGTCTCGCCGAGCAGCTTAGGATAATAGTTGCGCACCATGGCCGTACAGGAGCCGGAAGGACTGACAATCGCCTCGGCGTCGGCAAAGATTTCGCAATACCGTTTTGCCAGGCGGCGCGCTTCATCCCAGTAGCCGGTGTTGAAGGCCGGCTGGCCGCAGCAGGTTTGACCGGCGGGAAAAAAAGGTTCAACCCCCACGCGTCGCAACACCGTTACCATGGCCTTCCCGACCTCGGGATAAAGCTGGTCAACGAAACACGGTATGAACAGCGCAACGCGCATGTTGTTTTATAAAATCAGCCGCCACCCCGAATAGCAAGTTTCAACCACGGATGGACACGGATTGGCGTGAATTGCTTTGACTGAGCCGAATGAAATTTGTGAGTTACGCTCGCCCTCACCTTTTATCCTCTCCCCCCGGGAGAGGAAATAGCTGCTGTGGCCGGTTCTGGTTTTGCGGATGACCGTCCGGCCAATCTCGTCGCACAAATTCTCAAGGAGACGGCGAACGATTCTCCTTCTCCTTGGGGAGAAAGTCGGGTTGAGGGAGGGCGTGAAACATCGCAGTGATGTTATGGCTTGTAGCGTGCGCTGTCCTCAGCGGCTCGCGGAGATTATTTTATCAATCCCATTTTGACCAATATCTCTTTGAGTTTTGCCAGGTTGGCGTCGGTGCAGTGAGCAATCGGTTTGATCGGATCGCCGACTTTTATCCCCATCAGATTCAACGCGTCCTTCATGACCACCGGAAAGCTGCCCAGGCCAAACGCGACGCGCAACGGAGCCAGTTTATATTGCGCCTCCAGCGCGCCCGGAATATCCCCGGCCTTGAACTTGTTGTAGATTTCCACGACCAGCGCCGGCGCGATGTTGGACGTGGCCGCAACCGTGCCGACGCCGCCGTACACGAGCGTCGCGAGAATCTGAGTGTCCCGCCCGGCCAGGATTTTGAAACCCTTGCTCCGGGTACGGATGATATATTGCGACGTCAGCGTCAAATCACCGCTGCTCTCCTTCGCCCCGACGAGGTTCGGGATTTCCGCCAGCTGTTCGATGAGGTTTGCCGGCATGTTGATTCCGGTCCGCTCGGGGTTGTTGTAAACCAGAACCGGCAGGGCGGTGGATTCGGCGATGGCCCGGAAATGTTGATACAATTCCTCCTCGGTTGGCCTGATAAACATCGGCGTGAGAACCGTGACCGCCTGTGCGCCTGCCGCTTCCGCCATTTTCGAGAGCTTGATGCACTCCCGGGTGGTGATGGCGCTGGCGCCGACATAGACCGGAACCCGTCCTTTGACTTGATGGACGCTGATTTCGGTCGCGCGTTTTTTCTCGTCGTAATCAAGGCCATAAAATTCGCCGGTGCTGCCGGCGACGAACACGCCATGCACACCGCCGCGCAGCACGTGCTCAATCACGTTACGCAGGCCGGTCTCGTCCACCCGTTCCTGGGCGTCCACCGGCGTGATGAGCGGTGTCACGACGCCATGAATGAAATCTGTATTCATCGTGTTGATTTCTTTTTTATAAATACATTTTGACGGGCCATCAAAACCAAAAGTCCGGCAACTTTAATAAATATCCGGCTCGGCGATGGGTTTACCGGCATGGAGGAATCTGAAATCGCAGCCTTCATGGGCCTGCGTGCATTCCTTGGCAAAGAGCCAGCCGTAGCCGCGCAGATGACGGTCCGATGGCGGCTGCCAGGCTTTGCGCCGCTTCGTCATTTCCGCGTCGGTGATGCGCAACTGAATCCGCCGGGCCGGCACGTCCAGCTCGATCAAATCGCCGTCGCGCACCAGTGCCAGCGGCCCGCCCTTGGCCGATTCGGGCGATACGTGCAGCACGCACGTGCCGTAGCTGGTGCCGCTCATGCGCGCATCCGAAATGCGGACCATGTCGCGCACGCCCTGGCGCAGGAGTTTGCGGGGCAGGGGCAGCATGCCCCATTCCGGCATGCCCGGCGCGCCCAGCGGTCCGGCGCTTTGCAGTATCAGGACGGAATCCGCCGTCACGTCGAGCTGGTCGTCATCGATCCGCGCCTTGAGGTCGGCGTAATCCTTGAAAACAATCGCCGGGCCGGTGTGCTTGAGCAACCGGGGTTCGGCGGCGGTGGGTTTGATGACACAACCATCGGGCGCGAGATTGCCGCGCAGGACAAATGTCGCCCCGGCGGACGACAACGGTTGTTTCAGGGGAAGAATCACCTTGTCGTCGCAAACGCGGCTGCCGGTGATGTTTTCGCCCAGCGTTTTGCCGTTGACGGTCAGGCAATCCAGATTCAGGCGGCCACGGATGCGGTTGAGCAGGGCGGTCAATCCGCCGGCCTCGTAAAAATCCTCCATCAGAAACTCGCCGTTCGGACGCAGATTGGCAATGACCGGCGTGCGCTGGGAAATTTCATCGAAGCGATCCAGCGGCAGCTTGATGCCGGCGCGGCCGGCCATGGCGATCAGGTGAATGATGGCGTTGGTCGAGCCGCCAATCGCCATGTCCACCGTAATGGCGTTGTCGAAGGCGCGGGCGGTGAGGAGGTCTCCGGGTTTGAGATCGGCAAAGACCATTTCGACGATGCGTCGGCCGCTGGCTTCCGCCATGCGCGAATGGGCGGCGTGGGTGGCGGGGATGGAAGACGCGCCCGGCAGCGTCAGGCCAAGCGCTTCGGCGACGGAGAGCATGGTGGAGGCCGTGCCCATGGTCATGCAATGGCCGGCGGAGCGAGCGATGCCGTCCTCGATGCCGCGCCAGGCGCATTCGTCGAGATTTCCGGCGCAGCGTTCGGCCCAGTATTTCCAGGCGTCGGTGCCGCTGCCCAGCGTCGTGCCCTGCCAGTTTCCCTTGAGCATGGGGCCGGCCGGAACATAAATCGCCGGCAGATTCATCGTGGTCGCGCCCATGATGAGCGCCGGGGTGGTCTTGTCGCATCCGCCCAGCAGCACGGCCCCATCAATCGGATAGCACCGCAACGTTTCTTCCGTCTCCAGCGCCAGCAGGTTCCGATAATACATGGCCGAGGGTTTCATGAACGTCTCACCCATGCTCATCACGGGAATCTCGACGGGGAAACCGCCGGCCTGCCAGACGCCGCGCTTGATTTCCTGAACGCGCTGCGGGAAATGCGTATGGCACGGATTCAATTCGTTCCACGTGCTCAGGATGCCGATGACCGGCTTGCCGGCGTAGTCCTCGGCACTGTAGCCCATCTGTTTGAGCCGCGAGCGATGCCCGAAGGAGCGCAGATCGTCAGGTCCGAGCCAGCGAAAACTGCGAAGTTGTTCGGGGGTTTTGGACTTTGGCGCTGGCCGGGCCGGTTTGGCTTGCGAACCCGCCGGGGCGTTTTGTTTCACCGCGCGTTTTGTTTTCCGGTTGGACATAGGTCTGCTCATATCAAATTTCATTCAGATTGCCAGTTCCAGTCTTTTTATTTCACCGACGATGAACAAGTAAGACATTGCCCCCAAAAGGCCCATGCTGCCAACAAAGATTAAGGCGCCATTGAACGAATGGGTGGTTTCCAGGATGTAGCCGATGACGATGGGGGTGACGATGCTGGCCAGATTGCCGGCGAAATTGAATATTCCGCCGCTCAAGCCGACCATATCCCGGGGAGAGGCGTCGCTGATCACGACCCAGCCGATGGCGCCAAAGCCCTTGGAAAAAAACGCCAGCGACATGATGGCAATGATGGCCCATTGAGCGCTCACGTAGTTCGCCAGCATGATGCTGCCCGAGAGGAATAATCCCAGGATGATGGGTGTCTTGCGGGCCGCGGTTAGCGACGTTCCCCGCTTGAGCATCCAGTCCGATACCCAGCCGCCGAGGAGTCCGCCCACGAAGCCGGCCAGGGCGGGAATGGATGCGATCAGGCCGACTTTCAGGATGGTCAGTCCTTTGGCATGAACCAGGTAGGTGGGGAACCAGGTCAGAAAGAACCAGGTGATCGTGTTGAGGCAAAACTGGCCGAGGCAGACGCCGATCATCATACGGTTCGTGATGAGCGCGCGCACCTGAGGCCATTGGGCGGTCGTTCTTTTTGTCTCCATGCCCGCCAGCCCACCGCCACCTTCGATGTAGTCCAGTTCCGCCCGGTTCACTCGCGGGTGATTTTGCGGGGAACGAATGACCTTCCACCATACGAACGCCAGCAGCATGCCCGCCAGGCCCATGATGTAAAAGACATGCTGCCAGCCAAAAACACCCAGGATCCAGCCCAGCAAGGGACAAAAAAGCGCCAGGGCAAAATATTGCGCCGAATTGAAGACGGCCGAGGCAAAACCCCGCTCGTGGGTCGGGAACCACATGGCCGTGATCCGGCTGTTGGCGGGAAACGCCGGGGCTTCACCGATGCCCATCCCGAAACGGAGGGAAAAAAGCCAGGCAAAGGCAGCCGTGCCGGTAAAGAAACCCACCGCGCCCTGCAGAAACGAGAAGAGCGACCGGAAAAAAAGTCCCACGCCATAAACCAGCCGCGAGCCGAAACGGTCCAGCAGCCAGCCGCCGGGAATTTGCAGCGCGGCGTAGGACCAGCCGAAGGCCGAGAAGGCATAACCCATCGCCACGTCATCGAGTCCAAGGTCTTTGCCCATGGCCGGGGCGGCCATGGAGAGCGTTGCCCGGTCGGCAAAGGTCACGGTGGTGACCACGAACAACACGGCCAGCATCAGATAGCGGGTGTTGCTCCGGGGAGCATCGGTTGGGTTGGCGTTCATGAATGTCCGCCCGAGGGGCACAGTTGGCCGATGAAACCCGAGATGAAGGGCGCGACGCGCATGGGCGGATTTAACCGCCAAGGCGCCAAGGACGCAAAGACTTTTAAGCCACAGATGGACACAGATTGGCACGAACTGTTTTAACCGAGGCGGATGAGATTTGTGGGTTACGCCCGCCCTCACCTTTTGTCCTCTCCCCCAAGAGAGGAAATAGCCGCCGGCCAATTCTGGTTTTGCGGATGATTGTCCGACGAATACAGTCACGGGTGTTTCAGACAGACGGCGAATGATTCTCCCTCTCCTTGGAGGAGAGGGCCGGGATGAGGACGGTCGTTTAATCTAACTTATCTCTGCGGATTTCTGCAATTATTCCTCATCTGTGTTCATCTGTGGTTAAAAGATTATCCCACCGCCTTGACTTTGGACCCTGGGCTTTGGACTTTGGGCTGAATCATGCCGCTGAAAATCCTGGTCATTCCCGACAAGTTCAAGGGCACGCTCCCAGCCGGAGCAGCCGCGCAGGCCATCGCGAGGGGCTGGCACAAAGCCCGGCCGCATGACTTGCTCGATTTGCTGCCCATGACCGACGGCGGCGACGGATTTGGCGAGGTCTTCAACAACTTGCTCCGCGCCCGGACTCAACAACTGGAGACCGTCGATGCGGCGCATCGTCCGTGCTCCGCCCGATGGTGGTGGGAGCCGCGAACGAAAACCGCCATCATTGAATCGGCCGCGATTATTGGCCTGGCCATGTTGCCGCCCGGGAAATTTCATCCGTTCGAACTGGACACTTTTGGCTTGGGCGCGGTCATCCGGGCGGCGGCGGCAAAAGGCGCGCGACGCTGCTTGATGGGCATTGGCGGAAGCGCCACCAACGATGCCGGATTCGGTCTGGCGCGCTCGCTCGGCTGGAAGTTTCTGGATCGCACCGGCAATCCAATTGAACAATGGACGGGTTTGGATCAGCTCGCAAAAATCCGCGCCCCGTCGCCCCGCCGCTGTTTGCGTCAGTTGCTGGTGGCGGTGGACGTGCAAAATCAATTGTTGGGTCCGCGCGGCGCCACGCGGGTTTACGGGCCGCAAAAAGGCCTGCGCTCACGCGATTTTGTGCGCGCCGAACGTTGTCTAAGCCAGCTGGCGAAGGTGGTTAAGAAAGATTTCGGGTGCGATTTGGCGCGGATGTCCGGCGCGGGCGCGGCTGGCGGGCTGGGCTTTGGCTTGCTGGCGTTTCTGGGCGCACAATTGAAACCGGGGTTTGATTTGTTCGCCCGGCAGGCGTCGGTCAAGCGTCATCTACGCCAGGCGGATCTCGTGATCATTGGCGAAGGGGCGATTGATTCCTCCACGTTCATGGGCAAGGGTGTCGGCCAGATTGCCGCGCGCTGTCGCAAGCAGGGCATTCCCTGCATTGCGCTGGGCGGGATTGTCAGCCCGGGCGCAAAAAAACAAAAACTCTTCACTCAAATTCATGCTTTGACCCAAATGACCACGTTCGGGCAGGCGAAAGCGAAGCCGGCGTATTGGCTGGAGCGGCTGGCGACGCTGGTGGCAAGATCGTGGAATTGTGACTGCGGCTGTGATGGATGATTGGTCATCAACGTGCGCGCCGTGTCGAATGGCCGGTCAGACGCCTTTCCGGTTGCGGTCGAAAGCCCTCTGCCCGTGCCACCACATCGCCGCACAAATGGCGATGGATAACAATGAAATGATTCCGCCGAAGACGAAATTACGGTCGCGGTAAATCAGCTTCAAATGATGTGCTCCCGCCGGAATCTGCACGGCTTGAAAGGCCACGTTGGCCCGCAGCAGGGGAACCGGATGTCCGTCCACTTCCGCCTGCCATAGATGATAAAATGTCTGGGACAGCACCACGAGGCAGGGTGCGGTTGCGGTTGCCACCGCCTCCACCGAATTATCCGTAAACCGGGCCGAAGCCAGCGAACAAACGGACGGATTGGTGACCGTGACCAACGGGCGTTCGGATTCCGGCAGATACACCACCAGCCGGGGATTGAAGTTGGTGGCGGTGATGGCATTCATGGCCGCATCGTCATCGGCAAAGACGGGCCGCTGGCCGGCGGTGATGACCGGCAGAAAATTCGTGCGGGCCGTCCAAAGCACCGGGTTTTCCGGGTCCGAATACCAGGCGGCCGACACGAAATTCAAAAATCCATCGCTGCAACTTGTGCCCCGCGTGTAATACAAATAACGCTCCACCCGGTCAAACGCCGCGGGTCGCAGGGTGATCGCGCCGGTGACCTTGGGAATCAGGTCCAGCAGATTCAAATTGTACCATTCGGCCAGCCGTTTGCCGGTGAAATCATAATCCATCCGGCTCAACTGGTGGTAAATCAGGTATTGTTCGGCTTCGGGACTGATCATGATCCGGCCTTCGCCCAGCCGGGGCGGCGGCGGTTTGCCGCTGGCGGTCCACAGACCCGGCGCAAGACTGGATGCCGGCAGGGTGGGGACGATGTTCGGATTGTGATTGAATGCGCCGAATACAATGATGCCGAGCAGGCCAAATTGGAGTGCCAGACGGACCGCCTGATTCTTGAGTTCAGCCAGAAACAGGATACCGCCCAGCAGGGCAATCATTAATGTTGCCCGCAAAACCGTATTTTCCCCGGTGGCGCGCCAGTTGTCGGTCGGGAGCGGGTATTGCCGGGCGAACCAGACGAGAAATCCCATCAACAGCAGGACGATGATGCCGGTCGCGATTAAATTGCGGCGCAGGCGTTGATTGGGACCGGATTGAATCCGCCCGATGGCCCAGGCGGCCGGCAATGGGATCAACAGCGTGGTCAGCACGGTGAATTTTACCGGGAAGCGGGCGATGCCGAGCAGGGGAAAAATCTGCTTCAACCAGGAATAAAGATGGCCGTTGTTTCCCAGCGCCAGAATCCAGCAAAACAAAGCGGATCCCGCCACCACCGCACTCAGGCGTGTCCGGGTCCATAACACGCCCAGGACCGCCAGCGCCAGAATTCCCGCGCCGGGATAATAGGACGGGAAAAATTCCTGGCCGGATTGAAACCAGATTCCTTGTGGCGAACGGTAGGAATGGAACAACGGTACCAGCAAATTGGCCCAGCCCCAGCCCGGCATCGGCCATTGCCCGGCGTCGTAGTTTGTGTTCCGTTGCGAATGAGCCAGCAAATCCAAGAACGGCAGCATCTGCACCATTGTGATTCCCGCGGCGAGCAGGACCACGCCTCCCAGGCGTCCGGCGGAGGCCGCGATTTTTATCTCCCTGGCGGCAACCTCGCTCAACCAGAGCACGCCCAAGAACAGCCAGACCATCAGCGTGAGTTCGGGTGTGGCCGTCAGCACCTGCATGGCGCCCACCAGGGCCGCCAGCGGTATCCATCGTCCGCCCCGCCGCCACGCTTCGGTCACGGCGATGATCAACCAGGGCAGCCAGCTGAGCGCGGCGATGTAATTGCCCCATTGAAAGCAGGACAACGAGACGCCGTTGAAGGCATAGGCGAATCCCGCAAGGCCGGCGGCGAATTCGCCGGCGCCCCAGCACCGGGCGAGCCAATACAGGCCGGTTCCACCCAGCACCAGGTGCAGCAGCATGAACACATTCAGCGCCCAGGGCATCGGCAGGAGCACGCAAATCCAGGAGGGCGGATACCATTGCCCCATTTGCGCGAGAAAGGGCACGCCGCAATGGCTGTAGGGATTCCAGAACGGCAATTCCCCGTGCCGCAGACTTTCCTTCAGAAAATAAGCGCCGGGATAACCCAGCGCGCCGTAGTCGCGATAAAAAAAGGTGTTCAGGCCCAGCACAACCCTGGGAAAAACCACGATCACCGTCGCCGTCAACACCAGCAGAAACCGCCCCGCCGTCCACCATTCATTTTGGCCCGGGACTGATGGTGTTTTGCTCATGCGTGTTCGCGGAACCAGACTAATCCTTTAAAAATGCCGCGTAAACGGCTTTCAGCGTCAAATCGTTTTCTTCCTTTCAAATCGATGTGTTTCACCGTTCCATTCCACGCCCACTTTCAAGGTTGCTTTCAACAGCGGGGCGAGCAGATGAATCGCACTGTTCATTCCCATTTCGCGGACGCCACCATTATGGCGGCGAAGAGAATTCCTACAACAAAGTTAAATGTTATAAGAACTTTCATGTTTGATTTTACCCGACATACACCCAGCAAACG
This sequence comes from Verrucomicrobiota bacterium, assembly GCA_049516755.1. Taxonomy (GTDB): domain Bacteria; phylum Verrucomicrobiota; class Verrucomicrobiia; order Limisphaerales; family UBA11358; genus UBA11358. The sequence goes on along the minus strand of JBEKSU010000019.1, from coordinate 12,841 downwards.
CTTTTACCGTCGCTTGACACTCTTTTTCGTGTCTTCGCGCAAGACCGCTGCCTGGGGTTCCATTTCGGATTCAAAACCGGTCATGGCCTGATGCATTGCATCGGGGCAAAGGTCAACTCCGCCGGGCCATTCCACGCAGCCGAAATCGAGATTGTTGGCGACCGCGTTAAAAACTTTCGCGTCCAGTAATTTCAAAAACACGCCGCTGCAACGTTCGGGCTCCATGGGAAAAATCCCGCTCACTCCGTCATTGAAGGCCACCTTCAACCGGTGTTGAGGCAGTGGTTTGGCGGAAACGATCCGAATCATGTTCTAATTCTACTCCAAAGGCGGGATTTTGGAAGGCTCTTGATTACGGTGGGCCAGATCCCAAGCCGGGGAAATTGAAGGCGCAAATTGTCCGGGTGCTGCCACTTGCGCAAACCGCCAAGGTGCACCGTGTGCAGGAAAAAGTTAGATTAAATATCCGGTGCGTTGGCGGGAAAGATTGTTTTGATACCTTCAGTGATCTTGCCGGCTTAACCGCGAGGAATATTTTGATATATGGCGGGAGTTGTCAGGACGGTCCCCAATTTTCTTGGAAATCCTGCGGCCGGGAGGAGAAATATTTGAAGACTTGGGAAAGTCCCGGAAGTTGTCGATTGACAATATGTGCTACACTTTGCAAAGTGTGGCGCAAATGCAATTGGAGCATCCGCTGCGCCCGACGCTTTGGCGCACTTGCCGTATCTTGGCCAATCGCACGCGCCTTCGTGCCATTGGCTTGTTGATTCATCAGCCGGATCAAACGGTTTCTGGTCTTGCCGAACAACTGAACTTGAGCGTTGCCGCGGCAAGTCAGTATCTTCGGGCGTTGGAATCCCGCGGCTTGTTGGTGGCTCGCCGCATCGGTCGCTACGTGAAATACCGCCTGCCTCCTGCCTCGACTGCAAGTCCAGCCTTTGGTCTCGTTTTCGTTTTGAAAAAGACTTTTCGTCAGCGAGCTGACCCGATTGAATCCATTTTCAAGCTGGCAACTGCTTTTACGCATCCGCGGCGCTTGCAGATTCTTCAAGCATTGCACAAAAAGCATCATATGCTGTCTCAACTCCAACGTGTCACCCGGATGTCGAACCGCGCTTTGTATCGCCATTTGAAGAAACTGGAGGCCCGAAAATTGATTGTCCGCCGGCGTGGAATTTGTGAAATCAAATCCCCCGGCAAGATGGACCCTGTGGCCTCTGAACTGATGCGAATGATAGATCGGTGATGCAGGCTGGCAAACTGCCATACTTTGCAAAGTGTGGTAGTTTGCTTTTGGAGGTTTCTAAGCCTCAAGAATGGAATTAAACACGTAGCCGAATTACATCTTCAGCCGATAAACACGCCGTGGACGGCTTTCATGGCGGCTTCGCCCCTGGCCAGATCAATCACGACCGAGATTTTGATTTCGCTGGTGGAAATCATGTCGATGTTCACGCCTTCCTTCGCCAGCGTTTCAAACAATTTGCCCGCCACGCCCGTGTGGCTTTTCATGCCGACGCCCACGATGGACAGCTTGCCGATTTTTTCGGCAGTGATCACGTCGCGGAAGCCGAGTTCCTTCTTCAATCCGTTGATAACCTTCTGCGCCTTGAGCAAATCCGGCTTGTCCGCCGTGAACGATATGTCCGTCTGGGGCGTGCCGGTGCCGTGGCTGATGTTTTGCACAATCATGTCCACGTTCACCGTTGCGTCGCCGAGCGCCTTGAAAATGCGCGCGGCCACGCCGGGCTTGTCGGGCACGCCGACGAGCGTGATTTTGGCCTGGTTTTTGTCGAGCGAAACGCCGCGCACGACGACGCCTTCCATGCTTTTGGTTTCTTCTTTCACAATGGTTCCGGGGTTGTCATTCAAGCTGGAGCGGACTTCAAAGACCACTCCGAATTTTTTGGCAAATTCAACCGAGCGGCTCTGCATCACCTTCGCGCCGAGGCTCGCCAGTTCGAGCATTTCATCGTAGGAAATCTCCGGCAGCTTCTTCGCCGTCGGCACAATGCGCGGGTCGGCGGTATAAACGCCGTCCACGTCCGTATAAATCTGGCAAAGATCGGCCTTCACCGCCGCCGCCAGCGCGATGGCCGTCAAATCCGACCCGCCGCGGCCAAGCGTCGTGATCTGGCCCTCGGGCGTCTCGCCCTGGAAGCCGGCCACAATGACGACGTTGCCCGCTTTGAGCAGTTCATGGACTTTCTTCGGCGTGATGTTGTGAATCCGGGCCTTGGTGTGGACCACGTCGGTGACGATGCCCGCCTGCGGGCCGGTGAGCGATACCGCCGGCACGTTCAGGGCGTGCAGCGCAATGGCCGTGAGCGCGATGGTTTGCTGTTCGCCGGTCGCGAGCAGCACATCCATTTCGCGTTCGCTGGGCAAAGGCATGATTTCCTTGGCCAGCTTGATCAAATTGTCCGTCACGCCGCTCATCGCGGAGACGACGACGACGACCTGGTCGCCCTGCGCGCGGTATTTGGCCACGCGCGCCGCGACATTTTTGATGCGCTCCGGGTTGCCCACCGAAGTGCCACCGTATTTTTGAACAATCAAGGACATGTTAAAACAGTATTCTGGATTCTGGCTCCTGAATTCTCATGCCGTTACTCAAAATTTTCCACTCGAATCATCACCGGTTCGCCTTTGATGACGGGCAGCCGGCTGATTTTTTTCAACGCGCCGCTGACCGCGCCGTTGCTGGCGTAGTGCAGCATGAAAATCAGCGGCACGCTTTTACCTTCGTGGCCTTCGGGTTGGATGACGGAAGAAATGCCGATCTTGGCCGCGCCGAAAATGGCGGAGATTTTCGCCAGCACACCCGGCTGGTCCACGACGTTGAGCCGGACGAAATACTGCGATACGGCGTCTTCGATGGGGATGACCGCGCCGGAACATTCATGCGGCACAAACGGCGGGACGCGTTGTTTGCTGCCGGACTTCAAGTCCAGCGCCGCGTCCGCCAGGTCGCTGAGCACCGCGCTGGCCGTGGCGTCTTTGCCCGCGCCGCGACCGTAAAACAACGTGTCGCCGACAATGTCGCCGCGCACGAACACGGCGTTGAAGACGTGATTCACGCTGGCGAGAACATGCGCGTTCGGCACCAGCGTCGGATAAACCGAAACCTGCACCCGGCATTTACGATTTGCGATATTCGATTTACGCGCTGACTGGCCTTTCGACTCGTCAATTCGTTTGATTATTCCCAACAGCTTGATTGTGTAACCGAGCTCACCGGCAAATTTGATGTCCAGCGCGCTGACGTGCCGAATGCCTTCGACGTGGATTTTCTTCGGGTTCACCCAGAAACCATGCGCGAGCGATGCCAGAATGCCTATTTTGTGCGCGGCATCGTGGCCGTCAATGTCCAGGTCCGGTGGCGTCTCGGCGTAACCGTGCTTTTGTGCGTCCGCCAGGACGGCGGCAAAGTCCGCGCCTTCCAGCTTCATCCGGGTGAGGATGTAATTACAGGTGCCGTTGACGATGCCGTAGAGCGCGTTGATGCGGTTGCCGACAAACCCTTCGCGCAGCGATTTGATGATGGGAATGCCGCCGCAGACGCTCGCCTCGTAATAAAGATTCGTGCCGTATTTTTTTGCCGCGGCAAACAACTCCTCGCCGTGCGCGGACAGCAATGCTTTGTTGGCTGTGACGACTGGTTTGCCAAGCTTGAGTGCGGTGAGCACCATCGTCCGGGCGATGCCCGTGCCGCCAACGAGTTCGGAGACAACGTCCACCTGAGGATCGTTGACGACGCTTTGCCAGTCGGTGGTCATGAGCGAACGCGGGATTGGATACGGGCGCGGCTCGTTGAACGCTTTGACGGCCACCTTGCGGACGGCGACCTTGACCCCGATGCGCGAGGCCATGAGGCCGCCGTTGAGCTGGAGCGCGTGAAACACGCCGCTGCCCACGGTGCCGCCGCCAATCATGCCAAGGTTGACCTGTCGCATAGGAACCACAAGTTTGCCGTGAATTGGGGCAGGGGACAATTCAATTTTGAACCTGGCGTCTGGGCACTGGCGTCTAGCGTCTGGGAATCGTCCTCGTCCTCGTTCTCGTCCTCGGGAAGCATCAACCGCGAAAAATACGAAGCACACGAAATCTTTGCCGCAAAAAGGCGCAAGAAAAACCCGTCTTAACTACGGATGGACACGAAAAAAAGTCATGTGTTGGTAGGAATTTATGGATGGCGAGTGTGGAAAAAATTAACCAAATGATTCCAAATCTCAAGTTTGACCTGTTCCGGTAGAATTGCATATACGGCATAAAGACCACAGACCAGCACGACCGCGATAGCAATAGGTAATCGAAACCGTGATTTCAAAATTGGTTTCCGCAGAACATCTTCAAATGTTTCAGGGATTTGTTCGGGTGGTTGAAATTCGTTTTGTTTGATCGTCGTTGTGTTCTGACTTCTCTCCGTTTCTTTCGGATTAATTGCTTCAGCTTTTTCCGGTGGAGATGTCTTTGTGGTTTGCACCGACGACCTATTGATCACTTGCGACAAGCTAATTTTCTTTTGATAATATAGCGGTGGTGGCGGAATTCCTGCGCTGGGATCGTTTCTTATTCTTGGCGGAAACATGGTATGGCCTTTATTTAGAAGCCGGAGGACTGAATCCAAACCGCCGATTAAAGCTGAATCTTCCTTCGGACAACCAATCCAACGATAACGCACCATTAATTCATTCCAAATGGCCTCGTCCGGTTTTTGCCATGACTCCGCCTGTTGTCTGATAATTTCGACAAGCTCGGCTGTTGACATTTCTTGTAGATTTATTTTCCCCAGAGCTTGTTTTGCAGCGGTAAATCCAGCGCCGGTCAGGCGGTAGTAATCTTTTCCACGCTGCTCCACCAAATTTTCCCTCGTCATTGCGCGAACTTCATCAACGTATAATGCTTGATCTCCACGATCCTTTTCATCGCCCAAATCAACCTTGCCGGCACGAACCCATATTGGACCGCCGCTATAGGTGAATATCCAGATATCACCAGTTTCCGCCGCGTTGCGCAGAATCTCTAATCGTTGCTGAGAGATCGTCATGCCAGTTTCTTCGTGATCTGCTCTTCCGGAATTTCCTTCACCATCAGGGACCGGTCGATTTTACAGCAGTTGGCCCCACATTTGTATTGGCAGTGCAATTCGTTGTAATTTCATCCCCAATTATAGCCTTAACAATTCGAACATTATCATTGCACCAAGAAGGGAAAACAGGGCTTGGATGGGCAGTGTTTAATGTTATGGCCTTTTCTGAGGCCAATTGAGAGGCCTTTAATTTTCCCGAAAGTCCCAACCAGTAAGCAAAATGCCAATAATTAAACTGGGCTGGAACAAATTTAGTGTTTCCGAGTTGCTGGCTAAAGAATGAAAGCTCAGACTCGACAGTGGTGTCTTTTAACTCAGTGAAGCCATAGACGCGCCACTGGCCAGATTTGTGATCCTGAAAGGAAATGAGAATATATCTGGTGTCGATAATTGCCCCACTCTGGCTTTGGACTTTTGCCTGCACCAATCGTTTGAAACCCTTAATGTTTGGTACATCGGTATCAAACATGCCGTCGTAAAGCTTGGTATAATCCTGAAGGACCGGCAACTTGTCGGTACTCCAAGCCTCCTGTTTAACTGCTTTGTTACCTTCGGGAATGTCGGCGATTTTGACTGCGGCAAGAAAATCATCCGCATTCTTCACAGCATTAGAATCTACTTGGGCGTAGCAAATCGTGCTGGATAAAATAAACAAGGCGGCGACGGCGAGGATACAAAAAATATTCTTTGCCATTCGCGGAGATTAGACCTGCGCTGCCGCTCCGTCAATTCACCGGCTTTGCCGGTCTGGTTCTTAAAACCAGCAGTGCACCGAGGGAAAACAATACGGCGCTGTAACCGAAGGCGACGCTGGTGCCGAAAGCCGTCCACAACGCGCCGACGATGATGCTGGACAGGAAATCGCCGATGCCGTTCACCGTGGCCAGCACGCCGAACGCCATGCCGTGATGTTCCTCGCCCACCAGTTCCGCGCAGAACGAGTCTTCCAGCGTTTCCCCAATCGCCACATGCATGCCGCTGAGAATGAAAATAATGCCGAGCAGCCAGATGGTCATCGGGGCGGCCACAATCAACAGCGCCATCAACGCCGCCAGTGCGTAACCTGCCGCCAGCACGTACTGTTTTTTGAAACGGTCCGCCAGCCCGCCCGCCACGTAGGCGAATCCGGCGTAATAAATGTTTCGCAACACGTAAAACCCGACCGCGACGCTGGCGGCCACCGCCGGGCCCAGTGCCGGCGTGAGCTTTTGCGTCGCCAGCAGGATCAACAAGGTGGGGGCAAAGTCGCCCGCGCCGAAAATTCCGACGGCGACGAGAAATTTCCTGTAAGGCCGCGGCAACAGGCGCAACCGTTCACCAAACGAGACGTGCGCCACGGGCTTGCGTTCCTTTTCCCGGACCAGAAACGCAATCACTCCGGCGGCGCAAATGCCGGGAATGAGTGTCAGCAGGAAAACGCGGTGGTAATTGTGGTGCAACGCGGCAAGCAAAATAAAAGCCGTGGCCGGTCCGACAATCGCACCGATGGTGTCCATCATCCGCTCAAAGCCGAAGGCGCGGCCGTAGGTTTCCTTGGTGACGGCGGCGGCGAGCAGCGCCTTGCGCACGGGCGTGCGCACGCCGCGTCCGAGCCAGGCGAGCGACCGCGAAATCAGGATGTGCCACGCCGCCGTCGCCAGTCCGAACGACGCCGTGCCACAGGCGGTGACGAGATAACCAACCACAGCGATGGGTTTGCGGCGCTGGAATTTGTCCGTGTAAAAACCCGAAGCCATCTTGGCGAAGCTGGACAGGCCGTCGGCGACACCTTCAATCACGCCGAGCCACGCCGCCGCCGCGCCCATGGAGGCGAGGAACGCGGGCAGGACGGTGGTGGCGATTTCGTGCGACCAGTCGCTGAGCAGCGACGCCAGCCCGATGCCGAGCACGGTGCGGTTGAGCCAGCGGGATTTCATAAATGCCTTAGACCGCAAATTCGTTGAATCGTTGAATCGGGTGAACGAGTTATACGCACTGGTGTCCGGTTGATCCATTTGAAGAACAGCTTCACCTGCCAACGGCGCTTGTAAAGTTCACAGATCACCAGCGCTGGCAGTTCAAAATCATTGGCCGAAAACAACAGGAAACGCTCTTGCCGTTCATCCCCAAAAACGGATTCTCCGCAGCGGCCTTTTTGGGGCAGCCTCCGCAACGCCGCCCTACCGTGCAATCGAATCGACCGCAGCGGCCGGCGGCGGCGCGGATTTTTCCTTTTGATGTTCGCTGTAGCTGATGAACGCCGCGCCGAGCATGATGAGCGCCACCCCGCTCCAGCGCATGGCATCCACGCGCTCGTGCAGGAGGAATTGCGCCGCCAGCGTCGTCATCACAAAGCTGATCGCCGTCAGCGGCCAGACGAAGCTCACGTCGCGCTGGCCGAGCAGGTATTGCAGCAGGACGAAGAAAATCGTCTCCAGCAGCAGGCCGAACAGGATGTCCTTGTTCGTAAACCAGTTGCCGACCAGGGTGACGACATTTTTCCAGACCGGCAGGGTGGGCTTGCGCTCGGTGTATTGCGCGCCGATCTGGTTGATGCCTTTTTTCAGGGCGATGACGCCGAAGGCCTCGAAGGCAAAGGCGATGAGGAGAATGATTAAAATTTTTGTCATATCACAAATCCTGGCAGCGAATCAGTTCGATTCCGAGTTTCTGCACCAGTTCCTTCACGCGCGGACTGACGAGCGCATCGAACTCGTGCTTAAATACGTCGAGTGATGGATGCGAGTAAAGCTCGGAATCGCCCGGCGGCAGTTCCGGCAGCAGCTTCAAAATGTACGCCTCGTCCACACGGGAATCCTGCAACAGGCCGAACGTGATCTGGGCGTGCTGGATGCCTCGCTGCCGCAGCGGCCCGCGGGCGCGGCCGGAGAGCCATTGGTGTATCGCCGCGTGCGAGACCCGATACAACCAGCGGCCCCGCGCCATGCGCCGGCTGCGGGCAAGACAGTCGCGGGTGAATCGCATCCGCCGGATGCCCAGCTTTTCCGCATCCTCCATCAAAATCCCGAATACCACCGGATGCAGATGCAGATGCAAATGGCCGTTGACATGGTCGAGCGGCAGGCCGGTGGCGTGGAACCGGTCAAATTGCGCATGGATTTCCGCCCGCAGTTGTCCGCGCAGACGGCGATTGAAAAAATAACGGAAACCGACGCCGACGGGGTTGTTGGAAAATTCGCCGCGCGGGTTGACCAGACCGGGGATTTTTTCCGGCGCCAGCGCGGAACGACCCACCAGCAAGGTCAGATGCAGGCCGACACCCAGTTTTGGATTTTCCTTTGCCAGCCGGATCGCTTCGTCGCAGCCAGTTTCGTTCACCATCAAACTCGCGCTGGTCAAAATGCCTTCCTGATGCGCACGGATGACGGCTTCATTGATGGAATGCGAGCGGCCGAAATCATCCGCGTTGACGATGAGACGGCATCTCGATGGCGGATTGCCAATCGCGGATTGCGGATGGTCAGGGCGGTCCATAGTTGGATGCGGTTGCGCCGACCGCAAAGCGCAACCAGCTTTGAAGAATCAGAAGCGTTTTGTGTCCGTTGCTGAGCCGCGTCGGTTGCGGGCCGAAAACGTTGAACCGCTGTGATTCCAGCTTGAGCAACAGCCGCCAGTAAACCGCGCCCATCAATTCGGCGGCCACCATGGAGCGCCGGTCCTCGGCGGGCAGGGTTTCCCGGGCCAGGCGGTAAAAATTTCTGGCGCGGCCGGCAACGCCGGTGGCCAGCTGCGCGAAGCGGTCGGAGTATTGGGATTGCAGAATTTCATCTTCGCGGACATTGAATGCTTTCAACTCGGACAGCGGCAGATAAATCCGGCCGCGGGCGGCGTCGGTGCGGACGTCGCGCAGGATGTTCGTGAGTTGCAGCGCCTTGCCGAGGTAAACCGCGTAATCGCGCACCGCCGGATTTTTATAGCCGAAAATTTCGATGCTCAACCGGCCGACGACCGACGCGACGCGATAACAATAAAGCTCCAACTGCTCAAAATCTGCATAGCGCTTGATGTCCAGATCCATCTCACAGCCTCGGATCAATTCGTCGAAGAGCGCGAAGGGCAGATGATATTTGTGGATGATGGGCTGGAATTCCTGGTTGATGACAAATTCCGGCGTCTGGTTGTCGCAAGCCCGCCGGACATCGGCGCGCCATTCCGCCAGCCGCTCGCGGCGTTGTTCAACGGGCGCGGATTCGTTGTCCGCCGCGTCATCCACCTCGCGGCAAAAGGCGTAGAGCGCGGCCATCGCGTCACGTCTGGCGCGCGGCAACACCACAAAGGCCAGCGCCAGATTCGAGGCGCTCTTGCGGGTGATCGCGCGGCTGTGATGCATTTACGCTTGGGGTGTTGGCGGCGGCCGGGGCGGCGGCCTTTCCTCGCGGCGAACCGGCGGCAGCCCGCCGTTTTGGGCGAGGGTGTTCTTGGGCAGACGGCGCTCATGGCGATGGCGGTGCTTGCGCCGTCGCCGTCCCGGCTTGCGAAAGAAAACGATCCAGATTATCGCCCCGATCCCCACCAGGGCAAACGCGCCCACCATGATGAAAAAATCCACCCATGACGGCGTCATCCGGCCTATCGCTGGCAGTCCATCATCCATAATGTCAAAATAATATCAAATTCCTCAAATTACCGGTTGAAAATTACGCGCCTTCATCCGGCGGCCCATCGCCGAAATCCATGTTCAGCCGTTGCATCCGGTAGCGGAGCGAATGCCGGCTCAGCTTGAGCCGTTCGGCCGTGCGCGTCGGGTTGAAACCGTTCTGTTCCAGCACGCTCGTGATCAATTCGCGCTCCAGCCGCGCCAGCGCGTCGTCCAGCGATTCATCGGGCGCGGCGTGGGTGGACGCGGCGGCGGATTTTTGCAGGCGCGTTTCCACCTGGAAATCCGGCAGGCTGGACGCCTGGATCTCGTGCGTCGTTTCCAAAATCAGCGCGCGTTCGATGACGTTGCGCAATTCGCGGACATTGCCGGGCCACGTGTGCGAAAGCAGTTTCTGCCGCGCCCCGGGCGTGATGGCGTTTACGCTTTTGTTCATCGCCACGCGGAACATCTTCAAGAAATGCCCGGCCAGCAGCAGGATGTCCCCCTCCCGGTCGCGCAGCAGCGGCAGCCGGAATTGCACCACGTTCAACCGGTGAAACAAATCCTCCCGAAACTGGCCCTCGGCGATGGCCTGCACGATGTCGCGGTTGGTGGCGGCGATGAGGCGGACGTTGACGCGGAGTTCGTGCGTACCGCCCACGCGCGTGAACGTGCCGTCCTCCAAAAACCGCAGCAGCTTGGCCTGCAGCGGCTTGCTCATGTCCGCGATTTCATCGAGAAAAATCGTGCCGCCATCGGCTTCCTCCACCCGTCCGGGTTTTTGTTTCAGCGCGCCGGTGAACGCCCCCTTTTCGTGCCCGAACAATTCGCTTTCGAGCAGGGTGTCGGGGATGGCGGCGCAGTTGATGCGGATGTAATTCGCTGCGTGCCGCTGGCTCAGTCCGTGCAGGGCACCGGCCACCAGTTCCTTACCCGTGCCGCTCTCGCCCAGAATGAGCACCCGCGCGTCCGTGGGCGCGACCGTCTGGATCAATTTCCGCAGCTCGCGGATTTTCTGCGACTCGCCCACGATCTGGTCCAGGGTGATGGTTTCATTGGCGCGCGAACGCAGCGCGGCATTTTCCCGCAACAGCCGGTAACGCTCGGCGCAGCGGGTGACGGCGTGCAGCAGCTCCTCCGGCGCGAACGGTTTGGACACGTAGTCGATCGCCCCGGCCTTGATCGCTTCCACGGCGAGTTTGGGCGTGGCGTAGGCGGTGAGCATGAGCACCGGCAGGTCGGGCCATTGGTTGTGGATTTTGGCGAGAAATTCATAGCCGCTCATGCCGCCGAGCCGGGCATCGGTGATGACCATGAAAAATTCCTCGCGCCCCAGCAGGGCCAGCGCCTCCTCGGCGGATTCAACGGCCCGGGCGGCATAGTCCTCCCCCTTCAGCACCGTCTGCAACGACAGGCGCATGTTCTTCTCGTCATCCACGACGAGCACGGGTGGCAGCGGTACGCTCATGAAACCGGTTTCATCAATGCCTTCGCCGGAAAGAGTAACGTGAATTTCGCCCCTTTTCCAAGCTCGGATTCTGCGCGCACCTGGCCGCCGTAAAGTTCGACGTTGTGTTTCACGATCGCCAGTCCCAGGCCCGTGCCGCGTTCCTTGGTGGTGTAGTAGGCCTCGAAAATCCGCCCGATTTTGTCGGGCGCGATGCCGGGGCCATCGTCGCACACGGAAATTTCAATCGCATGATCGCGGTGACAATCCGCCCTGACCAGCACGCCGCCTTTGTCCACCAGCGCTTCGCGCGTGTTTTTCAACAGGTTCACCAGTATCTCGGATAAATGGCCGCGCTGCATCAGTAACGGCGGAAAACCATGGCCGTATTCGCGGCGGACGCGAATGCCCGTCGGCACGGCGGGCGGGTACACCTGCGCGATGGCGCGGTCGAGTTCCTCGACCACGTTGAGTTTTTCGACATGGCCTTCGCTCAATTGCGCGTAGCCCATGATTTGGGTGATGACCTGATCGGCGCGCGCGACCTCCTCCTGGATGATGCCGATTTGCTGCGTGACTTCCGTCCGGGCGTCCCGCAGGGCGCGTTGCAGTGAAAAGGCGGTGCTGTTGATGACGGCCAGCGGATTCTTGATTTGATGGGCAAACTCGGCGGCGAGCCGGCCGGCGGAACGCAGCTGTCCTTCCCGCGCCGCGAATTCCTCCGCTTCCTCCACCGCCAGCCGCTGGCGCTCCAACAGCGCCTGGGCGCCGTAACAGCAAACCGTTGCCAGCAGCAGCACCACCAGCCGCAGCACAAACGGCTCCCCCCAATTGTCGCGGGGCGTCAGGTCCAGCGCGCGCTGGGTGAATTCATCCAGATTGCGGGAAACGGAAAGGTCCAGCGTGGCCACCAGCACGTAACAGAGGCTGATCGCAAAATTCAAAAACAACTGCGAAAACCCCACCGGCAGGCTCACCGCGTTGCGGATGATCAGGACGATGAACAGCCAGAATAAAATGCTGTCCAGACCCCCGGTGATCAGCATCATTCCGGCAATGAAAAGTCCGTCCACCAGGCTGCTCGTGACCACCGTCCATTGCACGACCGCCAGCGGCAGCCGCCGCAGATTCAGCAGCAGCGCGGCCAGGACGCCGCTGGCGAGCACATAAAACCAGAAAACGTATTGGACCGTTTCAACCGTCACATCCACCGTGCTCAACGTCATCCCAAACCACGGCGTCGATACAAATGAATAAAAGATGGCCCCCACCGCCACCGCCCGCACCGGCAGCGTGATGTTCCGCTCCATGATTTCGATGCGGCGGAGCAGCCGCGGCGGATCCGGCGCCGGGATTTCCAGCAGCGTGAACAACTGCTTCAACCATTGCCAGAGGCTTGGTTTCATAGGCTCGCGGCCGGCGGGACCCTGCTCAGCCCGCCAGTTTCAGCGCGCGCTGGACAATCGCCTCCACCGGCCACATCCGCCCGATGCCCTCGTAACCGCACGATAGCATCCCTTCGTCCGGACCGATGAATTCCGCGCCGCGCGCCTTCAGCGTTTTCACATTCTGCTGCGTGGCCGGGTGCTGCCACATCTTGCCGTTCATCGCCGGCGCGATTAAAATCTTCGCCTTCGGATTCAACGCCAGCGCGATGCACGTCAGCGCGTCATCGGCCAGGCCGTGCGCCAGTTTCGCGATGAGGTTCGCCGTCGCCGGC